>CAJUPQ010000158.1 GCA_910588505.1 uncultured Hungatella sp. | reverse complement strand
CCTGTCCATAACCAGGGTGTCAGCTTAGCTCCTTGTCAGGGTCTTGCCCTATGGTGATGATTCCTGCCGACTACTGGCTCATTCTTTGTCTTAAGTCTTACTGACCTGTTCTGTATGATCCGCAAGCCAGCACCTTGCGGCGGACGTTTCCCCAGCCTGCTCCTCATACTTTTCAGCTTTCCTGCCACAGCTGAATTCAACTCTCAGATTTTTTCTAAAGGTTCAATTCAACTGTAGCAGGGATTTTACTTGTTTTGTCTCTGGTTGTTATGCTGCCTGTATCTGCGGCCTCCTGATGTCTCTCATCAGTTTCTCCGCATCATAATCTACACCTTTTGTAAGAATCGCGTAGAATACCCTTATAACCTTGCAGGCTACCGCTACCACTGACTGCATTTTTTTCAGCGGATTTTCCTTTCGGCTCCGATAATACTCATGTATTTCCCGGAATTCCGCATTCTTTCCAATCAGTGATATCGCCGCCTCATACAGCACATATCTCAAGCGCTTCCGCCCGCGGTAGCTGATCCGGCTTTCTCCGTTATGCTTGCCAGAATCGTTCGCCACGATCGCATATCCCGCCAGTTTCTGCAGCTGTTTGGGATTATCGAAACGTCCTATGTCCCCAACCTCTGCAATAAAGCCACTGACTGTAACCAGGCCGATCCCTTTAATCGCCATCAGCTTATCAATGTATGGGATCTCCTTTAGTTTTTCTTCTATATTTCGCAGCAGTTCCTCCAGTCTTGCCGCATATATATCCATGTCATTCAGCAGATTTTTTAATTCGATTCTCGCTGCTCCCGGCGCTTCCTTACTCCCAACGCTATGCTCTGCAGCTGATACCAGGGTCTTTGCCCTCTTCATTCCAGCGCCTCTCAGCTTCGCATCTCTCCAGATCCGGTTCACGCCTTCTGCCCCGAGCTTTACAATATCCTCCGGCAGCGGGGCTGCCTTCAACACCATTCTGCCACTGACTGCTTTTAGATCTCCGTATACGTCTTTATATTCCGGAAAGTAGATGGAAAACCATCTTGCAATCCGGTTTTTGATCCTTGTGAGCTCTTCCTGCGTCTGGAAGCGCAGGTTCGAAAGACTCCTGATCTCCGCGTAAATACCGGTTGGTATATATGGATAGGAAAAACGTCCCTCATTGACCAGTGCCGCGATTGTTTTCGGATCTTTGCGGTCATTCTTGTTGGGATTGTTGTCATCCAGTTCCTTCGATTTCTTAACATGGTGGGGATTCACATGCACCGGCTTCATTCCGCTGTCCTGCAAGAATTTCCCTAACGCAAACCAGTAATGACCGGTCGGTTCCATTCCAGGAATCACATCAGTTTTTCCATGCCTTTCTGCGATATCGTCCATCCATGCTTTCAATGTCAGGAATCCGGCTTCTGTGTTACTGAACTCCAGCGGCTTTTTGCTATACTCATAATTCCTCCAGTCAAAAGCCCTGGCGTAATGAGTTTCGCTTCCGACATCAATACCAACTATCAAAGTTTTTTCAGTAATAGATGCAATTTTTGCGTTCTGTGTGTTATAATTCATTTCAGATACCTCTCTGTTCAATAAGATTTTTACTAACCGGCAAAGTCAGTAATCTTATTTTACTCTGAGGTATTTTTTTCTCAACCTTCTTTCTTGGAATTCCCTATACTTAAATTATACAGGAAGCTCCTGGAATATTCCCATTGGCCCTGAGTACCATTCTGGCTATATCAGCCGCCATCTCATCTAACATACCGGACAAGCTTTGCCGGACTTTTGTTTCCATTTCTT
>CAJUPQ010000157.1 GCA_910588505.1 uncultured Hungatella sp. | reverse complement strand
GACTTCGCAGGTTAGTAAAAATCTTATTGAACAGAGAGGTATCTAAAATGAATTATAACACACAGAACGCAAAAATTGCATCCATAACTGAAAAAACTTTGATTATTGGAATCGATGTGGGAAGTGAGGCCCACTATGCCAGGGCATTTGACTGGAGAAATTATGAGTACTCCAGGAAAGCGTTGGAGTTTAGCAACACAGAAGCTGGTTTCATGGCATTGAGAGCATGGGTGGAGGACATTGCAGAAAAGCACGGCAAGACCGCTGTGATTCCCGGAATGGAGCCGACAGGACACTATTGGTTCGCACTGGGGAAATTCCTGCAGGACAACGGAATGAGACCGGTGCATGTGAATCCCCACCATATCAAGAAATCGAAGGAACTGGATGACAACAATCCTAACAAGAATGACCGGAAAGATCCCAAGACGATCGCTGCGCTTGTCAATGAGGGGCGGTTCTCGTACCCTTACATACCAACCGGTATCTATGCAGAGGTCAGAAGCTTATCGAACCTGCGTTTCCAGACATAGGAGGAGCTGACGCGGATCAAGAACCGGATTGACAGATGGTTTGCCATTTACTTTCCTGAATATAAAGACGTTTACGGGGATTTAAAGGCAGCCAGTGGGAGGATGGTGTTGAAAGTGGCCCCACTGCCGGATGACATCATAAAACTGGGAGCGGAAGGCGTGAACCAGATTTGGCGGGATGCAAAGCTGCGGGGAGTTGGAATGAAGAGGGCAAAGACTCTGATAACAGCCGCAGAGCACAGCGTTGGAAGTAAGGAGGCGCCGGAAACGGCAAGGATTGAACTGAGGCACCTTCTGGGAGATATGGATGTATACACATCAAGGCTGGAAGAACTGCTCCGGAGTATAGAGGGGAAGCTGAGGGAGATACCTTATGTTGATAAACTGATGGAGATCAAGGGGATTGGCCTGACCACGGTCAGCGGCTTTATTGCGGAGGTGGGAGACATTGGACGTTTTGATAATCCCAAACAGCTGCAGAAGCTGGCAGGATATGCAATCGTGGCAAATGACTCAGGCAAGCATAATGGCGAAAGCAGGATCAGTTATCGCGGACGGAAACGTCTTAGGTATGTACTGTATGAGGCAGCGATATCGCTGATAGGGAAGAATGCGGAATTCCGGGAAATATACGAGTACTACCGAACCCGAAAGAAAAATCCCCTAAAAAAGATGCAGTCAGTAGTAGCCGTGGCGTGTAAAATAATAAGAGTATTCTACACGATCCTTACAAAAGGTGTAGATTATGATGCAAATAAACTGATGGGTGATATCAGAAGGCCGCAGATACAGACAGCATAGCAGTCAGAAACAAAAGGAGGCAATACCCCTGTCACGGTTGGGTTGAGTTTTCAGCAGTTATTTCTGAGAACTGAATCCAGCTGTGACAGGACAGCTGGAAGGTATGTGGATGGAGCCGGGGAAACGTCCGCCGCAAGGTGCCGGTTTGCGAAGCGTACAGAATAGGTCAGTAAGACTTAAAACAAAGAATGAGCCAGTAGTCGGCAGGAATATTTACCTTAGGGCAGGACCCTGAAATGGAGCTAAGCTGACATCCTGGTTATGGACAGGCGGGACGAAGGAAGTTAGGCCACACAGAAATGAGGGTGAGCCTGGTAGACACGGGAGGTTCGCTGCCGTAGAAGGAAGGGTACACATAAGGCCATGTAGAGCGAAAAACCAAGACGTTCTACTTCTTGTACCCCAACCCCTCTATTTTCGTACCAGATACAGAAAATGTCCATCCTCTTGGCTCATTCATCTGAGATATGTAACTAAAAATTCCTTGAAAAATAAGGAAAAAAGACTTGACTTG
>CAJUPQ010000156.1 GCA_910588505.1 uncultured Hungatella sp. | reverse complement strand
CTTGCACAGTTTCATTTATGGTGGTGCCAAATGTGGGGCATGAGGGTTTAGAAAGCAAGTCGCAGAGTATCCATTCGTGTATATGAACATAAAAATTCAAATACGCTGATTTACGGAAGAAACCGAATCTTGATCTTGCTTTCAATTACAGAGAGACAGATCCCTCCTAGAGCGTGTTTGAAAATTCATTCCCGCCAGATGCGCGCCCCCTTTGCGGTATATTTAAGCCATTTTCAAACACGCTCTAGCCCACAACACGATCGCCTTAACATTACTCAACAATATACTGAAACCCTAAAAAACAGATATTTTTCACTACAAAGTTGCGGAATAGTCTCGACATCTTCGCCCTTCGCAATTATCTATCCTGCTCTTCAAAAGAGAAATAGAACTTCGATCCGCTTCTCTCCTCCATCCGTCACCACAATCTTCCTGAAAGCATGGTGAGCCTTACAAAGGTAAAGGTTCCCTTCCCGGCCTCCCCGATCTCCTCATCCAGCCTCTCTAAAGGCCTGTCGTCCAGAAAGATCCGGTAGATCCCATCCTCAAAGCACTGAATGGCATTGTCCTGGGCCTGTTTTAGATCCGCCCTCTTCTCCCCGTAGAGCTCCCCGAAAGAGACCTTCCCCGCCTCTGCCTTCTCCTGGATCTCCTGCCCTGTAAGGCAGCAAAGCAGCTCCCCGGCCTTCTGGCTTTCCAGCCTCTCGTTGTGTTCCCTCACGCCCGCCTCCGCCACTGCCAGAATTAACTCCCTGACCGTGGACGGGGCGGCGGCCAGATGGTAAGTCCTCGGCTCTACGGATTTTTTCCGCTTTCCCATATGTTTTACATTGACTCTGATCTCCATAGCTGTTTTCGCGTTATGGTGCACTCCTCTAAATGATCTCTTATAATGGTTAAGTATACCATAGAGATAAAAAAATGGCAATGTGCTATAAAGGCAGATCCATGGCCCTGGCAGGGTGAATTTTTTTGCTCACTCAATTATACACCTAATTCAGCTCCCATGAATATCTCAAAAACTCCTCCCTACCGCCCCATATCCCCCATTCGGCTACGCTCTCACCTCTTCTGACACCTCTGAACAGCATCCCCGCCGCCCTACAGATCCGCCATAGTCATCCCCCTGCCGCACAGCCCCTCAAAATCCTTCGTGAACCCGTCAATGGCAGCATCGATGGCCGCGTTCTTCACCAGCCCCTCGATAATATCCGGCGCTGCCGTAACCGCCTTTACCCCGTACTTGGCCAGTTCCAGCACCTGCTGGCTGTTCTTGAAACTTGCCGCCAGAAGCCCGCTGTCAAAGCCGCTGCCCATGATGGCGTCATGGATGTCCTTAGCCACCTGAACCCCGTCAAACCCCATATTGTCAATGCGGTTCACATAAGGAGCCACATATTCAGCGCCGCACTTTGCCGCCAGCCATCCCTGCATGGCGGTGTAGATGGCAGTGCCGATAAAGCGGATGCCCTCCCTATGGAGCATTTTCATGGCCTTGAATCCCTCCGGCACACAGGGAATCTTGATCAGCGTAAACTCCCCCAGTTCCCCGACAATACGGCGGGCCTCCCTCTCCATATCCTGCGCCGTCCTGGCCGTGGCCTGCACAAACAACTCCCCGTCCTCACCGATGATGGAGCGGATCTCCTTTAAGACCTCATAAGGGTTTCGTCCCGTTTTTGCCAGGATCGACGGATTGGTGGACACGCCGTCCACCGGAAAATACTGATAAATGTGCCTGATCTGCGCCGTATCCGCAGTGTCAATACATAATTTCATGGTAATATCCTCCCTTTTCATATCATGTACTCTCGGAGTCTCTTTGTGCCTGATTTTGTGAGATGATTTTTTGTCAGAT
>CAJUPQ010000155.1 GCA_910588505.1 uncultured Hungatella sp. | reverse complement strand
CGTTGCTGATAAATCTTGCTTCCATCTTAAGGGTATCATGCTTCTTCGCCCAGTTCTCAAGAGCCAGATAAATGGCCCGGGGACCCAGGTCGCTTCCGCCGATACCGATCTGGACTACAGTGGTAAATTTCTCCCCTGCCCCGTTGGTGATCTCACCGGCATGTACCTTTTTGGCGAACTCCGCCACCTTCTGCTGGACTCCCACATAGAAGTCCCGTTTATTAACGCCGTCTGTCACAACAGCATCCCCTAACTGCCCTCTGGTCATGTGGTGAAGCACCATGCGCTTCTCCCCTGTATTGATGACTTCCCCGTTGTAAAGAGCCTCAAATTTTTCCGTCAGCTGGGCTTCGTCGGCCAGTTTCGCAAGACCCTCCAAGACCGCGTCATCCACCTGCTTCGCGGCATAGTTGTAGACCATGCCTTCCGCCATGGGAACACTGTACTTTTTAACTCTCTCCCCGCCGTTCTCACCACTCATCACTTGGGCCAGATCCACCTTCTCCGCCTTCAAAAGCTCCTGGAATGAAGAAAGAGTATCCATATTGTTCCAGTTGACCATAATCGTGTCCTCCTTGGATTTAAAAATATTCAGGCGTTTCATAAACGCTCTGGCAAAACATGCCAGTCCCTGGAAATAATTATACTATTATTCGGGCTTTAATTCAAGCTAATTCACAGTTGTCGTCAGACAGATTGTTGTCCTGGGGTTACTGTTCAGGTAGGTCTGCGCGCTTGCCGCGCTGACCGTGTGATAAACTGGGCCAGAGAGCAAAAATCCCATCGCCGCAGGCGATTTTCATGGATTTTTGCCAGTTGCTGTGAACCTATGTGAGCAGTAACTGTCCTGGGGTTACTGTTCACTCCATGACTGATCAGCCATGGGTCCTATGACAATGCCTTTACCATGGTTTGCAAATACCACATTAAAATTCCCACATAAGGTGTTTTGGGATTCCCTTCCTCCAGGAACGCGTTCAACATTTCTGAGCAATAAGTATGTAAAAATTTTATATCCACCTTTCCGATCTCATTGATCAACTCGTCTAAAGCGGCTTTCCTTTCAGCTATTAAAGGCGCGGATGCACAGTTTAAATTTAATGTATTCACTAAATCAAACCGTACATCCGGATCTGACGCATCAATCCTGCCATCTAATGTATAGAAAATTGTTTGCAATGTTTCCTTCTTACATGGATTGATCTTCCGAAACTCTGTATTTTCCCGATGCTTATCACAAGTCAAATCATCTGTGGTTCTGACTCTGCGCATGCCTTTCATACGCTTTTTCACATTTCCATGGCAGACCGCAAACAAATTATTATAATCTAAAGCCTGTCCTACATCACGCCCATCTTTCGGTTCAACGGGTATAAAATGTTCTATTGTTGTTCCCGCTATGCCTGGATCCTTATCTTCTCTCGGAATTCTGCTCATGCAATATACACAAAGCTGTCCCTGATCATGCCGCAGGCTTTCAATAATCAGGGCTTTCAAAGGATTCCGCAGCTCCGCGAACATATCTTTGGGCGAAAGACCGCTTAACATAGGATCCTCTCTCAACTCTTTCAATCCAGCCGGTTCGATCCCCTTTTTTACCTCGATCATTTCTGCCCTCCCCGGATTCTTTCCAACTTTAACTTTACTCGGTCGGCAGCCACTTCCTTATCATGGTAGTCTCTCTGCCCGTCGATCTCATCCAGAATCTTTTCCGCTCTGTCGTACTGCCCATCATTCAACAACGAATAGAACCGAGTGAAAAGTTCCGCGATAGCGGGATTGCGGTCTGATACGCCCATAATATCTTTCAGTATAGAATTTACATCATTTCCATATATCTCCGCAGCCGTATCTTCTATCTCATAATTCTTTAATATCACAAGATTCTCACTCTTCGCGCTGCTGACAACCGCTGGCGCATGGGTTGTGACAACAAACTGAACTCTGGGAAAAATCTCCCGC
>CAJUPQ010000154.1 GCA_910588505.1 uncultured Hungatella sp. | reverse complement strand
AGGAGGTGTAAGTGATGTTTAAGATGAACCTTCAGTTATTTGCTCATAAAAAAGGCGTGGGCTCTACCAAGAACGGCAGAGATTCCGAGGCCAAGAGACTGGGAGCCAAGAGAGCTGACGGACAGTTTGTACTTGCCGGCAACATTCTCTACAGACAGAGAGGAACCAAGATCCATCCGGGCCTGAACGTAGGCCGGGGCGGCGATGACACCCTGTTTGCCAAGATTGACGGTGTTGTGAGATTCGAGAGAAAGGGCAGAGACAAAAAGCAGGTTTCTGTTTACCCAAGAACAATCAGCGAGTAATCCACATGGCTTCATACTTATCACGTATGAAGCCATTTTTTCCTTATTTCATACAGGTTTCAGAAAGGTTACGGTGAATCAGATCATGTTTGCAGATCGCGCGAAGGTATTTCTTAAATCCGGAAAAGGCGGGGACGGCCATGTCAGTTTCCGCCGGGAACTGTACGTTCCGGCCGGAGGCCCCGACGGCGGGGATGGCGGGAAAGGCGGAGACATTATCTTTGAGATTGACGATGGATTAAACACCCTTGTGGATTTCAGACAAGTGCGAAAGTACGTTGCGAAAAACGGGGAACCGGGGGGCAAGAAGCGCTGTCACGGCGCCAACGGCAAGGATCTGGTGATCAAAGTTCCGGAAGGAACCGTTATTAAGGACTTTGAGAGCGGACAGGTGATCGCTGACATGTCCGGCAAAAACCGGCGGGAGGTGATCCTAAAGGGGGGCAGAGGCGGACTGGGCAACATGCACTACGCCACATCCACCATGCAGGCTCCCAAGTACGCCCAGCCGGGGCAGGACAGCCAGGAGCTGTGGGTGACTCTGGAGCTTAAGGTCATCGCGGACGTGGGCCTGGTAGGGTTCCCCAATGTGGGCAAATCCACCCTTTTATCCAGAGTCAGCAATGCCAGGCCTAAGATCGCCAACTACCATTTTACCACCCTGGATCCTCATCTGGGTGTGGTGGATCTGGATGACGGCGCCGGGTTTGTCATGGCGGACATCCCCGGGCTTATTGAAGGAGCGTCCGACGGCGTTGGGCTGGGCCACGATTTTCTGCGGCACATCGAGCGGACCAAGGTGCTGATCCATGTGGTGGACGCCGCCTCCACGGAAGGGCGGGACCCTCTGGAGGATATCTGCGCCATCAATAAGGAGCTGCGGTCTTACAATGAAGATCTTATGAGCCGCCCCCAGGTCATTGCCGCCAACAAAATGGACGCGGTTTTTGACCAGGAGTGTGACTCCCTGGACCGCATACGCCGGGAGTTTGAGCCTCAGGGCATAAAAGTCTATCCCATCTCCGCGGTCAGCGGAAAGGGCGTCAGGGAGCTTCTCTACGGGGTCTATGATCTTTTGAAGGGGCTGAACAGCGAACCGGTGGTCTTTGCCAGGGAATTTGACATGTCCCGGCTGAATATGGGCATGAACCTTCCCTTCACGGTAGAGAGGAATGACGACGGCGAGTATGTGGTGGAGGGGCCGAGGATCGAGAAGATGCTGGGATACACCAACCTGGAGTCGGAGAAGGGATTTGTGTTCTTCCAGAATTTCCTGAAAGATTCCGGGGTTTTGGAGGAATTGGAGAAGGCCGGGATCCAGGAAGGCGACACGGTGCGCATGTACGGCCTGGTTTTTGATTATTACAAATAACGGAGAATATTCCGAAAGGGGCAATTATGACGACAAAACAGCGGGCTTATTTAAAGGGCCTTGCCATGAATCTGGATCCCATCTTTCAGATCGGGAAATCCAGCCTGACTCCGGAGCTGACCCAGGCGGTCTTAGAGGCTTTGGAGGCCAGGGAGCTTATTAAGATCAGCGTGTTAAAAAACTGTCTGGATGACAGCCGCGATCTGGCACAGACTCTGGCGGAGCGGACCCACTCTGAAGTGGTCCAGGTGATCGGCAAGAAGATCGTTCTCTACAAAGAGTCAAAGGATGAGAAGAAGAAAAAGATCACTCTGCCTTCCTAAGCAATATGTACCAGTACATCGTTGCACTAGTACATCATTGCATTAATTCCTAAGCAATAGTACTCGCTCTCTACGCCAGG
>CAJUPQ010000153.1 GCA_910588505.1 uncultured Hungatella sp. | reverse complement strand
AATATTTATTCTCTTACTACAATATATTTATGGAGAAAAACACGCAAAAAAGGCTGTTGCATTGAAGATTTACAAAATCTTAGTGCAACAGCCCCTTTCACATATCCTAAGCCCGAAGCTCGATCCCCATCCCCCGAAGGCCGTGAAGAATCTTCTCCATCACCTTATTCACTTCCTTATCCTCCAGCGTACGATCCTTCGCCCTGAAGGTAATGGAGTATGCCACAGACTTGTGCCCGGCCAAGATCTGTGCCCCCTCATAGATATCAAACAGCTCATAACTCTCCAGAATCTTTCCGCCCCGCTGTTCGATCACATCCTCGATCTGCCCCACCATAATGGATTTGGGGACCACCATGCTGATATCCCTGGTCACAGCCGGATACTTGGCAAGGCCCTCGTACTTTCTGTCGTAGGTAGTACACCCGAGAACCTCCGGCATATCCAGAATGGCGATGTAGGCCTTCTCCCCGATCTTATAATTATCCGCCACATCCGGATGGACCTCCCCCAGATACCCTACCACCTTTCCGTCGTAAACCACATTGGCCTGACGTCCCGGATGAAGCCATGTCTTTCCTGCCATGGGGTCATAGTGAGCCTTTTTGCTCATGCCCACCTTGTCGAAAAATTCCTCCACAACCCCCTTCATGTCAAAGAAATCCACATCCCCGTAAGCCCCCAGCACAAACTGCATCCGCTCATCCGGCAGCTCCCGAAGAGGCAATTCCTTAGGCAGATAAATATTGGCCAGCTCGTACAGCCGCACATTCTTATTCCTCCGGTTGTAGTTGGTGGAAAGAGAGGTAAGCATCCCGTGAAGCGGCGTGGTCCGCATGATGCTGAAATCCTCCCCCAGAGGATTGGAGATCTCAATGGCCTGGCGCAGGGGAGAATCCGCCGGGATAGACAGTCGGTCAAACACCTTGGGGCTTTCAAAAGAGTAGGTCATACTCTCATGAAACCCGCTAAACTCCGCGATATCCCTGGCTGTCTGCTCAACCCTCAGCTTGTAGGTCAGGCCGCCGGTGGTAGCCTCCCCGGAGGGCAGGGTGGTTGGGATATTGTCATACCCAAAGAACCTCGCCACCTCCTCGGCAATATCCGCCGGCCGCTCCAGATCCTGGCGGAACGTAGGCGCGATCACCTCCCCGGTCTCCTCATCCAGCCTTAACTCCAGCCTGGAAAAATACTCCACCATATCCTTTTTGTCGATGTCTGTTCCTAAAAGACAGTTGATCTTATCCGGGTCAAAGGCGATGCGCCTCTCCTGACGCTTTTCGGGATAAATGTCGATCATGCCGCCCACCACTTCCCCGGCTCCCAGCTCCTCCACCAGCTGGCAGGCCCGGTCAATGGCAGCCTGGGCATTGTTAGGGTCAAGGCCCTTCTCAAATTTGCCTGACGCATCGGTCCGAAGTCCGATCTTTTTCGCTGACAGGCGGATATTGGGCCCGTCAAAGCAGGCCGCCTCAAACACCATGGTCTTCACGTCGTCCGTGATCTTGGAATTCTCTCCGCCCATGATGCCCGCAATGCCGACCTCCTTCTCCCCGTCGTTGATCATAAGGACCGTGTGGTCCAGGTTTCTCACCTGCCCGTCCAGGGTCTGGAAAGTGTCCCCGTCCCCGGCCCGTTTCACAATGATCTCCTGACCCGCGATCAGGTCGTAGTCATAGGCGTGCATGGGCTGGCCGTACTCTTCCATCACGTAGTTGGTGATATCCACCAGATTGTTGATGGGGCGGATGCCGCTGGCCGCCAGACGCCTCTGCATCCACTCCGGCGACGGAGCCAGCCTGATGTTCTTGACCATGCGGGCGCAGTATCGGGGACACAGCTTCTCGTCTTCCACAGACACCTTCAAATAGTCGTGGATATCCTCCTGATTGCCTGTGGGAGCCACAACGGGAGGAACAAATGTTTTGTTAAATGTGGCCGCCGCCTCCCTGGCAATACCCACCACACTGTAGCAGTCCACCCGGTTGGAGGTGATCTCGTACTCAAACACCGTGTCGTGGAGCCCCAGAACCTCCACCGCGTCCGCCCCCACAGAGGTATCCTCCGGCAAAATATAGATCCCGCTTTCCGGCGCTAAAGGATACATATCCCTGGAAGAACCCAGCTCCTCAA
>CAJUPQ010000152.1 GCA_910588505.1 uncultured Hungatella sp. | reverse complement strand
CCCAGGGGGAGCGCAGGCAAATTTTTGGTATGTCCGATTGACACGGGATTCCGCACACCGATACTACCCTGTTCGTACCCCCCCGGATTGGTTTCCGGGCGTCTGATGTACTCTTCCAGCTCTGACTTTTTCCTATTGTCCATTCCGACTCCGTCGTCCTCCACTCTCACACACAATGTCTCTTCTCTGCTCTCCACCATGATCTCTAAGGTCCCGCTTCCCGTCATGGGCGCAATGCCGTGGAGAATGGCATTCTCCACCACAGGCTGCAGAATAAAGCGCAGGATCAGACACTGCTGCACCTTGGGCTCCACATGGTAAAAGACTTCAAATTTATCCCGGTAACGCACTTTCTGGATGTAAACATAATTCTCCACATGATGCAGCTCCTGCTCCACCGTGACGAATTCTCCGTAGTCTTTTCCCAGGCTGTAGCGGAAGATCTCTCCCAGCTTGCCGCAGAGCTCGCACACCGTAAATGCCTGCCGTACCGCCGCAATAGAGCTGATGGTCTCCAATGTATTGTACAGAAAATGGGGATTGATCTGAAGCTGGAGATTTTGCAGCTCCGCCTCTTTTTTCTCCAGTTTCTGAACATAATTTTCACGAATCAGGGAATTGATGGTCTCCAGCATATGGTTGAACTGATCGTCCAATATCCGAAGCTCGTCCTTTCCGGAAACGGACTCCGTGACCGAGAAATCCCCCGTCTCCACACGCTTGAACTTGTTTACCAGAAAATTAACTCTCTTGGAAAACATTCCCGCAAACACATAGCAGCCCGCGCTGTCAATGACAGTCACCAGAAAAATCAGCGGAAAAATCATATTGTTGACTTCCCGGCGCTTTTCCTCCAGTCCGGCCCTGCCGAAAGAAAGCAGGAGGTTTAAGCCGCACTCCTCCAGCCGCTGAGCGCATACCAGCTGCCCGTTCACATTCCGGACCACCCCGTCTGCCTGGCTTTCCCGGCGAACCATTTCCAGGCACTCCAGCGCTTCTTCCTCTTCCATTCCGCCTGTTTGATACCAGTTGCGCCCGTTATCGTCAAAAACCGCCACCCGGAATGTATTTCTGTCTTCCCTGGCCGGCGCGAAGAGACGGGGCAGATAGAATTCCAACCTCACAATCCCGATCTGTTCCCACTTCATGGTCGTTATGTTCTGATAGAGGATGGGATATACCAACACACCCAGATTTTCACCTGCGCGCACGGGATTTTCATAGTAAAACCATTCATTCTCTGCATTTTTCCACAACTGATACCACTTTTCCCGCGCCGCCGCGTCCCCCATGGTAACCCTGCTGCCGTAGACCGGCGTATCCTCCAGATAAGAGTAAATCAGGCAGTTACGGATTGTGTTCCTGTCGTCTGAAAGCAGAGACTGGGAGACTTCCTCGCTGATCATCTTGCCACGGATATAGGGATTGAGCTCCCCGTTCCTGAGCTGTTCATTGATTATGGTATTTTTTGAGATGAAATCCAGGCTGGTCTCGTACTGCTTCACCTTTTCCTGAACCGTCCCCAGATACTGGGAGGCCAGAAGCTCATAGGAGTGGGTCAGTTCCTGCCCCGCCAGGCTGTTCATACGGCTGTACATAAACACTCCCAAAATGACAATGGGCAGAATACCCGCCACAAAGAAAAACAGCGCCAGCTGGTAAAAGACTGTACTGTATCTTTTTCTTTCCACGCTTCCGCCCCTTTCGCATAAAATTTCAGTATTTAGTATAGATGCAAAAGCCTAAAGCGTAAATGATCAAAATTAATATTCGCTGTGGATTTTTTGTAACAGCAGCTTCACTTGCGGCAAAAAAGCGGTTTCCGCGCTCCATCCGGCTTTTGCGGGTGTCCCTTACAATCTTAAATGTAAGGTCTTTGGGATTGTTGTGTACATTCACGGTTATTATTCATGCCTAACGCTGACAGCTACAATACAACATTACCGGTAAAATACCGCCCTGAATATTTACAAGACGATATCTCCGGAACAAAAAAGTGCATGATATTGATTCTTTCTCTACCATGCACCTAAAGTTACTCTTATTATAAAATTATTTTAAAGGTCTGCTCCTGCATAACTAGCTGTGTTTATGTTTGTTCGCAGACATTTTAGTAATCTACTTTTTTAGAGATATATGACCTGCAAAATGATTACTCGTTATTTTTTATTCCCATCATCTTTACTTTTTTCATTCCTAATCAATCCACGATATATCAGCATAGCACAAACTGCGGATGTTGTACCTGTCGCTGTCTGGTCTAAGTGAATGTCATACATATTACAAAACATATT
>CAJUPQ010000151.1 GCA_910588505.1 uncultured Hungatella sp. | reverse complement strand
TCCTGGCGTAGAGAGCGAGTACTATTGCTTAGGAATTAATGCAACGCTGTACTAGCCCCTTTGCTCACTAAATAATACACCAAATATGACAAAATTAAGCTTACGGCTTATCCCAGTTAGGAAGAAACGCTCAGATTGTATATTTGGGCGTTTTTTATTTCCGAAGATCTTAAAAATAAAGTTATGATTGGTATTGACCAGACTGTTACTGTATGGTTTATGATAAAGGCAACAAAAAACAGGTTACCAAAACACCTGAAACACAAACCAGTATGAGGAGAAAATTATGACAAAGAAAAAGAAATTATTTTGCAAAGTTGTGATTGGCGTTGCTGCTGTGGCCGGGGTGATCTGGGTTGGCTTTGGGGAGAGGATAAAGACCATCTATACATCATTAAACAGTTTTAAGGATGAGAATCTGGCTTACACCTTCCAGAATACACCAAAGATCCAGCCCACAAAGAAGATCGCCAGAGGTGAAAACACCTTTCAGTTTGAGAAGGAGGACAATGTTACCCTGGCAGAGGAATTTGATTTTGAAGGCGTCCGTTATGGTACGGAGGCATTTATGGAGGACACCAGGACTCTGGCCATGGTGGCGGTGAAGGATGACGTCATCAAATATGAGAACTACTTTTTCGGAGGGGATGAACACACGCTGTTCTCTTCCAACTCCATGGGCAAATCCTTTGTGTCAGCTCTCATGGGCATCGCAGTGGCAGAAGGGCATGTGGACAGTGTGGAGGACCCGTTGGGAAAATACATTCTGGAATTTGTGGGGACTAAGCTGGAGAATATCCCCATCCGGGCGTGTCTTAAGATGGCTTCGGGTATCAATTTTGATGAGGACAAGGATATGAGCGGGTTTTCCATGAAGACTCTCATGGGAACCCCTGCTATGAAGGTGATCGCGAAATACGACACCCAGGAGGAGCCATTTACATACCGCAGATATCTGAGCATCAACACGGAGATTTTGGGGCAGGTTATTGTAAATGCCACAGGCCGCAGCCTGGCAGAATACATGGAGGAGAAGCTGTGGAAGCAAATCGACCCGGCCCACGACGCCTACTGGACCCTTAGCAACGGCACAGAGCTTGCCATGGGCGGCTTAAGCGTTTCCCTGAGAGATTACGCCCGGTTTGCCAGACTGTATCTCAATGAGGGCACGTATAACGGACAGCAGATCCTTGACAGGGAGTGGGTCCGGGCCAGCATGGACGTCAGTGAGGAGTATGCAAAACCGGGGGCAAACAACGACGCCTACAATGCCATCGGGTATGGGTATCAGTGGTGGATACCGGAGGGGGACCAGGGAGAATTTATGGCCATCGGCGTTTACGGCCAGTGGATCTACGTAAACCCGGAAAAAAATGTTATCATTGTAAAGACCAGCGCGGACCCGGATTTTATGGCTCCTGGGTATGAGTTAAAGCATGTGGAGTTTTTCAGGGCGATCGCGGAGGCGCTATAGGAATCTCAATCCGCACAATATAGTCCTCAACCCGGTCAATGACCGTCTCATTGATGCCCTTTTCATAGGAGAAGCCGGACAGTGTCAGCTGCTTTTGGCGGGCATAGCTAAGGATCTCCTCATACCGCCGGGGGATGGTGTCCCATCCCCCTTTGTGGAAGGCCCTTACATACAGTCCTTTTGGCTGTATGTGGAGGCCGCTTTTTTGTGAGAGGGAGGGGATTTCGATAAACAGTTTGGTGTAGTCGTCAAACTTGCCGTTTTCTATGCTGGCCACAGGGATCATGGAGCCGTAGGAGGCGTCGTGAAGGCGGCCAAGCTGGTATCTGGCCGTTTCGGCTGTGATCAGCTCCACTTCCTGTTCAAAGGTGATGTCTTTGTCTATGTCCACAGTCACCAGACAGCGCTCTTCCTTTTCCACAACCGCGATTTCTGACAGGTCCATGGTCAGGAGGGCGGTCATGTTCTGTTGATGGTTACATAAGGTTTGCTTCACTGCCTGCAGGTGCATGATCTGCAGGTCCAGTTCCCCGATCTTTTCATCCAAAAGCTCTTTCATGTGTTGGGCGGAGCGGTTTTTCATAAAATCCTGGATCTCCCCAATGGACACATCCAGCTCCCGCAAAAGGAGGATCGTCTCCAGAATAGGGCTCTGGTAGTAATTATAACAGCGGTAGCCATTGACCGGGTTCACGGCGGCAGGCTTAAACAGCCCGATCTCATCGTACCACATCAGGGTTTTTTTGTTGATGCCGTGGAGGGCGGCAAATTGTCCGATTGTCAGCAGCTTGCTTTTTTCATCCATATTCATTTTCTCCTGTTATCGTTTGTTTTTCTATTGACCGTACTGTTACTGTATGGTCTATGATACGATAGGAAGACAGAAAACGCAAGGAGAAAGGAGAACAAATCTGTGAAACTCAAACTTCGCACATAGATTTTGCCTATGCACCTTGAAAATTCAATACCTG
>CAJUPQ010000150.1 GCA_910588505.1 uncultured Hungatella sp. | reverse complement strand
GTTACTATTCACAGTCCAAATGGCTTTTTTGCAACACAAATGGACCGGTATTTCGCCGGCCATTTGTTTCAAACAGGCTGAATGCTTTTATGGCTGGGATGTTTGAGAGAATATTTCTTCTATAGTATAAGGATTCCCGTTACACAACCTCGTCAATGCGCTCATCTCATTGATCCCATTCCTTCTGCATGTTTCTATATAAGTTCGGATTGCCGCATAATTGTCTGCTGTCCTAGCTGAAGCGAACTGGCCTGACACCTTCATTTTTGTCTTCACACCACGCAACGCCCTCTCACTCAAATTGTTGGTTGTGGGCAACGAAAAATCTTCCACCCATGCAAAAAAATTTTCCCGGTAATCTATAATCCTCGCAATAAGGGCACGCTCAAATGGCCCGGAATAATCGGATGTATTGGCTGCGGCCTCCCCCTCTGCTTTCCCCAGCAGTTCCGTCATCTTTTTGTTAAAGTTTTCTATATACGCCTCCCCAAAGCTTTCCTCCCCCGACAGGATCCGGTCATTTCTGTCCCTGATCGTGCCGGAGACCAGCTGTTTGATCTCAAGTAATACCTTATGCCCTGTTTCGTCCGCACTCTTTTGGAGGTCCCTCTGCAGGTGTGCATTGCATTCCAGATTCATGAATACAAACCTGCTGTTGTAATTGATGGAATTGTGGTCATGCATGACACTTGTCATTTCTGTGAGCGCCTCCAATATCCCGTCTGCCAGTATGCCATCCATGTCCTTTTTGTTATGGGCAACATAATAGGCGGCTGTCTCATCCCCGTAAAAGCGCAGGCATATCCTGGACTTGTCAGCCATCACCACAGTGTCATCCCAATAGAGGATGGGGCGTGTGACCAGGAGCCGGAAAAGATCCTCCCTGAATTGTTTTAAGCCCCTGGCCGCCCTTGGCTGGAGTTTCGCGATATACCCTTCACTGGGACATACCTCCCCATCCGTCAGGCCGCTGATCAGGAGGGGAACCTTGTTGATGGCCGCGTTTGTGGTGTTCATCAGCGAGAGGGACAGCGCCTGGAGAAACGCCCCATACTGGCACTCGGCCCGTAAGGCCGGGTCAATCCCAGTACGGACAATCTGCCCGCAGTTTCTGCACTGGTACACCCAAAATTTATGGAGCCGCTTTATGACTTTGACCTCGATATCAATCTCGTATTTTTCCTCACATTCACCGGTAAAGGTAAAATCCCCGCAGCCGCATTCCGGACAGAATTCCCCGTCGCCCACCGGATGGCTTACTTCCTCGTCCACCTCTTCCGGCCCAGGCTTTTCCAGGGTATGGCGCTCGTGTCCGCGCTGCCCGCCTTTCGGCTTCCCTGTATTCCTGCGGCTGTTCGGGATATGCCTGTCTTTCCACGGGGGTGTCTGGCCGGTTGGGGTGGAAGTATTTGTGCTATCCCTGCCGAGCAGGGCTGCCGCATGGGCGAGCTCTGCCGCCAGCCCATGGATCACGGCATCCTTTTCCGCAAGCTGCCCCTCATAATCCTGGATGATGGCGGCAATCTTATCATCGGATGCTTTCAGGATCTCCCAGTTTTTATCCATCAGTTTTTGGATCTTCTGTTCTTTCTTATTCAATTCGGCCTGGTATTTTTCCCAGTCTGAGTCACATTCCCCAAACCAGATGTTCCGGATGGTAACCGTGGCGGCATGGGCCTTTGCCAATTCTTTTTTTAACCGTTCAATCTCCTTGATATACCCGGCAACCACCTTGTGGTGGTCTGCCTGCAGCTTTTTATATCTTTCCCCGTTCCGGAAAGCTTCTAATTCCCGGCGCATGGCCTTATTCTGGTATTGGAGTGTGGTATATTCTGAAAACAGACGGTCCATGGCTGCCTCCTATAGGTATCCTGTTTACGCTTCCGGTATATGGGAAGCGATTTCTTTTATACGTTCCAAACTGGAACGCAGCAACTGGTTGCGGTGTTCTAAAACTTTGATCCTGGCATCTTTTTCCGCGCATTCCTTTTTTAATGTTTCAGCAAGGAACCGGTAGTCGGTTTCTGGTTTTTTCTTTTTGCTATGGCTGGAATTGTCATCCGGTTCCTTTTTTCTGCCGCGCTTTCCTGACGACGGGATCAGTTCACCTGTCTCCGGATCTTCTGTGCCAAGATATTTCCGGATCGGCCTGGATTGTTTTGTTTCCGGGTCATAATGGGAAGTTGATTCATAGAGGGCAACCCGACCTGTTTTTTTATTCACATATCTTACGATTGACATTTTATCTTCCCCTTTCTATATATTGGTACTATATATTATAACACATACCAACAAAAATATCAATATGTTATTGGTATGTTTTTTAAAAAAAATACCAATAAACCAACAGGGATGCTGGTTTAATAAGCCAAAGAGGGCCCCAAACCATAGATAAACACTAGGTTTGAGGCTCTCTATTATAATTGGATTTTATACTTTAACCAGACTGTGAATAGTAAC
>CAJUPQ010000149.1 GCA_910588505.1 uncultured Hungatella sp. | reverse complement strand
GCCAAAAATCTGCCATGTGTTGGTATGGTATGGGGATTTTGTCAGCTTTCATGGGTTCTATAAGCGGATATTTATATATATGGAAAGTTTTTGGGGATAGCAAACAGACAGATTGCACATCTGTCTTCAAAATCTTATACTGTCAATGGCAGTTCCGCTTTAGATAAAACGGTAGGCGAAACTGGCTGATACTTGGAACCTTAGCTGTCGGGCATAGGTTCTGTCTGGCCTGATTGGCAGTATATATCTGCTGATCAGGTCATTTACACTTCCAGGGCCCATTCTGTCCGAAAGGAATTCAAAGCATATTTTTATCGCCATGGACAGGTTGACCTGGTATTCCCATTTCCCAGTCCTCTTTTTTATGGGGACTTCCATGGTTATGATGGTGCAGAAGTTATACAGGGTCATCCGGCACAGGATCTCGAACCCAATGTATTCCGGGGACTTCGAATGGAAGTTTGCAGTCCCGATGGTATGCTTCAGGTCACGGAAAGAAGTTTCCTGGCCCCACCGGAGGTGGTAAATGTGCTTTATCTGTTCCAAGGAAAACTCGTCTGATGGGAGGTTGGTAATGATGTTCTCGTAAACCCCTTCTGCGATCTGGAAACGGACCACGCGCAGCCGCATGGGGTATTCGGGGCAGCTGTCCGTGATAAAGTCAAAGGGGACTGCCTTGCATATATAACGGTAGAATGGAGCCAATTCCGGGTGCAGCCTTTTCTTTTTGGAATTTGAGCGGGTGAAGATCACATCTACCCACTTGTCTATCTGTTGCGGGAGGCTGTCAGCCGCAAGGAGGCGCCTAGTGTTGACATCCTTGGCGCGGATGGCGAAGAAACAGCCTTTCTCAAGGGCATGTGCGAAGACATTATAGCTGGCAAAGCCCCTGTCTGCCACGAAAATAGGGCAGCCGCCATAAATATAGCGGTCAATCAGCTGGCAGAGGGCAGCAAATTCATTTTTGTGCCTGCCCGGCTGTATGACCACATCCAGATAGCGCCTGGAAAGCAGGTCATAGAGGGAAATGGTGTGGAGGGAGTTGAAGCCCTTCTTTGACCTGCCGCTTGCCGGATGGAAGGTGGAAGGATCCTGTGGGTTGCGTGCAATGTTAAACTCACATCCGTCCGCGGCAATGAGGGAATACCTGCCCCAAAGCCCCTTTGTGGGGAACCGGAGGTTAAACTGCGTAAGGATGTGGTGGAAAGTTTCCGGAAGGAGTTTGGCCCGCTGCCGGATGAAGGCGGAAGCAGTAGGGACTTCATCGGGCAGGAAATAAAAATATTTCAGCAGTTCATGGTTGATGCAGCCGCTTCCCATGCAGAGGAAGAAATGGATCAGCTGGACAAACCCCAGCTTCCGGTCACGGGTAAAATCCTTTCCAGGGTTTTTGACAAAGAGTGAAGTGTTGCAGGCCATGGCATCCACAACTGCCCAGAGTGTGGACTTAACTTTTTGTGGGAAAGACATATAGGTACCTCCTTGAAATTGAAATGATAGTTTTATCTCCAATTTCAAGGGCCGCTCCCGCTACCTCTTAAAATACAATCAGCAGCGGGAGCGGCCACACATTTTGGGTTCTGTGTCAAGCCCTTTTCTGAAATTTTTAAATAAATTTGAGTTAGACTATAGATAAGATTTTTTCCATCTGCTTAAGTTAATGACATTGGCCGTGAATAGTAACATTGGTGGTGTGAAAGAGTAGTTTGGACAGAAAAAGGCGTTGACGTACGTAAAAACGTACGTTACAATGAAAACAAAAGAAAACAAAGGGAGATTTTATTATGTCAACAATCAATATTACAAATGCGAGAAAGGATCTTTATAATCTGGTGGAAAATGCAAACCGATACCATGAGCCTGCACTGATTGTTGGGAAAAAGGGAAATGCGGTTTTAATTTCTGAGGATGATTGGCGTGCAATTCAGGAGACATTGTATCTGGATTCCATTCCGGGAATGACAGAATCAATCCTGGAGGGGGCGAAAACAGCCCTTGCTGATTGCATTCCGGAGGATTCTGTCTCCTGGTAGGAAAAGGGGCCATTATGTATCGAATTGTATATGAAAAAAGGGCTTTGAAGGATCTTGAGAATCTAAAGCGGGCCGGGATTTCCGCAAAAGCCAAGGTGTTGGTGGAGCTTCTGCGCCAGAATCCATACCAGAATCCTCCCCAGTATGAAAAGCTTGTGGGAAAGCTGGATGGGATCTATTCCCGTCGGATTAATGTCCAGCATCGGCTGGTATACCAGGTTTACCAAGAGCAAATAGAGGCAGGCGGTATCCAATATGATGGAACCGTGAAGATCATTCGTATGTGGACACCTTATGCCGGCCGTTGACAGCAGGAAGATTACCCCATAAAGAGGAATCAATAATCATGGATAAAATAGTAATCATAGAAGATGATACGCTGATTCTCCTGGACATCAATCTGCCGGGACAGGACGGATACTACCTGTGTACCCAGATCCGCCGGCTTAAGAATTTTTTCTTCATACTTTTGCTTTTCACTAAGTTCTAACTTTTTAG
>CAJUPQ010000148.1 GCA_910588505.1 uncultured Hungatella sp. | reverse complement strand
CGCCAAACCCTAGTGTTTACGGGCTTTGCGGCTTAGCTCCGACTATTCGAACTCTATCGTCCCAGGCGGCTTCTGAGTCACATCATACAGCACTCGACTGACCCCGCTCACCTCATTGACAATCCTGCTGGCCACCTTCCCCAGCACATCCCAGGGAATCTCCGCTACCTCCGCCGTCATAAAATCAACCGTATTCACTGCCCGGAGGGCCACCGCATAGTCATAAGTCCTCTCGTCCCCCATAACTCCCACAGACCGCATATTGGTCAGGGCAGCAAAATACTGTCCGATTCCCTTATCCAGCCCGGCTTTAGCGATCTCCTCCCGGTAGATGGCGTCCGCCTCCTGGACCATGACCACCTTCTCAGCTGTCACCTCGCCGATGATACGGATCCCCAGCCCGGGCCCGGGAAACGGCTGGCGGTATACCAGTTTTTCCGGAATCCCCAGCTCCAGCCCGGCCCGGCGGACCTCATCTTTGAACAGATCCCGCAGAGGCTCGATGATCTCCTTGAAATCCACATAATCCGGCAGACCGCCAACATTGTGGTGGGACTTAATAACCGCGGACTCTCCTCCAAGCCCGCTCTCCACCACATCCGGATAGATAGTTCCCTGGACAAGGAAATCCACAGCGCCGATCTTCTTCGCTTCCTCCTCGAACACCCGGATAAATTCTTCCCCGATGATCTTCCGCTTCTGCTCCGGCTCCCGGGCGCCTTTAAGCTTCTCATAAAACCGCTCCTGGGCGTTGACGCGGATAAAGTTCAGCTTGTAGGGGCCGTCAGGGCCGAACACGGCTTCCACCTCGTCCCCCTCATTTTTCCTCAAAAGTCCGTGGTCCACAAACACGCAGGTCAGCTGTTCTCCGACTGCCTTGGACAGCATCACCGCGGCCACCGAAGAGTCCACGCCGCCGGACAGGGCGCACAGCACTTTTCCGCTGCCTACCTTCTCCCGTATGGCACTGATGCTGTTTTCCACAAAGGCGTCCATTTTCCAGTTTCCCTCACAATGGCACACCTCATAGAGGAAATTGCGGATCATCTTTGTGCCCTCCTGGGTGTGCAGAACCTCCGGGTGGAACTGGATGGCGTACAGGTTCTTCTCCTCACACTGGGCAGCCGCCACAGGGCAGTCTTTGGTCCGGGCTACGGCCCGAAATCCGGACGCCATCTCCTCAATATAATCATTGTGGCTCATCCAGCAGATGGTTTTCTCCGACACATCGCCGAACAGCTTGGCGGACTTGTCCACGGTTACCTCGATCTTGCCGTACTCCCGCACAGGCGCGGGACCTACGCGGCCTCCAAGGACGTGCATCATCAGCTGCGCCCCGTAGCACAGCCCCAGAACCGGGATGCCCAGCTCAAACAGCTCCCGGCCGCAGGACGCCGCCCCCGGCGCATAACAGCTGTCAGGGCCTCCGGTGAGAATGATCCCCTTTGGATTCATTGTCTTGATCTGCTCCAGATTTGTCCGGTATGAATAGATCTCGCAGTACACATTACACTCACGGACCCGTCTGGCCACCAGCTGGTTATACTGGCCGCCAAAATCAATCACCACAATCTTCTCTCTGTTCACAAGCATTCCTCCTGACTCTCCAAACATTGTAAAATCTCAGACTCCCCCGGGTATTGCCGGTCAATGAGTACAAACCGCTGGCCGGACTCTCTGCAGGCCTTAAGACATGCCAGATTACCCCGGATCAGATCTTCCACAGACCAGCCTGAATCGTCCAGACGCGTCTCAACCACATTGGCATACCCAACAATATCTTGAAAATGACTCCGGATATAGGCTTCGGTCATCACCAGCCACACCATCCTTATGGATTTCAGATAAGATTCCCTAAAATCCTTTCTCCAATCCCACGGAAAATAACACCCTTCCACGATCATATCCTGCTGATTCTCAACAGCGGTCTTCACCATCTCCCTGACCACAGGCCACAGAAAGCCTGTCATCCTTTCGTCGTCCTCAGGGGTCAGGTCCGTGTAGCCGCTTCTGATAAGCCCCATTTTCAAATGGTCCAGAGACAGACATGAAAAGTGGGTCCGCTTAACCAGCTCATGGGCCCAATACGTTTTCCCCGTGTGGGAGCTGCCCCCAATCAATATGACCATACCGTCCTCCTGAGTCCAACAGGCAGCCGTCACCGTTCGCCGTGGCTTTCCCAAGCCATTTCTATATTTTTGCTGCCCTTCTGTAATCGCCATCCTATCTACATGTACACCGTATCATACCATTTATGACTTTTCGATTTTACACCAGGAATCCTCCAAATACAAGTATAAAAATACAATTCTCCCGCTTTTTCTATCAAACATGTTGCAATCCACTGGTACACAGTGAACTGTAACCCACACCGCCATTTAAAATCGCCCCTCTCCAAACCTTATCACCTTCTTGATAAAGGTAAAACCACTTTCCCGGAAAAAAGTAAATACGACATGGACAATCCGGCTGTCACTAAAACAATGCCGACTATTTTCATACTTCCAGACATGCCGGGCGGCATGCCCTCCTTACGTCGTACCTGCCTT
>CAJUPQ010000147.1 GCA_910588505.1 uncultured Hungatella sp. | reverse complement strand
GTGCATAAATTTATGAGGCGTACGTGGACCGTACGTTGATTAAATTTATGTGCATATGACGGAAAATCATCCACAAAGGCAGGTGCAGGAGAGATTCCGAGAGTACATGACTAAAGCCGCCCTTTGCTCACTCAATAATACATTCAATTTAATGGTTCTTCCATTTTATGTAAACATCGTTTTTAAGGACTTAAAATGGAAAAAACTGATAGTGTTTCAAATGGCGTTTGGGAAAAACTATAGTGAAAACGTATAAAAATATTTTTCCTAACAGTTAGGAAATGGGTTTACTGCACAAAGAAAGCGGCTGGGACTATAATGATGTCAGATTCAAGGAGGCGTGCCGGGTGCGCGCCGGATGTACTGGCGGGAAGGTCAGGAACAAAAAGAAAGGAGGGGAAATGATGGAGGGGTTAGAGATTATCTGCTTCCAGATTATTTCCAATGTGGGAACGGCTCGTTCCAACTATATTGAGGCTATCCACAAGGCCAAGGAGAGGGATTTTGTGGGGGCTAAAGCGTGCGTGGAGGCCGGACAGCAGGAGTTTTTGAAGGGCCACGACGCGCATTTTGAGCTGCTTCAGAGGGAGGCTAAGGGAAACCCTGTGGGAGGGTCTTTGATCCTGATCCACGCGGAGGACCAGCTGATGAGCGCAGAGGGGTTTAAGATCATCGCCGAGGAGATGATCGCCAGCTATGAGCAGATCGACGCGCTGGAAAAGAGACTTGAGCAGGCTTAAACGGCGCGGGAAAAAGCTATGGGCAGTGGTGAGCGTCGCGAGGAAGCGGCTATGAGCAGTGGTGAGCGTCGCGAGGAAGCCGGCTATGAGCAGTTGTGGGCGGCGTGAGGAAGCGGCTTTAAGCAGTCGTGACCGACGGGCCGGAGGAGCGGCAGGATCCGGCACTAAGGGACAGGATTTGACGGAACGTAAGGAAAGGAGAAAATGAGATGAAGAGAGTATATTTATTTTGCAGCGCTGGAATGTCTACCAGTATGCTGGCGAGCAAGATGCAGGGCGTGGCCCAGGACCATGGGCTTCCCATCGAAGTGGAGGCGTTTTCTGACGGAAAGATCGGGCAGATCATTGAGGAGCGGCATCCGGATGTGATCCTTTTAGGGCCTCAGGTGAAGCATCGGTTTCAGGAGGTGGTGAAGCAGTACGGTTCTACGGGGATTCCCATTGCGGTGATCGATCAGACAGCCTATGGGATGATGGACGGGGAGAAGGTTCTTAAGACCGCCGTGAAGATGATGAAGGAAGCAAAGAAGTCGTAAGCAAGAAGAGGAAATTGATTAGGGGGCTTTATTATGTTAGATAAATTAGAGAAGTTTTTCATGCCATTGGCTGAAAAGATCGGAAGAAATAAGTATCTTATCGCAATCCGCGACGGCTTTTTGCTGTCCATGCCGCTTTTGATCGTAGGCTCCTTTTTCCTGCTGATCGCTAACTTTCCCATTCCGGGCTGGACAGAGTTTTGGGCCAGGTTTTTCGGGGACAACTGGGCTTCCTATTTTTCCAAGCCCACGGACGCCACATTTTCCATCATGGCAGTGCTGGCGGTGATCGGGATCGGGTATTCTTTTGCGGAGCAGATGAAGGTGGACCGGCTGTTCGGCGCGGCTATCTCCCTGGTGAGCTGGTTCCTTATTATGCCTTATGAGATCATGTTCAATGATGAGGTAGTGTCCGGGATCCCTCTGGGATGGGTTGGCTCCAGGGGAATCTTTGTGGGAATCATCTGTGCTTTCGCGGCAGTGCATATCTACTCCTGGGTGGATAAAAAGGGATGGGTCATCAAGATGCCTGACGGCGTGCCGCCTACGGTTGAGAAGTCTTTTGCGGCCCTGATCCCGGCCGGTGTGTCTCTGTCGGTGTTCTTTGTCATCAACATTGTGTTTGCCATGACGCCTTTTGAGAATGCCTTTAACTTTGTGTTCGTGATCCTGCAGACTCCCCTTTTGAAGCTGGGCAATACGCTGCCGGCCATGGTCATTGCCTATATCTTCCTTCACTTTTTCTGGTTCTTTGGTGTCAATGGCGGTTCGGTGGTGGGAGCGGTGTTCAACCCGATCCTGCAGACATTGTCCGCGGAGAATCTGGCGGCTTTACAGGCAGGGCAGGCTATGCCCAATATTATCTGCCAGCAGTTTCAGGATCTGTTTGCCACATTTGGCGGCGCCGGGTCTACCTTGTCCCTTCTGATCGCCATGCTTTTGTTCTGTCACTCCAAGCGGGTAAAAGAGCTTGGAAAGCTGGCTTTGGTTCCGGGTATCTTCGGGATCAATGAGCCTATCATTTTTGGTCTGCCGATCCTTTTGAACCCGCTGATGCTGGTGCCCTTTATGCTGGTGCCTACCATCAACATCATCATTTCGTATTTCTGTATGAGCATCGGGCTGGTTCCTTTGTGTACAGGGGTGGCGATTCCATGGACCATGCCGGTTATCGTGTCGGGATTTCTGGCTACGGGCTGGCAGGGGTCGGTATTGCAGGCGCTTTTGCTGGTGCTGGGCGTGTTTATCTATATGCCGTTTATTAAGATGATGGATAAGCAGTATCTGGCGGATGAGAATAAGGCGGTTGAGTCAGTGGAAGAGGATGATATTTCGCTGGATGATCTGTCTTTTGATGATCTGTAGGAAAGCGCGGCAGGTGTTGGGGCGAAGTTTGCGGTGAACCCGGATGAGTGTAGCTGCGGTCCGGGCTCAGGTGGAGCGGGACGAGGTTTGCGGTGAGTCTGGAAGAGCGCCGTTGCCGTCCAGGTTCAGATTTGCCGGACGTTCCGGTGAGTCCCCTGAAATACGGGGGCTCGCCTCCACGGCAATAAATGTACTCTCGGAGTCTCTTTGTGCCTGATTTTGTGAGATGATTTTTTGTCAG
>CAJUPQ010000146.1 GCA_910588505.1 uncultured Hungatella sp. | reverse complement strand
GCAATCAGAAATGTAATCTCAGGTCATCCTGATTTCATCTTTGAATAAGGGGGGTCTGAATAGTTACCAGTATTTTATTAATTCCGAGTGCTGCGTGCTGTCTCCGGGGACGAATTTAGTATGCACTATGGGGCGGAAGAGTTGTTCTTTGTCATCTTGCCTGTGGCGGGGGTGTCTCTGTATTACGCACTCTACAGGATGGCGCGGGAGTCTGGTCAGAACAGCGCTTCCGACGGTCTTTTGTGGCTGGTTGCGGCGGCGGTAACCCTTTTGGTGATGAATTTGTCGCTGTATCCGGTGTATCGGTTCGCGGTGGCGCGATTCATGACCATAAGAGTCTGGCTCTATATAAAAAGCACATAGAATTATTTAGGCAGGAACAGGTTCTGGAGGCGGCGGCAACCGTTGAGATCCTGGAGTTAAGGCATGATATGAAACAGCATTTGGTGTGTCTTAGGGAACTGCTTTTGGGGGATTTAAAGGAGGAGGCGCTGGATACCATAGATAGGCTGATTGGAAGCGCGGAGCGAAAGGGGGCTCTGAAGTCAAATACCGGCAATATTGTTGTGGACGCTTTGGTGAATCATGGGTGGCTGGAGGCGGTTGAGAAAAAGATCCAGTTTCATGTAAGGCTTGACAGCGTGCCGGAGGCGGCCATACCAAATTCTGAGCTGAGCATTATTTTGGGAAATGCTTTGGATAATGCTCTGGAGCCGTCCCGGTATCTGCCAGAGGGGCAGAGAGCCATATGGGTAGAGATTAGCTATGTGAAACAAGGCCTTCTGATCAGTGTGAGGAACCGCTATAAGGGGGAACTGGAATTGAAAGGAGGGCGGCCCAAAAGCAGAAAAGAGGGAAGAGGGCACGGTACAGGGATCTTTTCTATGGAGAAAGCGGCCGCCGCATTGGACGGTACGCTGACAATCAAGACAGAAAATGGGATTTTTGATTTAGAGATCTGGATTCCGTGTGGGCAAGGGAGGGGATAAGCCGGCTGGAGGCTGTAGTTTCCGGCCGGCTTTTTGATTCAGCGAAACATCATATTTTCCACAAAGATCCCGTACCCTCTGGTGCTGTCCTGGATAAACACGTGGGTCACGGCTCCGATGAGCTTTCCGTCCTGGATGATGGGGCTGCCGCTCATGCCCTGGACGATTCCGCCGGTGAGGGCCAGAAGTTCCGGGTCCGTGACCTGGATTACCAGGCTTTTATTCTGGTGGGAGGTGGAGTAGTCCACTTTCTGTATCTCGATCTGATAATCTTTTATTTCCCCGGAAATGCCGCTTCGGATAACGGCAGGGCCTTTTTTTACGTCCTGGCGGTAGCCGATCTCCAAAGGCTGCATGTTGATGGCAGCGCGGAATTTATCGTTGGCTGTCCCAAAGATCCCCACGTCGGAGTTGGCGTTGATCTCCCCCAAAAGAGAACCGGGGCCGTAATAGATCACGCCGGACATGACCCCCGGGTTGCCGATGGAGCCTTTTTCGATCCCCACGATCTCGGTATTGTAGAGGGCGCCCTGGGAGATCTGGACTACCTCCCCGGTATCGCTGTCGCTGATGCCGTGGCCCAGGGCGCCGAAGTTGCCGTTAAGATCCAGATAGGTTAAGGTGCCGATGCCCTGGGTGTCGCTCCGGACCCAGACCCCCAGCTTTTTGGTTCCGTCTTGTGCCGTGACGGGCTCAATGGTCACGTCCATCAGCTGTTCATCCCGGCGGATGGTGAGAACGGCAGGCTGGGCTTCCAGGCGGGATACTTCCTGGGCTAAGTCTTCCTTAGTCTCCAGGGCGTGGCCATTGATGGACTGAATGTAATCGCCGGACTTTAGGATCCCGGCGGCAGGCTCTGCGGCGGAGCCATCCTGGCAGATGATCTCTCCGGTACCAATGACCATGATGCCGTTGGATTTCAGGTAAATGCCTACAGGAGCGCCGCAGGGGATGGCGTACTGGGTATTGACCACATCCACCTGGATCTCTTTAAAATGAATAAGGCCGAACAGATCCAGGGATAATAAGTAGCTGCCTTCCGATCTGCCGTAAAGGCTGAACTGTTGAGAACGGGTGATGGTGATCTGCTCCTGGGGGATGTTGGAGCCATTGCCAAGGACCACCTCCTCGCTTTCACTCTGCAAGGTGGCGTGGAGGGGAAGAGGAAGTTGGACGAGCTCCTCCTGATTCCGGATGATATTGATCCTGTCAGGGATCACGCGTTCCAAATAATAGAAGAAAAAGCCCGCAAAGGACAGGACGGCAGCAAAAAATGTCCACAGCAGGTATTTCCCGGCTCTGCGTTTTTTCAATGTGACACACCTCCTGAAATGAAATCTTCTCTTGTAGTATGTGTCAAGAAATGAAAAACACTCTGTTATTTTTTAGTTGTCACAATTTTCTTGTAAAATGGGGGTGGCTGTCATATAATAGTGGGATGCAATGAGCGGTCTCGGAAACTCAATAGTAAATAGGCAGGAAAGGGTTGGTCTACGCCCTGTAAGTGATATACCACTGGTTTTTATTTTGTAAAATTTTATTATCTCTTTTCAGAGCAGGAATGACATGGGTTCACAGGAAACTGTGGACACCAAGACTGGTGGATTTTTGAACAGACTTTCAGGACGCTCTGCGGCCTGCAGTGCAAAGGGCTCCAGTGCCACAGCAACATGAGCTACATGGGGATTGAGTGGACTTTTGAAAATGATATGGCTACCATCCACTGCCCTTATGAAAAGAAAGAATGTAAGCTGAAACATGAATATCTCCAGGAGCATGGCATACTCCGGTATGACTGCGAGGTCCATATGACGGAGGAAGAATACTGTTATGAGGGGAGTGTGGAGCATATCCTGAAACTGCATGACGATGAGATACGGAGGCAGGAGGTCAGCTTCGGGCTGCAGAAGAAAGGACGTGTCTGTCGG
>CAJUPQ010000145.1 GCA_910588505.1 uncultured Hungatella sp. | reverse complement strand
ACTATGTGGACTGCATCCAACATAATATCCCATGTGTCTCCCCTGCCGAGGACGGGGTCACCCTGATGGAGATTCTGGATGCAATCTACGAATCTGCACGTACCGGACATGAGGTTGTGATCAATTCTTACACCCCATGAATCTGATCCAGGATCAGGGGATCCCGAATGACGCCGGAGGTTTTCAGGGCCTGCCGGGCTGTCTGCATGAACTAGTATAAATGATTTCAAATACCTTTATGTTATTCCCGGATTGTGGTATACTATATTTATACCAACTCAGGAGGAAAAATCTATGCCTAAAAATGCCACATCAATCCAACTTACAGATGATGAATTGCAGTATTTAACATCAACTGTCCAAAAAGGAACCATAGAAGCCAGGGTATACAAACGAGCTAAAATCCTTCTGTTGAAATCCCAAGGGTTAGCAAATGAAGCGATCGCCGCCAAGCTGGATATCACTGTTCCAACCGTACGTCTCTGCTTGCGCAAGTTTGTGGAATCCGGTGTTCGGTCTGCACTGAAAGATTCGAAAGGACGTGGACGCAAAACGGAGATCTTTGATGATTCTAAGGCATGGGTCGTAAATATTGCATGTCAGAAACCGACCGCTTTCGGTCTTTCCGCTGAATTATGGTACCCCCGGAGTTTAACAAAGTATATCCATTCGATTGCGGAAGCACAAGGGCATCCACGTATGGCAACAGCATCCATAAGCAGTATCCGCAAGATTCTCCGTGAAGCCCAGCTGAATCCGCATAAAGTGACCTATTATTGTGAAAAGCGTGATCCGGATTTTGATAATAAAATGCATGATGTTCTTGTCATATACAAACAGCTGGAACTCCGTTTTGATGAAGATGGGGTTTTTGTCCCGTTCCCGGAAGGTGAGACCGTTGTCCATACCTTATCATATGATGAAAAGCCGGGAATACAGGCGATAGCGACAACATGCCCGGATAAGCCCCCTGTCCCAGACACGGAAAAAATATCCACTGTAGTACGTGATTATGAATACAAACGCTTAGGCACGTTATCTCTGCTGGCAGCCATAGACCTACTTACAGGGGAAGCAATCCCACTTGTGAGCGAAACCCATAAAAGCAGTGATTTTGTGGAGTTTCTGAGATTATTGGATCAAAAATACCCCAAAGGCGATAAAGTAAGAGTCATTTTGGATAACCATTCGGCCCATACATCAAAGGAAACACAAGAATACTTAAACCTTGTATCTAATAGGTTTGAATTTGTTTTCACGCCAACCCATGGCTCTTGGCTCAATATGGTAGAAGGTTTCTTCAGCAAGATGACGCGCCAGATGCTGTGTGGTATCCGTGTGGCTTCGAAGGATGAATTAAAGGAACGCATTTACAAATATTTCGAAGAAATAAATAAAGTACCTGTTCCATACAAATGGAAATACAAAATGGATACGATCAATCTTGTGGACGAAGATGTCAGCCAGATTGTTTATGAAGTTGTAAACGCAAAAGCCGCTAACCACCACAATCAGGGTAAACGTGCGCCTACTCCACCACAAAGGAAAAAGAAAGTAAAAAAGCCAGATGCTGCTGTTGAATCATAAAGGTATTTAAAATCACTTATACTAGCACTCGCTATCAGTGCCCTCTGCACATCTGCAAAGCTAGACGTAGGCACCACTACGCCGTCGCTTCGCAGACGCGCGGATGACACTGATATTAAGCAATTTATTTACCGAAATCAGATCAATACTGTACCAGAAAATATTGAAACCAACATGGGTTCAAACATCAGTAACTACATAGCAAAGCTTACCGTTCCTCCTCATCCCCACTGCCGTCTTTCACCAAAACAGGAGTAATAAACTCCGGTTTTTCCGCGGTCTGGACAACCTCCTGCTTCCCTCTTCCCTTCTCCACAGCACCAGCTGCCGCCTTTCTCACCTGGATACGCACCAGGGTCTGGATGACTTTGACTGCCAGAAGGATGATGACCACAGGCAGAACACAGGTCAGGAAGAACTTTGCTTTCAGACGAAACGCTTTTCGTTTCATCCGTTTTTTCTTTTTAGCCAGCTCCCGGCGCTTTTGATCGATCAATGCTTGCAGCTTCATAGACAAACTCCCTTCTCCTGTCTTTTCATATATTTGTTCATTCGCTTTTTCACAGGGCGTCAGCTGTCGGGTCAGTTGTCGGGCTCACCCGCCATCATTCAGGCGCTAAATCACGCTCTAGTGCAACAATGTACTAAACTTACTCCGACCCCATCAATGTTCTCACGATAAAAGAGTAGATCTCAGGGCTTTTCTCCCTCCACTGGTTGCACATAGCTTCGGCCTGCTTTTTGTCCGGGACGGACAAGCTCAGATCCAGAATAGTAGTCTTACCCTCCCGGAGCTCACAGTGGACGATATAGTCCTGGTTGGTGGACTTGTAGAAATCCGTGATGACACCGGCCTCGTCCCGCATGCGGAAGCGGTTTTCCTTCAGATAGCGGTTCATGTCGTCGATAATAGCCGGAGGGATATTCTTTCCAAAAAAATCCAGGGTGTCCTCCCCCTCCCGGGTGATCTCGTAGCGGGTGGTGCTGTGGCTGGAGTGAACGCTTATGAGGCCGGACTCGGCCAGCTCGTTTAAGGCCTGCTGGAGGGTAAAGTAGGTGGCATATTCATGTACAAGAAAAAAATCCGTCAACTGCGAATTGGCCAGCGGAAAATTTACCTGCTTTAACATATAGAGATTCATCAGCTTGTACAATGTCATAGGGTCTGATAACATCGCAAACACTCCTATCAGGCGTCAGACTCTCTGCGCGGCCCGGGGCGAAGAGCAAAGAGGGACATGCATAGATACAGCAGGGGCCGTCACACCTCAAATAAAATCACAGGTGTGACAGCCCCCTGCACCGCAATAAAAAATGGAAGCAATGGGGCTCGAACCCATGACCTCTCGCGTGTGAGGCGAACGCTCATCCCAGCTGAGCTATGCTTCCA
>CAJUPQ010000144.1 GCA_910588505.1 uncultured Hungatella sp. | reverse complement strand
TGACGGAAAATCATCCACAAAGGCAGGTGCAAGAGAGATTCCGAGAGTACATAAATGCGGAAAGGGGGATATATTGTAACCGTTCAGGCGCCATTTTTTACGGTCATAAGTTGAACGGTTAGGTTATCTGGCACGCCAATCAGGCCGGTACAGGGAATCCCCGGTATCTGGCCGAAACAGGAACTGTGACACAGGTAAAATTCTGGCTGGCAGGTTTATAGAACTTGGAAATGTATACGGGTATCTGACCTTCCTGGATCTGGTCAACGGCGGTATCGTCACCATACATGAGGAAAGCGTGTATGACATGCTCATCGATGATCATGTAAACTGGGAAAGCAAATCGGAGGTAAGGAATTATATGGAATCCCGGCGGCTTTATATTTGCAGGGATTTTAATGACTTTCTCCGTTTCGTATGTACTGGCGACTTTCTTGACGAAAATGAGGCAAAGTTCCCTGCGCCGGAGGAATTGGAGCGGGATTATTCCTATTGACAGTCTTTTTGTTTCCTCATTTTGTCTCCTGACGACAAGTCCAAATAAGATTCTCACGGCTGTTAAAAGGGGAGCGCATGATCGCGCTCCCCGTCTCGTTTTATTCTAGAGCGTGTTTGAAAATTGCTTTCTGACAGATGTGTGTCACAATTTGTGGGAGATTTGAGCCAAATGAAGGGCGCATAGCGGGCTATGTAACCTGAATTTGGCTCAAATATACCGCGAAGTGGGGCGCGCATCTGGCGGAAATGAATTTTCAAACACGCTCTAGTACATCGTTGCACTAGGTTCCTTCTATGGCAGTCTCCACCGCCGTCTCTTGGCATAAAGCTGCTGATCGCCTACAGCTCCTGTGTCTTGTACGCCATATACCTTCTCTTTCATCCCCCCGCCGCAGGTTTAAAATACCCGGGATACCGCCTCCTTACTTCCTCCTCATCCACCTGATACCGTCTCAGATGGCGGTCCATAAGCTTTTTGGCCCTGTCCCCATCCCCGGCTTTCACTGCTTCCAGGATCTTCTCATGGTCCTCCACCAGGCTTTTGTCTTTCAGCGTCCCAAGAGCCATATTCCGCACCCGGTCAAAATGCACCATCATCCCCTTCATCATCTCAAAGGCCTGGGATTTCCCGGAAGTCTTAAACAGAAGGCGGTGAAACTCGTCATCCAGCTCCAAAAGTTTGTCAAGAACCCGGTCCTGCTGGTAAAACCACTGCAATTTTACATTGGCCTCCAGCTCCACCACAGCCTCCTGGTCTCGCCTATGGCAGGCCAGCTCCACCACAGCCTCCTCCAGAACGCTCCGGACAAAATACGCCTCCTCCACCAGGTCGTAATCAATGAGAGACACCACGCTGCCCTTCTGGGGATAGATGTCCACCACCTTTGCCTTTGCCAGCTCCAGAAGCGCCTCCCTGACCGGAGTGCGGGACAGGGACAAAAGCGCCGCCACCTCCCTGTCGCTGATACTGCTGCCGGGCTCCAGCTCCAGGCGGATGATGTTCTCCTTAAGCATGCGCAGGGCATAATCCCGGCCATTTTCCCTGGCCAACTGTTCCGTCACAAACATGGTCAGAACCTCCCTGTTTCCCTGTACGAAAAGAAATGCGTCAGCGGCGCATTTCTTTTTCTTCCTTATTATAATATATTCTGTCTGCTACACATATTTTTTGAGAGTCGCCCGCACAGCCCCCGGCCCTGCAAGCATCTCGCAGAACATGGCCTCCACTTTCTCTGCCAGCCCCGCGTCGTACAGATTCACCCCAAAGATCACCGGGTTCGATAAAATATCCTTAAGCTGTCCTTTATAAGAATCCGGCTCTCCCGCCTTCACACCTTTCAGCTGCTCCTGAAGCTGTGACAGCATGGGATCCGCGCTCACTGCCATCTCCTCTCCCCTGTCATCCACGCCCAGCAGATACCGGAGCCATCCTGCCAGCGCCAGAGGAATACAGGTCAGATCCTTTGTATCCAGCTTATCACTTGCCATGTAGGACTTGATGGTCTCTCCAAACCGGATCGCCACCTTCTGGCTGGTATCCGTGGCAATCCTCTGAGGCGTATCAGGGATAAAGGGGTTTGGCAGTCTCTGATCAACCACCTCATGGATAAAGTCCATAGGGCTGATGATCCCGGGATCGGTCACCACCGGCATACCCTCGTCATAACCGATATGCTCCACCAGCTTCTTAAGCTCCTCATCCTTCATCTCCGAGGCAATGCTGTCATATCCCAGAACACACCCGTAAACCGCCAGCGCCGTGTGCAGGGGATTTAGACAGGTCGTGACCTTCATCCGCTCCGTCATGTTCACCGTATCTCTGGTAGTCAGGTACACCCCCGCCTTCTCCAGAGCCGGGCGTCCGTTGGGGAACCGGTCCTCCACCACCAAGTACTGGGGGATCTCCGCATTGACAAAGGGAGCGATGTAAGTGTTCCTGCTGGTAATGACAGGAGCCATGTCCTCCACTCCCGCGTCTGTAAGCTGCTTCTCAATAACCTCCGCAGGTCTTGGGGTGATCTTGTCAATCATACTCCAGGGGAAGGAAACCCTCTCCTCGTCGCTCATGTACGCCTCAAACTCTGCCGGAACCAGCCCATTGTCCTTCCACGCCTTCACAATGGCGAGGACGCTTCCTTTCAGCTTCTCCCCGTTATGGCTGCAGTTGTCCATGCTGACCAGGGCCACGGGAGCCGCTCCCGCCTGGAACCTGGCAAACATCAGCGCCGCCACAACGCTCATAGCGTGGCGCGCCTTGCCCGGCCCCTGCTCCATATCCTCGGAAACCACCTTCATCAGATTCCCCTGGATATCTCTGATCGCATATCCCTTCTCCGTGATGGTAAAGCTTGCCATCTGCAGCGCCGGGTTCTCAAATATCTTCTTTAATGTCTCCCACTGCTCCTTATCTGAGCTGTCCGCCTTCACACCCTGGGCGATAGACGCGATAACCTCTTTTTCCGTGCTTCCGTCCGGCCTAAGGCTCACCATCAGAGTCATGCTGTCATGGGGCCAGTAGATCTTGTCA
>CAJUPQ010000143.1 GCA_910588505.1 uncultured Hungatella sp. | reverse complement strand
AAGCACTATTACTCAGTTATTAATGCAACGATGTACTAGAGCGTGTTTGAAAATTCATTCCCTCCAGATGCGCGCCCTACTTCGCGGTATATTTGAGCCAAATTCAGGTTACATAGCCCGCTATGCGTCCTTCATTTGGCTCAAATCTCCCACAAATTGTGACGCACATCTGTCAGAAAGCAATTTTCAAACACGCTCTAGCGCGGCATCTGGCAGGAAGAAGATGGGTGACACGAGAAAGGAGGCCCCAAGTCATGGCACATATCGGGCTTATGGGCGGAACCTTTGACCCGGTTCACAACGGACACCTGCTTTTGGGAAAGCAGGCATATGAGGAGCAGGGGCTGGACTGTGTCTGGTTTATGCCGTCAGGGCAGCCGCCCCACAAGCGGGACCGCCAGGTTACTTCCGCCGCGGACCGCTGCGCCATGGTAAAGCTGGCCATCGAGGGCCAGCCGGGCTTTGTGTTTTCCGATTTTGAGGTTTCCAGGGAGGGATGTACCTACACGGCCCAGACTCTTGCTCTTTTAAGGGAAGCTTATCCCGCTGACGATTTTTCTTATATCATTGGGGCGGACTCTCTCTATGAGATCGAGAGCTGGTATCACCCGGAGGTGGTTTTGTCGGCAGTGCCGCTTTTGGTGGCTTCCAGGGAGTATGACCACGACCATCTGCCCCTGCAAAGTCAGATCGCGTATCTGACCAGCCGGTATGGGGCCAGGATCTGTCTGCTCCACTGTGGTGAAGTGGATATTGCCTCCAACACGGTCCGCCGTCTTGTGGCCCAGGGGCAGTCCATAAGGGACTATGTGCCAAAGGCAGTGGAAGAGTACATTTGGTCCCGCCATTTATATTTATCATAAAATGATTTTTCAGGAGATGGTGTCATGGGTTTTCAGATTGTTAAATTGAGAAAAAAACTGAAATCCAAATTAAGCGGTTCCCGCTATGAGCACTCCCTAAGCGTATCGTTTACCTGCATTTGCCTTGCCATGCGGTATGGCTATCCCCTGGCAAAGGCGGAGACTGCGGGGCTGATCCACGACTGCGCCAAGTGCTATGAGGACGGGAAGATCGTAAAACTCTGCGACAAGCATCACATTCCGGTCTCTTCGGAGGAGCGGAAGGCGCCTGCGGTCCTCCATGCCAAATACGGCGCGTGGCTTGCGAAGAAACAGTACCATATCGAGGATGAGGAAATTTTAAATGCCGTTGCCTGCCATACTACGGGAAAGCCGGACATGCAGCTTCTGGATAAGATCCTGTATGTGGCGGATTACATCGAGGCCCGAAGGGATAAGGCTTCCAATCTTACGGCCATGCGGAAGCTGGCTTTTGAGGATCTGGACGAGGCTCTCTATCAGATCATGAAGGGAACCCTGGATTATCTTGCCAAAAAAGGCAGCCGCGTAGATCCCATGACGGCGGAGGCATTTGCGTTTTATGAAGATCAGAGGAAGAAAAAAGGAGGGGTTACATGTCAGACGCTTTAAAGATGGTAAAAATGGCGAAAAAAGCGCTGGAGGACAAGAAGGCGCAGGATATCAAGGTCATCGACATCCGCCAGGTGACGGTGATCGCGGATTATTTTCTTATCGCGGACGGAGCCAACCCCAACCAGGTTCAGGCTATGGTTGACAATGTGGAGGAAGTCCTGGGGAAAGCCGGCTATGAGTGCCGTCAGATCGAGGGCTACGGCACCGGGGGATGGGTGCTCATGGACTATGGCGATATCATCGTACACGCGTTCTCCAGGGAGGATCGCCTGTTCTATGATCTGGAGAGGATCTGGAGAGACGGGAAGCTTCTGGAGGACGGGGATCTGGAGTGATATAAAAACAGAGTTACAGTTTCTTTTGCGAGGCCTGCAGCGCATGACGCTGCAGGCCGTTTTTATGTACACGTGTATCCAAAAGAAATATGTCAGCATACGCTGACGGGTTACCCGGTACGCCAGTAGGCCAGTAGGGGAAGATGGCGTTTCCCTGCTCGATTGCACAGGCCCACACAAAGGAATATGCCGCTAAAGCGACGTGTGGGCTGCGCGCGACGACCAGGGGGAAAGCCTTTCCTGCTCGATTGGCTTTTACATCATGCGTACCAGACCGATGACCACTCCCAGGATCTGAACTTCCTTGACGATAATTGGCTCCAGAGCGTCATTCTCCGGCTGAAGGCGGTAATAGCCCTTCTCCTTATAAAATCTCTTGACCGTGGCCGAATCATCGATGAGCGCTACCACGATCTCGCCGTTTCTGGCTGTCTCCTGCTGCTTCACAATGATCTGATCCCCGTCAAAGATCCCCGCATTGATCATGCTTTCCCCCTTGACCCTGAGCATGAAGGTCTGACCATTAGGCAGAAGCTCCACAGGGATGGGGAAGTAGTTCTCTATGTTCTGTTCCGCCAAAATCGGCTGTCCCGCAGCAACCGTACCCACCATGGGAACATTCACCAGCTCCCGCCTGGTCAGATTAAAACAGTCGTCAATGATCTCTATGGTCCTGGGCTTTGTAGGGTCTCTCCTGATATAGTTATTCCGCTCCAGGGTCTCCAGATGGGAATGAACCGAGGAGGTGGACTTTAAATGGACCGCCTCGCAGATTTCACGCACGGAAGGCGGGTAACCCTTTCTCAAAATAGTATCTTTGATGTATTCTAAAATTTCCTGCTGCTTCTGTGTGATCTTGCCTTGCGCCATATATAGACCTCCCAAATAGAATCGGTATCGTTATCTACTATATATAGTAGCACATGTCAACTGAAAATGCAAACTTTTGTTCGAAAAAAAACAAAAAACGTATTGACAAACAGACGTTCGAATATTATAATGGACACACACTGGTTAGAACGTATGTTCGAATTCTTTTTGGAAAAGTCCAAAGTCCTAAAAGAGACAGTGAAACCGTATCAGGGGAGGGCAGTGAAGCCATGAAAAAGCCATTTGTATTTCTGTCACTTGGAGCCATACTCGGATCCGTTGTTTTGCATCCTCCGATAGATATAATAAGTTGAAAAGCCTTTATTCAT
>CAJUPQ010000142.1 GCA_910588505.1 uncultured Hungatella sp. | reverse complement strand
ACGTAAAAACTGCGCCACAGCCCTGGCAGGCCATCGCGCAGCGATTTTGTTCAATGGTATTTTGGGCCATTTAGACGCTTGTTTCGGCCAGTCAGGGTACCCGGCATGCCAGGAAAGCGTATCACCGGAAAGGGTGGATGCTTCTAAATCGGGCAGTCGCCTGTTGGGGAACCGGAGAGAGGATACCACTTATGTGGGGGAGACAAATACAGAGATTACATACAAAGATTACAACAGAGATTCTCTAATCTTATCTTCCTATCAGGGAATCAGGGAGGAATTTAAGAGACAGATTGAGTATGACATTTTAAAGCATGACCTGGGTGATACGGACGAACTGGATGAGCTGGTGGAGATCGCTTCGGAGGTTTTGACTTCCACGGCCCGGACAATCCGTGTCAACCGGGAGGAACGGAAGGCGGCGGAGGTGAAGGAGAGGTATAAGAGCTTAACCATGTTTCATGTCCAGTATGTCCTTCGATGCATGTCGGAAACAGCGGTGAAGATCCGGAATATCCGGGCGGTGATGATTACGGCGCTTTACAATGCGTCCAGCACGATCAGCACTTACTACGGGAATCTGTACCGGTATCATGCGGTGGGGGCTGCGTAGGAAGAACGCTTGTGGAACGGAGTTTCACAACTGGAATGCGTTCTGACGATTTGGCAGGTACCGCGTAGCGGTGCGTGCCGATACCATGAAGGAAGAACGCATGGCGGCATGTGTCAATATTGATTTTGCGGGAAGAGGTGAGATATGGGTGAACATGAAAACCGGGGGAAAAAGGAATCACCGGAGAGAAAAAAACTGGTAATTGGGCTTGGGTTATTGCTTTTGTTGGCGTTGTATGCAGGGGGAATCTTCAAGCAGATTTTGACAGACGCAGGCAATGTGAGTCTCAATCCCTTTCGGTGTTTGTTTGGAGCGCTGTTTTCCGTGACAGGGTGGAAATGCACGTTTCTGGCTCTGCTTCTGTTCCTGGTCTTTGCGGGATTGATTCTGTTTCGGAGTGAGAAAGGAGGACTTGCGGGAACGGACGAAGAAAGGAATTTCAGCTATTCCGGCCTGGGAACTTATGGGACGGCAGGGTACATGAAGGATTCGGAGCGGAGGACCGTACTTCGTGAGGATCGGGATGTGAGGCATGTAGACGGGATTATTTTGGGGCAGGATTTGAAGACCGGACATGTATTAAGTCTTCCCAGAGATTCCAGGCTGAACCGAAATATCGCTGTGTGCGGCTCCCAGGGTTCCATGAAGTCCAGGGCATTTGCCAGGAACATGATTCTCAGTGTGTGAGACGTGGGGAGAGTATGTTTGTGACGGATCCCAAGTCAGAGCTGTATGAGGACACGGCGGCCTATCTGAACGCCCAGGGGTATACAGTGCGGCAGTGGAACCTGATTAACCTGGACAATTCGGATGCCTGGGACTGCCTGGGGGAGATTGACGGGGGTGGGCTGATTGATACCTTTGTGGATGTGGTGATTCGCAACACCACGGACAAGTTTGACCATTTTTATGACAACACGGAGATGGATCTGTTAAAGGCTCTCTGCCTGTATGTGTATCATGAGTATGAGGAGAAGGACAGGACATTTGCGGAGGCGTATAAGCTGCTGATTAATCAGAGTCTGGAGGCGCTGGACGGGATTTTTGACAATCTGCCTACCAGTCATCCGGCCAAGGGGCCGTACCGGTTATTCTCTAAGGCGGATAAGGTGAAGGGGAATGCGGTGCTGGGGCTGGGAACCCGGCTGCAGATTATGCAGAATGAGAAGGTGCAGAAGATTACCAGTTACCGGGAATTTGATTTGACCCTTCCGGGGAAGGAGAGGTGTGCTTACTTTTGTATTACCTCGGATCAGGATTCCACTTATGATGTGCTGGCAACGTTGTTTGTGTCGTTCTTATGTATCAAACTGGTGCGGTTTGCGGACCGGCAGGAGAGCCGTAAGCTGCCGGTTCCGGTTCACTTTATTTTGGATGAATTCCCCAACATTGGGGTGGTGCCGGATTTTAAGAAAAAGCTGGCTACGGCCAGGAGCCGGGATCTGGGAATGAGTATTATGTATCAGAATATCCCTCAGTTACAGAATCGGTATCTGGATGGGCAGTGGGAGGAGATTCTGGGCGGGTGTGATACATCATTGTTTTTAGGGTGCAATGATATGACTACGGCAACGTATTTCAGCAGCCGGTCAGGGGAAGTGACTGTGGGTGTGGCTTCCATACGGAAAAACTTAAGCTCTATGCGCATGAGCGATTATGTGCCGGATTATTCGGAGACCAGTTCTGTGGGGAAGCGTATGCTGCTTCTGCCGGATGAGGTGCTTCGGTTTCCGTTGGACCAGGCTCTTGTGGTTATCCGGGGGCAGAAGGTGTTGAAGGTTCGGAAGTTTGATTATTCCAGGCACCCTGAGGCGAAAAAGCTGGTGCTGGAGAAGACGGAGGGCCATGTGCCGGAGTGGCGGAAGGGGGAGTTGGAGGCTAAAAAAGGAGAAGGGAACTCTGGGGAAGGAGAAGAAAAAGGAGAGAGTGAGGAGGCTTTGGTAAAGAGGTCTGGTGAAACGGGAGGCTTTTTTCGGAAGGGGAAAGAAGGAAAAGAGAGGGAAACTTCTGATACACGAAATAAACCGCAAAGCCAGAACAAGGGGCAAAATCTGGCGGACGGTGAAATCATGGAAAAGGATAGTGGAAAATCGCCGGAAGATTTGGAAATGAAAATCCAAAAGGAACAAACAAGATCGGATGGAATGGAACTGAAACAGGAGGATAAGGCGCGTGAGCCAGGTTATGAAGGTGGATATGTAGAAAAGATAGAGAGGGTGGAGGACTTATTTACAGATGACTGGTAAAGAATGGAGTATATCAGATGAAGATTTTACTGAAATAATGAGGAATGAATTTGGAATTATGATTAGTTATGAGAATCCCAGAGAGTTGATGAAAGCAAGAGAAGCCTTATTTTTCTATAACACTATATGGGATTTTTTGGAACAAAGCAGATGGAGGTATGATAATCCGGAATTATCCGATGAGCAATATTTAACAAAAAACAGGATCTGTCGATGGATAGACGGACGATTGGCGTATTTTTCAAGGTTAAAATGGGGAGAAGGGAAATGATGAAAGTGATGGAGAGGATCATAATTTTTATAGGTGTAGTCATCATGCTGCTAAGTGCGATATTATTAATTGGGAAGTGGGAGAAATTGGAAGGAGAGCAGGAAGAATTTGCCCAGATGGCTATATCTATTAAACGTCTAAAAAGGGAGACGGAAAG
>CAJUPQ010000141.1:2119-3621 GCA_910588505.1 uncultured Hungatella sp. | reverse complement strand
AGAAGTGGAGGTAGTAACGATTATGATGAGTTTATTTGATGACGAGCAGATTATGCGGACTTATACGAAAGACATTGAAAAAGAAACGGAAAGAAAGTCAGCCGAAAGAATGATTAAAGACGGAGAACTTTCTCTTGAAAAGATTGCACGTTATGTTCCTGCATTATCGATGGAGGAATTAAAGGAGATTGAAGCCGAAGTTATGCAATTAGCGTAATCAACAACATAATTTAATAATCTAATAACAGCGTAAAGGCGCATGGAACAGTAAATTGTAAACCATGCGCTTTTTTTGCACCCAAAAGGAGGAACATGAGCGACAACATTCAGACCAACGCCACAGGGCGATTAACGCCCTGTTTACAACAGAAGATTGACAAGACAAGGTATTTAGTCGAGGTACATTTCTCTGCTACAAGTACCCAAAACGTAGAGGATAAGCTAAAGCGTGTCATTCTCCACGACTTAGAGCATGGGAAACAGGGAAAATCAAGATAAAGTGATGAAAAGTGATGAATACATCCTTGACAAGTAGCAACAGGCAAGACGGCAAAAAGCATCCTGATTTCAGTAGGCAGCTATTTCAGCCGCTTTGACATCCCGGAAGTCGCTGATATATTCAGCACGGATGACCTGCATCTGGACACCTATGGGGATAAAGGGCAGAAATCCATCCTTTACCTGATCTCATCAGATACGGATTCTTCCTTTAACTTTATTTTGACCATCCTGTTTACCCAGATATTCAATGTGCTCTGCTATAAAGCGGACAAGGAGATGGGCGGGAAGCTGGATACGCCAGTGCAGTTTATCATTGATGAATTTGCAAACATCCCGCAGATCCCGGATTTCAAGATTTTGATATCAACTGTCCGCAGCCGCCTGATCAGCATCATCATGATGCTGCAGACCCAGTCACAGCTGAAAGACAATTACAAAGAAGCCGCCGAGACTATTTCCGGCAACTGTGACACCACCATATTCCTGGGCGGCCAAGAGAAGACAACGCTGAAGGACATGGAGGAGGCCCTCGGGGATGAGACCATTGACCTGTGGACGGAGAATTCTTCCTATTCCCAGAGCGAAAGCCATGGGATCAATTTCAACAAAACCGGGCGGAAACTGAAAAACGTAGCCGAGCTGAACCTGATGGACCGCAATAAATGCATTGTCAGGATCACGGGGCTGCCGCCTTTTTTGTCGGATAAATACAACACATCCGAGCACCCCCGGTTCCGGTATACCAGTGATGCCGGCGGCGGGACATTTGACCTAGGGAAATACATGTCAAAAAAACGGAGGAAGGAGGCGGAGGACAGGACAAGCTTTATTAAAATGCATCCGGATGATGTGTACCGGATTTTATAAGGACATGCCCAAAACGCGGGGAAGCCATCCCAGCCAGCAGAAGGCAGCCGGAAGAAGGCTGCCTATTATTATGAAAAATGGAGGAGCAGCAGATGGAAACAGGGAAACAAACAGATCCAGGATTGAAAGAAACC
>CAJUPQ010000141.1:0-2019 GCA_910588505.1 uncultured Hungatella sp. | reverse complement strand
TGTCCAGAAAAAGGAGGCAGGACAGCGGAAGGAAGCACCTGTCCAGAAAAAGGAGGCAGGCCGGCAGAAGGAAGAACCTGTCCAGAAAAAGGAGGCAGGACAGCGGAAGGAAGCACCTGTCCAGAAAAAGGAGACAGGGAAGCAGAAGAAAGAACCTGTCCAGAAAAAGGAGGCAGGCCAGCAGAAGGAAGCACCTGTCCAGAAAAAGGAGACAGGGAAGCAGAAGAAAGAATCTGTACAGGAAAAGGTGGCAAGGCAGCAGAAAGAAGCGTCTGGCCAGAAAAAGAAAAAAATAAAGACCCAGGAAGCATGTTTATAGCAGCATAAAAATTACGATATCGTAATTTTCAACCAAGCCTTCCGGAAAACACCGGAAGGCAGTTAAATTTATAGGGAGGAGAAAAATATGGATACTATTCAAAGCTTGGCACAGCTGGCAGTGCAGGCAACAGGGTTAACAATGGCGGTAATGGGGCTGATTTCATTTTCGGAGGGCAAATCACAGCATAATGCGGGTGCACAGTCTGAGGGCATGACAAAAATGATCGGGGGTGCAATCGTATTTATGGTCGGAACCATGGTCATCCCCCAAATTTTCAGTATGCTCTCAATTTAGCCAGAAGAGACAAGGAGGAGAAAAATGCCGAATATCGGTGATGTTGGTGATGTTATTGAAGGCGGCGTAACAGGCGCGCTGTCTGAATTCTGGGATGAACTGTACCAGATTATCTTGTCAGACTTATATAAAACCGCCTATGAAGGCTGCCAGAAATCATTTGACGGATTATTCGACAGCCTGAATACCCATGTCAGCGAGGCTGCCGTATCCCTTAACCAGACCCCGGAAAGCTGGAACGCCAGCGCCTACGGGGTGGTAAGCAGCCTGTCCCGGACAGCATTCCTCCCGGTAGCCGCCGTGTTCCTTGCGGTGGTATTTGCGTGGGAGATGGTGCAGATTGTGCAGAATACAAACCAGTCCATGCAGCAGTTTAAACCGGACAACATAGTATTCCCGCTCATAAAGTTAGCCATGTGCCTTCTGGCCTGCAGCCACGCCTTTGAGATTATAATGTTATTTTTCAAGATCGGACAGATGGTGACACACAAAATTACAGGCACTATAGTAGGGAACTTTGGCGAGGGTCTGGATTTCACAAATATAGTACAACCGGAATTGGAACGTTATGAGCTTGGTGATGTAATGGCAGTTGTTGGGTATTCAGCAATGCTGTTGTTAGCAAAATTTGCAACATGGATTATAGGGATATTTATTTATATCAGGGTGATCTTCTGGTTTTTAGAAATATATGTCATGTCCTGCGCTGCCCCGGTACCCTATGCCATGTGGACAAACAAAGAATGGCAGCAGGTCAGCGTAAATTATACGCGGAAGATGCTTTCTACCATGTTCCAAGGGCCTTTGATGCTGATGCTGTATGCCATATACGGGGGAGTCCTGACAGGGCTGCCGCTGGGGTCAGACTTTATCGGGTCGCTAGGAATGATTATCGGTTCTGCTTTTGCATTGGGAACAATGCTTTTCAGGACCAGTTCCATAGCAGACTCCATCTTCGGGGCACATTAGGCCTGCTAAAAATATCCGGCAGCATATTATTTATGGATGCCCTTAAAAAATTACGATATCGTAATTTTTTAAAAAAAGGGTTCGGTATCATAGTTGAGTTAAGGAGGACAAGGAAGTGAAGATACATTATCAGTGCAGCAATTGTGGGAAAAGATTTGTGGCAAGCCCAATTCCAGAGATGCCACAGGAAATGTATTATAGTGGATGCCGCGTTGTTGGAAATGCTTTCTATTGCGGGGACTGTGGAAAGGCGTGGAAAGAGAGAAATGGAGAATCGTTTGACAAACAGATATCCAATCCTAAGAAACAGTTTTCTGACTGGTGGAACAGACAGGCAGTTTTGAAAAACAGGGTCTGAAAGCCTTATAAAATGAGGGCTAAAGTGTCGGACGGCGAATTGAGGGAGAAGCAAACAGCGAATTATTTTTCTGACA
>CAJUPQ010000140.1 GCA_910588505.1 uncultured Hungatella sp. | reverse complement strand
TTTTTGGTGTATTTTCATGGGTTTAGCCGGTTGGGGAAAGGGAAGAAGGCGAGTAGGTAGTTTTGTGCTGTACACCTCTCATAAAATGTGGTAGAATTTTCCTGCAAAGGAAAATATATTTTAGGAGGAACACATCATTATGAAAAAGGTATGGCTGGCAGGTGCTGTGGCATTGATGTCGTTAACTATGGCAGTGCCTGCATTTGCAGGGGAATGGATCCAGGATCAAAATAGATCTGCGAATGAGAATGGAGTTTCGAATTGGTGGTATCGAAATGATGACGGTTCTTATCCGTCCAATGGCTGGGTGTGGCTGGACGGAAACCAGGATGGTGTGGCGGAAAGCTATTGTTTTAATGAAAATGGCTGGATGTATGTGTCCACTAAGATAGACGGATATGATGTCAATGATTCCGGAGCCTGGATTTTTGAAGGTCAGGTTGTGGGAAAGAATGTGGAGAGTTTTAATACCAATGGCCAGGGTAAAAATCAATGGGGTCAGGACAACAGCGGCAGAAAGTATTTTAATTCTAAGGGGGAGCTGGAGAAAGGTTGGAAAAAGCTTTCCGGCCAATGGTATTATTTTGATGAGAGTGGTTATGCTCTGACCGGATATCATGAGGTGGACGGTACGCCCTATTATTTCCATGATAATGGGCAGATGGCTACAAAAACTGTGCGCGTAGCAAGTGAAGGTGTTTACTATGTGATTGATCAGGACGACCATTATGTGATTGATGTGGTTGAAGATGATGAGTGGAGTTATTACAGGAATTCTGTAAATCAGGATTCCTCTTCTGGTCAGACTTCCAGCAGCAATAAAAATACCACCAGTGCAGCAAAACAGGGAGAGACCAAGACCAAAAGCAGTCTCAGCGACGAAGAAGCTTATGAGAAGATCATTGAACTGAAAGGCAGCTACCCTGAGGGAATGAGATGGACCAATGATAATCGATACGGGAATGGCTATGGATGCGCGGGGTTCGCTTTTATGGTGCAGGACAGTGTATTTGGAAAGGGCGCTCCTAAAACAACTGTTAATCAGCTGGTGTGGGAGGACCTTCGGGTTGGCGATCATCTTCGTGTGAGCTATGGCGGTCATTCGGTGATTGTGCTGGGGATTGAGAGCGACTCCATTACCATCTGTGAAGGAAACTATAATTCTTCGATCCATTGGGGAAGAACGATGAGCAGGGAGGAACTGGAAGCAGAATTTATTTATCGTCAGACATGTTATTGATGATGGGATATAAAGAATAGCGTTCAATCGTTGATTGAAAGGAAAGAAGCAAAGAAAAGTATTGTAAATGAGGGAGAGAAGATAGAAAAGGCTGAATAAAAACATGAGGGCGGAATTTGTCACCGCCCTTTCTTTTTTAATCTTATTTTGGCGCATAATGAGATACATAATGAGAGACTCCTTCTTCTCTTCTTGACACCCACCCCAAAACCGAATACAATAATCTGAAACACCTCCAGAAAGGACCCTATCCCATGAAAGCCAACCAGACCAATCCCCAAACCCAACCCCAAAAACTCACCATCGCCCTCACCGGAGGCGTAGGCTCCGGGAAGAGCCGCATTCTGGAGCTGCTGAACAAGGAATACAATGCCAGGATCATTCAGACCGACCATGCGGCTAAACTGTTAGAGGAGCCGGGGCAGGCAGGTTTTAAGGCCCTTGTAGATGAGTTCGGCGCAGGTATCTTAGGCCCTGACGGCAGGCTGAACAAGGACACTCTGGCCAACATGATCTTCACGGACGCTCATGCCAGGGAAAGAGTCAATCAGCTGATCCATCCGTTAGTGTGGGAGTATGTCAAGGCTCGGGCAGAGGAGGGGGACGAGGCTATCCTTGTGGTGGAATCTGCCCTTGTTCTGGAAAATCCAGGTGACTTTTTCCGGGAAATATGGTATGTTTATACTTTGAGGGAACAGCGGGTCAGAAGGCTGATGGAAAGCCGGGGGTATTCCGCGGAGCGGTGCCGCCGGATGATGGACGGGCAGCCGTCGGAGGAGGAGTACCGTAAGTGTGCGGACTATGTGATCGACAACAACGGCTCCATGGACGCTGTCAGGGAGCAGATCCGCCGAAGGATTGGAGCTGTCGGCAGATGAGGCCCTGGAGTTCCCGCTGCCCTTTTTAAGGAAACAGATTGAAAAAACGCGGTACAAAAAAGGAAGAGAACACCATGAGATTAGTAAGCATCGCCAGCGGCAGCAGCGGCAACTGCATCTATGCGGGAACGGAGAACACCCACATCCTCATCGACGCGGGGATCAGCAACAAGAGGATCGAGCAGGGGCTCAATGACATCGGGGTCAAGGGAAGCGAGCTGGACGGGGTGTTCATCACCCACGAGCACTCGGACCATGTGAAGGGGCTGGGAGTCCTTGCCAGAAAGCACGGGGTCCCCATCTACGCCACCGAGGAGACCATTGAAGAGATCAAGAATATGAAGTATCTGGGCCAGTACCCGAAAGAACTTTTCCGTCCTGTTCTGCCGGACGTGGAGGTCTTGATCGGGGATATGGAGGTAAAGCCTTTTTCTATTGACCACGACGCGGCTAACCCGGTGGCTTACCGGATCCAGAGCGGCCAAAGGCGGGCGGCAGTTGCCACGGATATGGGCCATTTTGACCAGTATATCATTGAACACCTTCAGGGTCTGGACGCTTTGCTTTTAGAGTCCAACCATGATGTGAGGATGCTGGAGACAGGCCCCTACCCCTATTATCTGAAGCGGCGGATCTTAAGTGATCACGGCCATCTGTCCAATGACAACGCGGGGAGGCTTTTGAATTACATACTTCATGATGACATGAAACACATTCTCCTGGGGCATCTGAGCAAGGAGAATAATTTTGAGGAGCTGGCCTATGAGACCGTGAAGCTGGAGATCGATCAGGGGGACTGCGGATACCGCTCTGGAGATTTTGCCATTTCCGTGGCCAGCAGAGACGCTATGAGTCAGATCATCACCATATAGACCACCATCGGATATGGGGAGCAGCAGGATTCGATCCGGATAAAGGAGAGAAAATAATGAATAATAGGATACCGACAGAGATTGAGGAAATTCTGGTAGTGAGGAAAATGTAGATATGGCCGGCAAGCTGCGGGCAGTGTTTCAGGAGTGGTATGATGACGGCCACGTGGACGAGGAAGCCCCGGACACCTGTATTTTGAAGCTCCGTCTTGCAGGCTGAAAATTTATCCTGCGTGAAAGGTATCGGTAATTAGTGTGGGTTATACTAGTACATCGTTGCATTAATAACTGAGTAATAGTGCTTGATATCTGCGTCAGGTGTGCGTCTGCGAAGCGACGGTGTAGTGGACCCATTGGCCGGGATTAAGTGGGGAAGCAAAAGCCTGCGCAGACAGAATCTTAAAAAGAAAAAGGAGACAAGACCATGAACAGAACGATTATAACGGTAGTGGGAAAAGACACGGTGGGAATCATCGCCAAGGTGTGTACCTACTTAGCGGAGCGTCAGGTGAATATCCTGGATATTTCCCAGACCATTGTGCAGGGATTTTTCAATATGATGATGATCGTGGATATGGAAAAGTCCGAAAAGCCTTTTGAGCACTTGTCCGCTGATCTGGAGAAGATCGGGGAGGACATCGGCGTCAGGATCAAGTGCCAGAGGGAGGAGATCTTTACGAAGATGCACCGGATCTAGTACATCGCTGCATTAATAACTGAGTAATAGTGCTTGATATCTGCGTCAGGTGTGCGTCTGCGA
>CAJUPQ010000139.1 GCA_910588505.1 uncultured Hungatella sp. | reverse complement strand
TCTGACAAAAAATCATCTCACAAAATCAGGCACAAAGAGACTCCGAGAGTACATAGGGAGGGAAGGGAGGCATGGTGCCGTCAGGGTAATTTATGCCATGGAGATGAGATCAGGAAAGCAGGAGGGCTGATACCCGACTGATTTCCGCTTTAAGGGAGCAGAGGAATCGTGCTGATGCACGCGCGGTCCCATACCTAACGGCTGCCGACAAATTCTCATCGGAATGTTTGGCATATCTGAACCCGGACGGCACCATGCCTCCCTTCCCTCCCTGACCTCACGACAATCTTCGCCCTCTTGCTCACTCAATTATACATCAAATCATCTTAGAAATATCGTTCATCTGAGGAGAGTTTTCTCCCATGCCGTCTGGCAGAGAAGAAAGATCTGAATATCAGCCTGCGATTAGGCAGAGATCCAAGAAAATGTGGATAAAGAAATAAAAAATAAGAATGGAAGCAGAAGTTTATTGTCCGGAAAGAGAACAGCAGTTATAATGAAGGAAACAACAGACAGTTCTTGTATGTCTCCTGCGAAGGAGGCGCTGTGAAGAGACAAAAGAAAAACAGGATACCAGAAGAAAAGCTGACAGGGAATCCGGCACAAAATCCGACGGAAAATCCGGCAGGGGAAGACTACTCTGTGGAGGACAGGGCTTTGAAGGAGGCCGCCCGGTTTCTGTCGGTTTTTTCCCTGTTATTTGTGATTTTTAGCGGTTGGAGTATTTGGGGGAAGCGCAGGAGCCGCTCCTTCTTTTGGGGAAAGAAAATGAAGTATGGTATATTGGGGGAAAGTATGGTAGAATAGACGACAGAAGAAAGGGGTGCAGATACTGTTCTGTAAAATATTTAGATACATGCGATATTATTTACATACCGAAAACGTTGTTTCAGAAGAGGGAATCATATTGGAACAGTTGATGACCATAAATTATTTAGAAAAGATCAGTTGAGCATGTCTCAGACTGGAGGGAGCTATGGTTATGGTTACACACAAGATTTCCGACCCCAACGGACTCCACGCCGTCAATGCGGCGGGGCTGGCCCGATTCTGTATGGAGAGCGGGTGCAGGGTTCGGGTGGTCTGTAAGGGAAGCGCCGCGGACGCTAGACAGCTTATGGGTCTGATGAGGCTTAAGGCTAAGCGGGGGGATGTGTTGGAGTTTGAGGTGGAGGGAGCTTCGGAGGAGTGGGCGGCGAAGGAACTTAAAACATTGGCAGGGGAACTTTTATAGACAGAAAAGTTCCCCTTTTCCTAGTAGTTAGGAACATGATTTGTCCCCCGCTGCCCTTGTTTTTCGGTTATGATAAAGACATTCATAGCGAACCCTCCGTATCCCGGAGGCGGGATTTGGGTCCGGCCTGGCGGAATGCGGGGGTGTTTTTAAAAGGGGACCGGACGGTGGAAATGGAGGGAAGCGATCATGCTCAATGACAGACAGGAGAGGCTTCTTGAACTGCTGACAGAAAAGCAGGATTGGATGACCAGCCGCAGGCTGGCTGAGCTTTTGAATGTGACGGACAGAACCATCCGCTCTGATGTGGAAGCGGTGAACAGGCAGCCCGGAAGAATGGGCATTGAGTCCAATGTGCGAAAGGGTTACCGGGCCGTTATGCGGCAGGAGGAGAGCGGCAAAGGAGCCCTGCCGGAACAGGATGTCCATGGGGCGCAGGATATTCCCCAGACGCCGGGAGCCAGGTGCATTTACATGATCCAGAAGCTGTTGTTTGAGAACAGGGAGCTGAACCTGACAAGCTTGCAGAGCCAGATCTATGTCAGCGACTACTCGATCCAGAATGATCTTAAGCGGATACGGAAGATGATCGAGCCTTATGCAGGGCTTCGGCTGGTGCGGAACTTGGAGTGCGTCTCTCTCCAGGGAGATGAACACATGAAGCGGAAGTTTTACAGAGATCTTTTGGTGGCGGAGGTTCAGGAGAATTTTCTCAATCTCAACAGGCTGGCTCATTTGTATAAGAATTTTGACCTTATTGAGGTGAAGGATATTTTTGTCCAGGTGCTGGAGGAGTACGACTATTCTATCCACGAGTCCATGTTTCCCATGCTCATCGTCCACGCGGGGACCAGCATTGAGCGCATAAGCGCCTGCCACTATGTGGAGATGGAGGAGACAAGGCCGGGCCTGGAGGATACCATAGAGTACCAGATCGCGGCCGCGTTTTTTGACCGGATCGCCAGGCGGCTGAACATCCAGGTGAAGGAGGGGGAGGTGGGGATGTTCGCCCTGGTCATTATGGGGCGGCGGGCCTCCAATTATGCCAGCGACCACATTAAGCTGGGGGAGCGGTGGCTTAACACCAGGCGGCTGGTGGAAGGGTCCCTGGTGCGGCTTCGGGACGTGTTCGGGGTGGATTACCAGGATGACGAGGACCTGGCGGCAGGGCTTAAGATGCACATCCACAGCCTGATCGAGCGGGCCAGAAACCAGGTGGTTATGGAGGATATTTTCCTGGAGGAGATCAAGCAGAACTATCCGCTGGTGTTTGAGATGGGGGTGTGTATTACCGGGTATCTGGAGGAGGAGCTGGGGATCACCATTGCGGACATGGAGAGCGGTTTTCTGGCCCTTCATCTGGGGGCTGCCAGCGAGCGGCTTAATTCTGTCCGTAAATACCGGGCCATGATGATTATGCCCTACAACCAGACATTTTTTGACATGTGCGAGAAGCGGATCATGGAAATGTTCCGGGAGAGGATGGAGATCGTGAAGCGGTGCAGTTATTTTGAGGAGACGGAGGTGAAACGGATCGCGCCGGATCTGATTCTGACGACTACGGCGATTGACCATGCTTTGAATATTCTGACGGTTCCGGTCAGCGTGTTTGTGGATTCGGAGACCGAGGCCAGGATCCTGGAGGCCTTAAATAAGCTGGACAAGAACCGGTTTCGCCTGGAGTTTGCCTCCCATATGGGGCATCTGATACGGAAGGAGCATTATCACCGGTGTCTTACGTGCCAGACTCCTTGGCAGGTTATTGAGGTGTTGTGCGACGGGCTTTGGCGGGAGGGTGTGGTGGATGAAGGGTTTATGGATTCGGTGCTGGAGCGGGAGCGGTTAAGCCCCACCTCATTTGCCAATGCCCTGGCGGTCCCCCACGCTTTTCGGGCTTATGCCAGCAGGTCCACCATCGCCGTGGCCCGGCTGTCCCAGCCTATGAGATGGGGGGGATTTGATGTGCGGCTGGTGATGCTGTTTGCCATCAATGAGAGCGATCAGCGGATGATCAAGATTTTTTTTGACTGGGTGTCCAATATTATCAGCAGTCCCAGACAGCTGGAGAGGCTGACCCAGGAGTGTTCTTATGAGGAATTTGTGGAGAGGATCATGGAGTAGGGAGTCCGGCTTTTGGAGCCGGGCTCTTTTTGGTGATTCTAGCATGGATTAAGCGGAGTTTTAAATTCGTCATATTAGTGTATAATTGAGTGAGCATGGGGCTAGAGTAATCGTGATGCCAGTCAGAGAAGGGAAGGATGGTCCTGTCCGGGTTCAGATATGCCAAACATTCCGATGAGAATTTGTCGGCAACCCCTTAGGTTGGTGACCTGCGCGTGCATCAGCACGCTTCCTCTGTTCCCTTAAAGCGGGAAACAGTCAGGTATCAGCCTTCCTGTTTCCCTGGTCTCATCTCACAGGCAAAAATTCACCCGGACAGGACCATCCTTCACTTCCCTCCCTACTACGACTATGTACTCTCGGAGTCTCTTTGTGCCTGATTTTGTGAGATGATTTTTTGTCAG
>CAJUPQ010000138.1 GCA_910588505.1 uncultured Hungatella sp. | reverse complement strand
ACGGCGGTGATCTGCTTCCTTTTGGTGACGCCCTTTGAGAAGGCCACAGAGGTGGCTGTGGGGGAGGAGAAGATCGCCACAGTGATATCAGGAGTCATCGACACCGGAGTTTTGGGGGCAGGAGGGATCTTTCCGGCCCTGATCGTGGCGATCTTGTCCATCTCCGTGTTTGCCTGGCTGGAGCACAAAAACCTGACCATCAAGCTGCCGGACACGGTGCCGCCTAATGTGATGAAACCGTTTTTGGCTATGATCCCCATGGGAGCCACGACGCTTCTGTTTATGGGAATCCGTCTTCTGTTCCAGATGACTCCTTACGGAACCTTGTCCCAGTGTATCAGTACGCTGATTACGAAGCCGTTTTTGAACCTTTCCAACAATATCTGGGTGTTTATGTTCCTGCTGTTTGTGGCTCAGGTTCTGTGGTTTTTCGGACTTCACGGAACCAACCTGATTCTGACTCCCATCTGGCAGCCGGCGGCGCTGGTGGCCATGGCTATGAACCTGGAGGCTTACAATGCTGGTTTGGCTCTGCCATTTCTCATGACCGCCGCTTTCCGCGTGTACACCAACCACTGTAAGCTGTCGGAGATCGTGGCCCTGTGCGTCCTGGGCAAATCTCAGCGTGCCAAGGCCATGAAAAAGACCATTCTGATCCCGGCCATTTTCAATATCCACGAGCCTTTCGTCTTCGGTCTCCCGGCGGTTATGAACCCTACGATTTTTATTCCGTGGATTTTAAGCGAGCCTCTTCAGGCCGGTCTGGCTTACTTTTTGATGAAGATTACAGGGGCGGTTCCCATCTATGATGTTCCGTGGACCACGCCGCCTTTCTTAAAACAGCTGATTGCCACCAATTTTAATCCCTGGGCCGTGGTGATTACCTTGGCCACCTTTGCCTTTGGATTTCTTCTGTGGATGCCGTTTATCAAGATGCTGGACAACCAGTTTTTGAAGGAGGAGGCTGATCAGCAGTAAGCTTCAGATCCCAGGGCGCCCGCCAGATGACTTTGGCATCTGGCGGCTCAGCTTTTAGCCGGGAGGTATAATCCGGCGGGACAGATTGTATCAGTGAGATAAATAAATAAGGCGAGGAGAGAATAAAATGTTGGAGTATTCGGTTTTATATCCGGTAAATACGGTGAGCCGCCAGGTCTTTGGCCTGGACGGCATGTGGAGGTTTAAGATCGACTGGGACAGCCAGGGCAGGAAGGAGCAGTGGCAGAACGGGCTTTCGGGCTATGACATGATTCCCGTTCCCGCCAGCTTCCAGGATTTCTATACCACAAAGGAGATCCGGGAGTTTGTGGGGGACGTGTGGTATGAGACGGAGGTGATGATTTCCTCGGCGTATAAGGAAAAGAGAATGTTTCTCAGGTTTGGCTGTGCCACCCATTTCGCCGACGTGTATGTCAATGGTCAGCCAGCGGGAAGCCATGAGGGAGGATTTCTGCCTTTTTCCCTGGATATCTCCCGGTTGGTGGAATTTGACAAAAAGAATCGGATCTCGGTGGTAGTGAACAATGAGCTGTCCACAGCGAACCTTCCATGCGGAGCTACCATTACGCTGAAAAACGGAATGAAGAAGGCATCCCCCTACTTTGATTTCTATAATTATTCCGGACTCCACCGTTCCGTGAATCTGGTGGTCTGCCCCAACGAGTATATTTTCGATTACAGCACATCTTATGAACTGGAGGGAGCTGACGCTAAGGTCCTCTACCAGGTGGAGACCGTGGGAGAGGGCCAGGTGGAGGTGGAGCTTCTGGACGAGGATGGCGTATGCGTATCTGCCGTCCAGGGGAAGAAGGGTGTTCTGGAGGTGAAAAACGCCAGACTCTGGCAGGTGAGGGACGCGTATCTGTACACCATAAGGATCCGCCTGTGCCGGGAGGGACGGCTGACAGACGAGTATGAGGACCAGATCGGCATCCGCACGGTGGAGATAAAGGGAACCAAATTCCTGGTAAACGGCAGCCCGGTGTACTTTAAGGGCTTTGGGAAACATGAGGACAGCGACGTGGCGGGCCGGGGTTTTAACATCTGCATGATGAAGCGGGATTTTGAGCTGATGAAGTGGATCGGGGCCAATTCTTTCCGCACCTCCCACTATCCTTACGACGAGGAAGTCTATCGCATGGCGGACAGGGAGGGATTTCTGATCATCGACGAGGTGGCGGCGGTGGGGCTGTTTAAGAGCACCAAGAACTTTGTGGACGTGACAAACGGCAAGGTGACCTGCTTCTTTTCCCTGGACACCATCCCGGAGCTTCTTGGCCGCCATCTGCGGGATATTGAGGAGCTGATCGCCAGGGACAAGAATCACCCCAGTGTGGTGGCCTGGAGCCTGTTAAATGAGCCGGAGACCACTACGGACGAGAGCGTGCCTTATTTTGAAAAAGTCTTTGCCCACGCCCTGGCGCTGGATCCCCAGAAGCGGCCAAGAACCTTCGCCGAGATCAAGAATTCGGGGCCCTATATCTGTAAATGCCACCAGTTCAGCGATTTTATCTGTCTGAACCGGTACTATGGGTGGTATATTAAGGGCGGGTATGAGATCTTTGACGCCTTTGAGGATTTCCGGGAGGAGATGAGACAGTGGAAGGAAGTGGAGCCGGACAAGCCCTTTATGTTTACGGAGTACGGCGCGGACACTTCTGCTATGGAGCATAAGCTTCCCTCGGTGATGTGGAGCCAGGAGTATCAGGAGGAGGTGCTGGAGCTGATTCATGAGGTCTTCGACTCCCTGGACTTTGTGGTGGGAGAGCAGGTGTGGAACTTCGCCGATTTCCAGACCACGGAGGGGATCATGCGGGTCAATGGCAATAAAAAGGGGATCTTTACCAGACAGCGGCAGCCTAAGGCGGCGGCGTTTCTGTTGAAAAAACGGTGGGAGAGTTTGCCGATGGATTATAAGGGGTAGAGGAGATCGTGTTCTGTATGACGACAATTTTTCTGTCCGGCCATTTCAGTCCTAACCTCCATTGAAAGAAAAAGGGATCCTGCTGGAAGAGGACCATGTTATGGTTTGGCCTCCAGCAGGATTTTTTGTCTGCTATGTGGGGGATTATTGAACTTAAAGTTCCGTTTTATCCGGGCCAGGGAGACTTCTTTATAACCTGAATTTATGTCATGTATTCCGATTACGTAGTTGACAAATCTCACTGCCATTGATAAGATTAGAGGAAACATTATATTTAAGGAAAGCAGGAGATTTATGGATAGGATCGTATTGTCATTGCTGGTGGACAACACGGCCGGCGTTTTAAGCCGGGTGGCGGGGTTGTTCAGCCGCAGAGGTTATAATATTGAGAGTCTTACGGTGGGGGTGACGGCGGACGAGCGGTATTCCCGCATGACCGTGGTATCCATCGGGGATCAGGAGATCTTAGAGCAGATCGAGAAGCAGCTTCGGAAGCTGGAGGATGTGAGGGATATCAAGGAGTTGAAGCCGGGCCGTTCCGTGTATCGGGAGCTGATCATGGTGAAGGTAAAGGCCAACGCCAGCCAGAGACAGGCGGTCAGCGCTATCTCCGATATTTTCCGGGCCACTATCGTGGACGTGGGCAAGGAGTCCCTGACTGTCATGCTCACTGGGGATCAGTCTAAGCTTGACGCTCTTATTAATCTTCTGGAGGATTATGAGATCCTGGAACTGGCCAGGACAGGCCTTACAGGGCTCTCCAGGGGGGCGGAGGATGTGCGGTATCTGCCGTGATCCTAGTACATCGTTGCATTAATAACTGAGTAATAGTGCTTGATATCTGCGTCAG
>CAJUPQ010000137.1 GCA_910588505.1 uncultured Hungatella sp. | reverse complement strand
GACAAAAAATCATCTCACAAAATCAGGCACAAAGAGACTCCGAGAGTACATCAAGAGAGAAAGGGGGAGATGGCGCTGTGGGAATGATCATATGGTTTTGTGTGCTGCGGTATATCATGTATCCTGCCAGTTGGCAGACAATAGGGATATTCAAAGAGAGGAGAACACAATGAAAAGAAACATGAGAAACAAAGTTTTGACAGGTTTGCTAAGCGTGGGGATGCTCTCGGCTTTGATGGCCACGGCGGCGTTTGCCAAGGATCGGGGAACCAGAACTGTTGAAGTGGGACAGAGCATAACGCTCACGGCTGAGGGAGGATATCCTTATGCCTGGAATGTGGAGGATGAAACTATTGCCAGCGCAAAGCTTGAAGGCACCTATAAGGGACGGTGCGTCCTTACAGGCCTCCGGCCAGGAACTATGACGGTTACCGTGCGTTCCTATGAACTGGTGTACGATCCCAATGCCAGGGCTGACTGGTTTGGAGATTATGGGGAGAATGTCAGCCAGCTGCGGACAGATACCTGGCAGATTACGGTGACCGGAACAGGCGGAACGGATACAACTACCACTACAACTACAACAAGAACCAATACGACGAGAAATAACACAGCAACCATAAACGACAACATTGAGAGTTCGTTCCGTTACTTTTCTGACAGTTCGGAAAGTGAGACATCTACCGGACGCAGCGGGGGATGGAAGCGGAATCATGTTGGATGGTGGTATGAATACACGAATGGGTCTTATCCAAGGAATACGTGGTCGAATATTGACGGGGCATGGTACTGTTTTGACGGAACAGGGTATATGATGACAGGGTGGATCTGGTCAGGCAATCAGTGGTATTACTGCGATCCGAGAGAGGGCAGCGGCCAGGGCGCTATGTTGACAAGTACGTATACTCCGGATGGGTATTGGGTGAACTCCGATGGGGTGTGGAATTCTTAAGATTGTACGCTCGGGGTCTGTGATTACTTTTTATAAAAACAGCCATCCAGCAGTCACCAGCTGGCCGGCTGTTTTTATTTGCCCGAACTTCATTATCAGCTATCGCTTTATCCAACACCACCAGCACTCACAGCTTCTTTGCCAGCCCTTTCATATAAGCCAGCGCCAGCTGCTTCTCATCGGGTGAGAGGGCGGTAAAAAGGGAAAGGCAGGCCGCCTGATCTTTCGTAAGCCCGGTTTGGCTCCGGTTCGGCTCAAAAAAATCCGTAACAGAGATGCCAAAGCCCTGGCACAGCTTCTGGAGTGTGGGAAGGGACGGCATATTTTGTTTATTGACCATGGTATTTAAGGTGGAGTAAGTAATGCCGGAGGCCTTAGCCAGCTGGTAGTAGGACCAGCCCCGCTCATCACATAGTTGCTGAATACGATCTAAAGGATTGATTTCGTTCATGTGTCATCTCCGCTATCTGTGAAAAGTTTGTTGTTAAGTAAAAAATTGATTTTATCATATCTAAAATATAAAGTACCGCCTAGATACTATAAAACGTTCCAAAACAGTGTCTATATTAATCAAAAATAACGTTATCTATACACTGTATAATTGACATAGTGGAGTATTAAAAATTAAGTCTCCAGACAGTCGGAAGCCCTTTGCCGTCATACGATTCTGACGGAAACAAGTTACAGTTTTACAGCTCCTTCTTGTTAAAATGGAAGAAAAAATGGAGGTAAGCCAATATGGTAGGAAAGGCGTATGTAAAAAAGTTGTGGAAAAGAGCTCTTGTAGGAGACGGGGCGGCATTTAGGAGACTGGGGATCTTGTTTTTAAAGGGAGAGGTGTGCAGGCGGGATAAAAAGGCGGCCAGGCTGTGCCTGCAGAAGGCCATGGAAGCAGGAGATGAAAGGGGATATTTGCTGTATCACCGTCTGTTTTCCAGGGGAAAGGAAGTGATCGACGATGTTTCCTATATCCAAATGTATCAGGAATACCGGTTGCTTCCTCAATACCTGGCATTGGGAACAAGGAGGCAAAAACGTCTTGTGTTTAACCAGCCAACAGGATAAAAGTCCCTTTTCAAACCAAAAAAAACATAGTATAATAGGCCTTACAAGCTACATCAAATTTGAAGGGAGAAGAGAAGAAATGCTGCACAAGACATTAAAACCATTTCCTAAGGATTTTCTTTGGGGGGCAAGCACATCCGCATACCAGGTAGAGGGGGCGAATCTGGAAGACGGCAAGGGGCCGTCCTGTCAGGACGTGAAGAAAGTGCCGGAGGGGACTTCCGATTTGACGGTATGTGCAGACCAGTATCACAGGTACAAAGAGGACATCGCGCTGATGGCGGAGATGGGATTTAAGACCTACCGTTTTTCCATCGCCTGGTCCAGGATTCTTCCCGAGGGGACGGGGGAAGTAAACCCCAAGGGAATTGAATATTATAACAATGTAATCAACGAGTGCCTCAAATACAACATTGAGCCGTTGGTTACCATGTTCCATTTCGATATGCCGGCGGCATTGGACAAGCGGGGGTCCTGGTCCAACAGGGAGTCTGTTGACTGGTTTTTAAATTTCGCGAAGGTGATGTTCGAGAACTTCGGAGACAGAGTAAAATACTGGCTGACTATTAATGAGCAGAATATGCTGACCCTGGTAGGCCCGGTGATCGGAACCCTGACCATTCCCGAAGGGTGTACCAATGTATTAAAAGAGACCTATCAGCAGAACCACCACATGCTGGTAGCCCAGGCAAAAGCCATGGCTCTTTGCCATGAGATGCTGCCAGGTGCAAAGATTGGCCCGGCTCCCAATATTTCCCTGGTATATCCTGCAAGCTGCAAACCGGAGGACAACCTGGCTGCCCAGAATTATAATGCCATCCGCAACTGGCTGTATTTGGATATGGCCGTATACGGTGTGTATAATAATCTGGTATGGGCTTATCTGGAGGAGAACGACGCTACGCCTGAGTTTGCACCGGGCGACGCTGAGGCCCTTAAGAGCGGCCATCCGGACTTTATCGGATTCAACTACTATAATACGGCGACCGTGGAGGCCAGCGACGGCACGGAGGCTATAAGCCCCAGCGCGGATCAGCAGACCGCCAGAGGGGAAGCCGGTTTCTATAAAGGCTTCCGCAATCCTCACCTGCCCACTACGGAATTTGGCTGGGAGATAGATCCCATGGGCTTTAGGGCAACTATCCGGGAAATGTATTCCAGATATCGTCTGCCTATGATTGTAACGGAGAACGGCTTAGGCGCTTACGACAAGCTGACAGAGGATGGCAAGGTTCATGATCCATACAGGATCGAGTATCTGCGCAAACATATTGAGCAGGTCCGCCTGGCTATTTCCGATGGCTGTGAGATGATGGGGTACTGCCCATGGTCAGCGGTAGACCTGATCTCCACCCATGAAGGTATGGTAAAACGGTACGGCTTTATCTATGTGGACAGAGAAGAGTTTGACTTAAAGACCCTGGATCGCTACCGCAAGGATTCCTTCTTCTGGTATAAGAAGGTAATTGCCAGCAACGGAGAAGATCTGGATTAAGTTAAGATTAAGTTAAGAGGACAGCAGCATCGTATGCGGTGCTGCTGTTTGCTGTTCCGCAGCAGATCAAAACAGGGGAGAAAATAAAAAATGGAAAAATTTAAAAAAGTTGTTGACTTTTGTAAATAGATTTGTTATTATAAAGCTCGTCCCGTGAGAACGGGGCCTACAAAATCAAGACAGATCGGAAATATCCGATGAAAAAATTGAAAAAGCTGTTGACAAATCAAAAGACATGTGCTAATATATATAAGCTGCTTTTGAAAAGAAGACAGCCCAGGACCTTGAAAATCGAAGATTGAACAGTATGTAAGACCCTGAAAATTCCAAATAA
>CAJUPQ010000136.1 GCA_910588505.1 uncultured Hungatella sp. | reverse complement strand
GGGATTGAGAAGATAAGCTGCAATAACAGAGCCCTGAGCATTGGATAAAGCAGATGCTTACGGGGCCTGCCGGTGGCAGCGTGGAAATGAGAAACAAAAGACACTGGGACAATTTCATCAAGGTTCATGGTATTTTCGAGAAGTTCAAGGAACTGATATTTATCGTTATCAAATTTATTTTGGCAATCGGTAAAAAATCTGCCAAAGAGAGCTGTTTGTATGGTATCATTATAGATACAACTCCTTTCCGGTGGATGGTTGATTGTTACTCGACATCTCAATTTTACCATAAACCAGTGAGGAGTTGTTTCGTTTTGTAACAAAAAATATCCCGTATTTATGCGGGGTCTGGCGTTTCGCAAACGCCTATTATTTATGATTTGAAAGGAATGGTGAAAAACATGAATACAGAATCAACCAAAAAACGGCTTGCCATAGCAGGCTGCGGAAAACTGGGAAACATTTTGACAGACGCCTGGAAAAGCGGCCTTCTTCCGGAATATGAGATAGTCGGCGTCCTAGGAAGAGACAGAGAACGGGCCGGCTCCATGGCGTCCAAAGCCGGATGCCCGGCATTTGAGACCATTGAGGAGCTGCTGGCCGTAAAGCCGGACTATGTGGCGGAGATGGCTTCGGTGCAGCTGGTGAAAGATATCGGGGAGAAGGTGTTAAAAGCCGGGGCCAATCTGGTGGTCCTGTCCATCGGCGCTTTTGCTGACGAAGCCTTTTATGACCGTATAAAGGAGACAGCCAGGGAAAGCGGGACAAAGGTACATATTGCTTCCGGCGCCATCGGAGGGTTTGACGTGCTTCGGACCGTATCCCTGATGGGGCAGGTGAAGACGGAGATGGTGACTCACAAAGGCCCCAAGTCTCTTTATAATACTCCGGTGTTTCGGGAGGAACTGCTGGAGGATACGGAGGAGTCGGAGGTATTTGACGGGAATACGAAGGAGGCAATCAGGCTTCTGCCTACGAAGGTAAACGTATCGGTAGCCGCGTCCCTGGCCACGGCGGGAACGGAGAAAACCCGGTTCCGCATTTTCAGCGTGCCGGGGATGGAGGGAGACGACCATAAGATTACGGCCCAAATTGACGGGGTGACGGCTGTGGTGGATATTTATTCCAGGACCAGTGATATCGCCGCGTGGAGCGTGGTGGCGCTGCTTAAAAACCTGGTGTCCCCAATCATGTTTTAGAGTGCAGAGGGTATATCCCATGTTAATCATATGAGGAGGAAAAACAGACATGTTTAAGAAATTAGTGGCCATAGAGCCTGTAAGCCTGATTCCGTCCGCCCAGGAGGAATTGAAGCAGTACGCGGAGGAAGTGGTATTGTATGAAGATATTCCGCAACATGAAGATGAGATAGTGAAACGGATTGGGGACGCGGACGGCGTTCTGGTCAGCTATACATCCCAAATTCGAAAGAGCGTGCTGGAGCAGTGTCCCAATGTCCGCTATGTGGGCATGTGCTGCAGCCTGTATTCGGAGGCCAGCGCCAATGTGGATATCGCCTATGCCAGGGAACATGGGATTCAGGTTCTGGGCATACGGGATTACGGGGACCGGGGCGTGGTGGAGTACGTGGTGTACCAGCTGGTGCGGATTCTCCACGGGTTTGATTTCCCCATGTGGCAGGAGGAGCCGCTGGAGCTTACGGGTCTTTGTGTGGGGATTGTGGGTTTGGGCGTGTCGGGAGGCATGGTGGCGGACGCGCTGCAGATGATGGGAGCCAGGGTGTCCTACTACAGCAGGACCAGAAAGCCGGAACGGGAAGCGGCGGGGATGGAGTATCTGCCTCTCAATGACCTGCTTGCCAGAAACCAGGTGGTCATTACCTGCCTGAACAAAAATGTGATACTCCTTCATGAGGAACAGTTTCAGTGTCTTGGCAGCAAGAAAATCCTGATGAACACTTCCATAGGCGCGGCGGCCGACCGGGAGGCTTTGGCTAAATGGCTGGAATGCGGGGATAATTTGTACTGCTGCGATACGGAGGCGGCTATCGGGGATGAGACAGGGGAATTAATCCGGAGAGAGAATGTAATTTGTATGAAGACATCTGTGGGAAGGACGAAACAGGCTTTTGAGCTTTTGAGTAAAAAGGTATTGGATAATATTCGGACATATCTGGGGGAGTAGAAAGGAGAAGCAGCTTATGGAGGTAAGAAAACATATTTATTTTTCCGGCAGGGTGCAGGGCGTAGGGTTTCGCTACCGCGCCACTTACCTGGCCCAGTCCAGGAAACTGACCGGGTGGGTGAAAAATCTCTGGGACGACCGGGTGGAGATGGAAGTCCAGGGGGAAGAGACAAGTATTGAGCGGTTTTTGCAGGACTTGCAGGGGCAGCAGTTTATTTCCGTTGACAATATGGACGTGGCGGAGATTCCATGCGTGGAGGAGTCTAAGTTTCGGGTGGTGTATTAAAAGCCTGTTTGGGGAAAGGGTGTGATAAAATGGCTGAGGAGGCCATCTTAAGCAGTCAAAAGGGTTATACGGTATTTCAGTATAATGGGCATACCATTCGGTTTAAAACCTCTGCCCGCTTAGAACGATATACAAAGATCCTGGAGTGGAATCAGGATTATCTGGATTCAATAAAGCAATTGGAACAAAGGCTTTTAAGAGAGTCAGGATTTACACAGGTCAAGGTCACCGGCAAAACAGGGGACGAATTGGTAGAGAAATTAAGAGAACTGCAATTAGGGGTTGTTCCGGTTAATGATTACATAATTGACGAGGCATGGTATTTATCCATTTAAAAGTGGAAGAGGACTGTTCAATGAATCAAATTGAAGGGAAAATGGCAGTGATGAAACTGGATTCCGTCACGTTCCGTCTGAAAGAACACCAGGATTTTCACTGGCTGAAGAAATACGGAAAAGCTTTTTGGTGTGTGGACGAGACCGGTTCCGGATGTATCTGTATCGGAATGGAAGATGCAGGAAAACGGTACTTCTGCAAAATCGCCGGGGTAAATACAATAGAGGGGGAAATCGCGCCGGCAGAGTCTGTAACTGTCCTGAAAAACGCAGCGCCGCTCTACCGAGAACTGGAACACCCCAATCTGATCCGGCTTGTGGAAGAATACGCGTATGAGCAATTTTATGTCACGGTTTTTCAGTGGGCGGACGGAGAATGCCTCTTTGACCACTGGAATTTTGAAACATATAAGAAGGATGTTTCACTAAAAAGTCCGAAGGAACGATTCAGAGAGTTACCTGCCGCAAAAAAGATAGCTGCGGTGGACGCCTTGTTTTCCTTTTTACAAAATGTAAACAGAAGGGGGTATGTGGCTGTCGATTTTTATGACGGAAGCATCATGTACGATTTTGCGGCGGACAAGGTTACGATCTGCGATATTGACTTTTTCAGAAAAGCCCCTGTCATCAATGATATGGGGGCAGCGTGGTTTGGGACAAAGCGTTTGAAGGCTCCGGAGGAATATATAAAAGGCAGCGTCATAGATGCGCAGACCAATATTTTTACACTGGGCGCGCTGCTCTTTGAGTTTTTTGGAAACTATACTGATGACGAGGTAAAACAGCGGTACGCGCAGAACCGGTTTGTCCCCTGTTCCCGCTCAAAATGGCAGCTGAATGAGGAAAGTTATGAGGCCGCGGTGAAAGCTGTCTGCGCCGACAGGAATGGACGGTATAAGAGGTTTGGGGAATTTTATGAGAAGTGGAGCAGGAGTTTCCTTTAAAAAGGGAATCGGATGTCAGGGGATGATATATGTACTCTCGGAATCTCTCTTGCACCTGCCTTTGTGGCAGATTGGCTGATTTTCCGTCATATGCACATAAATTTAATCAACGTACGCTCCACGTACGCCTCATAAATTTATGCACATCTGACAAAAAATCATCTCACAAAAT
>CAJUPQ010000135.1 GCA_910588505.1 uncultured Hungatella sp. | reverse complement strand
GCACAGACCGCATGGTGGACACAGTTGTTTCCTTTTGAGGATGCCACCAGCCGTCTGTGTGCCTTGATCTCCCGACCAACGGTGGAACGGTCTTTTCCGATGCGTTTTGCTATCTGAGCTATCTTGAGCCCTTGTTGAAGCCCTGCCTGAATAGCCAGTCTGTCATCAAATGTAAGATGTTTCTTGCTCATATCTGCCTCCAATCCGAAGGCAGGACATGAAAGATTTTACTTGAAGAGCAGAGAAAAAGAAACCATGAAGTCCTGGATGCAACCTCATGGTTTCTGTGCCATACAATTCTAACTGCAACAGCAAATGTTGCATTTAGAATTTCAATCAACCTAGGATTTTTTTAGGTTTTTTATCTGAAATGGGCAATAAGGAGCGAAACCACCCTGCGGGTATACCTAAATGCCAAAAAACAGGGCAAAAAGGAGGAAATATGGAAATACAGGTACTTCAATACTTTCTTGCCATCGCAAGAGAACAGAGCATCATACGGGCTGCCGAGTCCCTTCATCTCTCGCAGCCCACTCTTTCCACACAGATTAAAAACATAGAAGAGGAATTGGGAAAACAGCTCCTGATCCGTGGCACAAAGGGTTCCCGCAAGGTTACGTTGACGGAAGAGGGCATGATACTCTGAAAAAGGGCTGAGGAAATTCTGGATCTGGTAAAGAAAACGGAAAATGAGATTGCCTGTTCCGATGATGTGGTCATCGGAGATGTCTATATTGGTGCCGGAGAGACAGATGGCATGCGCCTGCCGGCAAGAGCTGCCGGAAGTTTAAAAAAACTTTATCCCGGAATCCATTACCATATTTCCAGCGGCAATTCTGTCTTTGTCAAAGAGCAGCTGGATAAAGGACTGATTGATTTCGGGATTATATTCGGAACGCCGGACACAAAGAACTATGAAGTATTAAAGCTCCCGTCAAAGGATATCTGGGGTGTCTTAATGCGAAAGGATTCGCCATTGGCAGAAAAAGAATCTGTCTCTCCAGAAGACCTGTGTGACCAGCCATTACTGATATCACAGCAGGAAACTGAGGGCGGCAGAATGTCCCAGTGGATGAAGCGCCGCCTCTCGGAGCTGGATATCATCATGACTTATAATCTGCTGTTCAATGCTTCCCTGCTCGTGGAAGAGGGTTTGGGGTACGCTGTCTGTTTTGACCGTATCATCAATACCTCCGGTGACAGCAGGCTTACGTTTCGTCCCCTGTCACCGTCCATTGAGATTGAAATGTATATGATCTGGAAAAAATATCAGGTCTTTTCCAAGCCTGCGGAAAAGTTTTTGATGATGATGCAGGAGAATCTGAATGAAATATAATTGATTCTCCCTCACAGGATATAGGTTTCTGATTTGTGGCTGTTGTTATCGCTCAAATCTCTTTTTAACTTCTCATAAATGGTAGTGTTGGGAGCAACAACGAAAAGAGAGAGTTATAATACCGCAGCATTACCAACTCTCTCTTATGGCTAATTTTGTGTTATCCGCCAACGGCTGGCACATTCGTCCAGTAAGCGCTGCGGATTTTTGCGATATCACTGATCCCCAGCAACCAGTAACCCGGACCGCCATTTAAAATCGCCTGCGGCCATAGGCGTCCCGGTTCGCTGCCTTACGTACATCCTCCGGTCCTCCCCCTTCCTTTGCTCTCCCTCTATACCTTCCGGATCATCCCCGCAAATACCAGACTCACAAGCCCGCCGCCTATCATAAACAGGCAGGTACTCATATAAGAGCCGCTGGCGTCAAACAGCATTCCCGCGATGGTCCCTCCAAAAGAGGCCATCAAAAGGTTCAGATTCATCACCGAAAAATTCACCGGATAATGGGTGGGGCCATAGGACGCATTGACGAACGCCGAGATACTGGGATTAAGACCTCCGTAAAAAAATCCGCAGCACCCAAAACCAAGAACCACAAGGAAAAATGCCTTAAGCCCCAGAGCTGCCGCCAAAACAGCCGCAGACAAGCCAAATCCAATGCCCACTGCCATCATAGTCACCCGCCGGCCTCTTTTGTCAAACAGATTTCCAAAAAACACCCGTCCCAGGCCGTTAAAAATAGAGATAAGCCCAACAACCGTGGCAATGGTTCCCGCCGCCTGTTCAGGCCCCGCCTCCTTCGCAATCCCGCCGGCCTGGCTGATCAAAGCCATGCCCGCTCCGCCCATGGCAATGGTCCAGCAAAAAAACAGCCAGAAGCTGGGACGCCTGACCATGGCCTTTGTATCAATGCAGGGTTCGTCCTCTGCCCCCTGCTTTTTGTCCTCCGCCAAGACGCCCATGGCCGCAAGGGATTCCTTATCCGGCCTGACGAAAAAGCACCCGCACACAAACAGCACCGCTGCCAAGATCACCCCAAACCAGAAAAACGAATCTCTCCAGGCCTCTACGCCCTCCCCGGACGGGGTCACTGCCTGGTAGATCTTTCCCACCAAAAACGAGCTGATGCCAAACCCCATCAAAAGGATTCCGGAAATCAGCCCCTGCTTGTCAGGAAACCAGCCGCTCATGGTGCTCAGCACCGCATTGTACACAAACCCCGACGCAAACCCGCACAGCGCCCCGTAGCCCAGGTACAGCACAGCCGGGGAATTGGCCCTGCCGGCAATGAAAAACCCCGCAAAAAACAGCGCTCCTGACAGCCGCACATGGATCTTCACGTTCAATTTTCCCGCCGTCATCCCTCCTGCCATGCACCCGAAACAAAAAAACATCATGCAGATGGTAAAAGTCAAGGACATCTGAGCCTTGGTCCATTCCGTAAAATATGCTGCCAAAGGCATAGACAGCACGCTCCAGGCATACACAAGCCCGGCCAGCAGCAAAGTCACCACCCCCGCAAACGCATACACCCACCGATTAAGCTTCATACCAAATCACTCCTCCTTCCCTGTGTTCCTCAATCTGTCCCATTTCTTTCAAGTGGTCCAGATGAGCCAGACACTCTCCCAAAGCAAACCATCTCTGGGCCGGAGGAAACTCATCCCAGCCGGATACCCGGATGTTCCAGGTCATGCTGCCTCCAATCTCATACAATCCGGCTTTCCCAAGCCGCTTTACAGCCTGGCGGCACTCCTCAAGCCGCATCTTGTGATGATCTTTAAGCTGCCTAATCCTCCCGTGATAATCCCCCGGCTTCCTGTGACCGGGCAGAGGAATCTTCACGTCATAGCCGTCAAGTTTCGTCAGACTGTCCAGATAATTTCCCAAAGAATCCCGGACCTGCGGCCAGTCCGTAATATTGGGAGTAATGTCAAAAAGCACATGATCTCCCAAAATCATGGCCCCTGTCCCCTCCAGCTCAAAACACATCTGTCCCGGCGTGTGGCCCGGCGCCTCAATGGCCCGCAGCCGGTACTGCCCTGCTATCAGCGCATCCCCTTCATCCAGAAAGGTGTAATCCGCAAAATCAGGACAAGGCGCCATGGTACTGGACGGAACGCGCCTTAGCATTTCCTCAATCATACCTGGGCAAATGCCGTGTTCCCTTAACCGCTCCCTCTTTCGTCCGTGAATCGTCTCCATCCCCCGGCCCCTCTTTGCATCCCCAACGCTTTCCGCTTTCCATTCCCCGGCTCCCACCATGATCTCCCCGTCTGTGCGCCCTATAAAAATCCGGTTTCCCTCCTTCACCAGATCCGGCCCGTTTCCGCAGTGATCCGCATGAAGGTGGGTCAGCAAAATATCCGTCTCCTCCATCCTCACCCCCAGCCCTGAAAGCCCCCAAAGCAGCGCTTCTTTGCATGCCCGGGTTCGAAAGCCCGTATCAATCAGCAGATTCTTCGTCCCCCCGGCCTTTCCCAGCACCACATAACTGTTCAGCTCCTTAAGAGGATTCCCTTTAAGAGGAACTCCCACCCGCCAGACCCCGGGCAGAACCTCCTCCATACCTATGTACTCAGTCAACATCCCCGCTCCTTCCTATCTAAAACCTCTATTTCATTCCCGAAAAAAACTGCCCTTATCCCGTCACCGCTGACAGATAACAGGAGCCATAGTTACTGTTTGAACGCCAATATGAAGAGAGGGCGGATTTGATCGTGGGCCAGGGAGGGAAGGCAGGCTGTGTGCCGTTCGGGTTCAGATATGCCAAACGTTCCGATGAGCCCTTAAAGCGGAAATCAGTCGGGTATCAGCCCTCCTGCTTTCCTGGTCTCATCTCCACGGCATAAATTCACCCGCCCGCCACACAGCCTGCCTCCCCTCCCTGTCAAAAACAGAATTCGCCAGTCAAGGTTTGCTCACTTAAGTGTTTCCGATAGAGCTGCCGTTTCGCCCCCATAGCAGAAAGATATCACTCAACAATATACCGAGGCCATAAAAAGCAGATATTTTTTCTGCAAAGTCGCGGAAGCGTCCCCTATCAGAACCACTTTAAGTGAGCAAAGTTCAGCCAGCGAATCCTGCTTTTGCCAGGCAGAGAAGGAGAGATGTCCCGGCAGGGTGAATTTATGCCAT
>CAJUPQ010000134.1 GCA_910588505.1 uncultured Hungatella sp. | reverse complement strand
CGCCTTGCCAAGGCGAGGGTCGCGGGTTCGAATCCCGTCTCGCGCTTAGAAAAAAATTGGGAAGTCCTGAAAAAGCAGGGACTTCCCAATTTTTTTGCTACAGGTGAAGACAGGACAAAGACAGAGGTTTTGTAAGCCTCACTCACCCGCCCAGGGTGATATCCTGTTTCGAGTACCAGTCAATGGCGTCATACACATGGCGGGCCGTAAAATCAGGCCAGTAGTCGTCGATCACATACATATCCGAATATACGGACTGGACGGGCAGAAACCCTGACAGCCTTCTTCTCCCGCCCCACCGTATAATCAGATCTACCCGGGATACGTCCGAAGATCTCATCGCAGGGCCCATGGCGCCCTTATGGAATCCCAGATCCCATTCAAAACTATAATTGACCAGAAAATTAATCTTCACAGCGCCTGTGCCAAATGTGTGTCTCTCTGTGTAGGGAAGCAGCTCCATGGGGAACATGGCGGATTTTGTGTTGCCTAAAACAAGCAGGGAGGCGTCCTCATGGGAAAGAGCCTCAACTGCCTTAACACAGGCCGAGGAGAAGGCCAGACGCTGTCTGGACGGCCGTTTTGTATTGTCCACGGTAAAACCATAAAAGGTCAGCTCATCTACTCCCAGATCCCTGCAGATATGATAGAGCTCCAGGCCGGGGGAGATTCCGTGGGCATAGCCGTCCTCCTTGGCAAAGCCTTTCCCCTGGGCCCACCTGCGGTTGCCGTCGGGTATGATTCCAATATGTTTCGGGATTCTGGTCATGGCTGTCTCCATTTCTTTTTATAATTCACATTCATCTATAAAAAGTATTGACAGCCATGACCAGATTATACACTATAGGGGAAGAAACTGGGGCTTTCTCTGATGATACACCGTATAGTGGGAAAATCCGCAGGCCTTTAAAAGTTCTTTGGTCCGCTTAAAATCAAACCCTACGTATTCTGGCGTGTGGGCGTCAGAGCCAACAGTGAGAAGTTCCCCTCCCAGTTCCCGGTATCTGCAGAGGATTTCCTCACAGGGATTCGGGTGGCCCAGACCATAATGAAATCCCCCTGTGTTACATTCCAGAGCCTTGCCTTTCCGGATCAGAGTCTCTAAGATGGAATCGATCACATCCTTATAATCTTGATAGTGATAGTCACGGTTTTTATTGGGACCATAGCGGACCACATAGTCCAGGTGGCCGAGAGCGTCAAAACAGTCCAGCGCCTGTATGCGGCTTAAGGTGACCTGAAAGAAGCGGGAGTATCCTTCAGCCTCTGTCTTGCCGTGGAAAAATTCCGGGTAATAGGGATCAAGACCATCGATAAAATGGCAGGACCCTATGATGTAGTCAAATGGATACTGCCGGGAGACCGCCATAAGCTTTGAGGCGATGTGGTTTTGAAGGCCCAGCTCAATGCCGATCTCAATCCGGATTCTGCCGTCGTATTTTTTGCGCAGCTCTTCCATGGCGGGAATATATTTAGGCAGATCCAGGGTAAAATCACAGGGGGACACAACCTCCATATCATGGTGGTCTGTGATACAGATGCGGGACATGCCAAGGGAAATGGCTTTTTCGATCTGGGCGGCGGCAGGGGTATGGCTGTCCCCGGAAAAATCCGTGTGGAGATGAAAATCGCAGAGCATAAAAGAACCCTCCTCATAAACAAATATTTTTTTCGTGTTCTGTCAATAGTATAACGGAATAGCGGCAGAATTGCCAGATATAAGAACCGTTTTTGTAGAAAAATTAACAAAATTTAGCAAAATTTAGCAGAAATCCAGAAATGGCTTGGCAAGATATAACGGTCTATGTTATCATGAATTTGCTATGCAGAATTTTCCGGACCGGGGGAGTCCTGGAAAACTTACATACAGGAGGGAAATATGTCAGTCAGTGATATATCAAATCTATTTTGGTTTTTAGGCGGCCTGGGAATGTTCCTTTACGGTATGAGCATCATGGCGGACGGCATGCAGAAATCCGCAGGCGGAAAGATGAGTCAGTTTTTGGGGATGCTGACCAACAACCGTATTATGGCAGTATGTCTGGGAGCGCTGATAACAGCCATTATCCAGAGCAGCGGCGCCACCACAGTCATGGTGGTTGGCTTTGTCAGCGCCGGGGTCCTGAATCTCACTCAGGCAGTAGGCGTTATCATGGGCGCTAATATCGGTACTACCATTACGGCCTGGATCGTGTCTTTGAGCCAGATCGGCAGCGCCATGGAGGTGATGAAGCCTGCGTTTTACGCCCCGCTTCTTATCGGCATCGGGGCCATCATGATCCTGTTTTCCAAAAAACAGAAATACCACACAGCCGGGGAGATTCTGGTAGGTCTGGGGCTTCTGTTCATGGGCCTGGAATTTATGTCGGATTCCATCTCGCCCTACACCAAGGCGCCTATTTTCTCCAAAGCCTTTGAGGTGCTGGGAGGCAACCCGATTCTGGGTATGGTCATCGGCGCCCTTGTGACAGCCCTGCTGCAGAGTTCATCCGCCTCTGTCGGTATCCTGCAGACACTGGCCCTAAACGGTGTCGTGACCACCAATGCGGCAATCTACATCACTCTGGGCCAGAACATCGGTTCCTGCGTCACAGCCATGCTGTCCAGTATGGGCGGCTCCAGGACGGCTAAGAGGGCGGCAGTGATGCATTTAAGCTTTAATGTGATCGGAGCTCTGGTGTTCGGCATCCTGGGATTTGTGCTGTTTATGCTCTATCCGTCTATGGCGTCCCACCATATCACGGCTATGGAGATTTCCATGTTCCACACAGTGTTTAATCTGACCAACACGGCGCTTTTGTTCCCCTTTGCCAACCAGATGGTGAAGCTGTCAGGAGTTCTGGTGAAAGAGACTCAAAAAGAGCAGGAGCAGGAGGACGAGGCCACTGTCACATTAAAACATCTGGACGAGCGTATCTTCGAATCTCCGGCATTTGCCGTGGAGACGGCTGCTCTTGAAGTGATCCATATGGGGCAGATCACCATGGGCAATGTAAAACGAGGTATCGAGGCCATCATCACCGGGAATCTGGAGGAGATCGAGGAGGTATACAAGGTTGAGAAGACCATTGACGCCATGGAGAAGATGCTGACCGAGTATTTGATAAAGATCGACAATCTTTCCCTGACCGAGCACCAGAAGGTGGTGGTCAACGATCTGTTCTACAGCGTCAGCGACATTGAGCGGGTGGGGGACCACGCGGAGAATCTGGCGGAATCCGCCCAGTACCTGGTGGAACACAGCCTTGGGTTTTCCGAGACCGGTATCGAGGATCTAAGAGAGATCAGCGCCAGCGTGTTCAAATCCTTTGGACACGCCATAGAGGCCAGAAGGACAGGGAGTATGGACGAGGTTCGTAAGGTCAGCCAGTATGAAGACCAGGTGGACACCATGGAGGAAGATCTGCGGGAGAAGCACATCGAGCGTCTCTCCAGCGGGGAATGCGCGCCTTCATCCGGCGTCGTATTTTTAGACATTATCAGCAATTTGGAGAGAATTTCCGATCATGCTTATAATCTGGCAGGGTATATTAAAAATGAGCTGTGACCTCCATGATTTATTTCTAAAAACTACTTGCTATTTCTGGGAAAATTATGTAAAATGGTACATGGGGTTGATTTGATTTTAACAATCGCTATTCAATTTATTCTTTAGGAGGAATGAGAGTTATGGCAGTAAAAGTAGCAATCAATGGTTTTGGACGTATTGGGCGTCTGGCATTCAGACAGATGTTCGGGGCAGAGGGTTACGAGATCGTTGCGATCAACGACTTGACAGATCCCAAGATGTTGGCTCACTTGTTAAAGTATGACACCGCGCAGGGCGGATACGCCGGACGTATCGGCGAAGGTCTGCACACCGTAGAGGCAGGCGAGGATTCCATCACCGTAGATGGCAAGACTATCAAGATTTACGCAGAGAAGAATGCTGCCGATCTTCCATGGGGCCAGATTGGTGTAGACGTTGTTCTGGAGTGTACCGGTTTCTACTGCTCCAAGGCAAAATCCCAGGCTCACATCGACGCGGGTGCAAAGAAGGTTGTTATCTCCGCGCCGGCTGGCAATGATCTGCCGACAATCGTATTTAGTGTAAACGAAGGAACTCTGACAAAGGATGATACCATCATCTCCGCAGCTTCCTGTACGACTAACTGTTTAGCTCCTATGGCTAAGGCTCTGAACGACTATGCTCCTATCCAGTCTGGTATCATGAGCACCATCCACGCTTACACAGGCGATCAGATGATCCTTGACGGACCTCACAGAAAGGGAGATTTAAGAAGAGCAAGAGCAGGCGCTGCTAATATCGTTCCCAACTCCACCGGCGCAGCTAAGGCTATCGGCCTGGTTATTCCGGAACTGAACGGCAAGCTGATCGGTTCCGCGCAGCGTGTTCCGGTACCCACCGGCTCCACCACCATCTTAACAGCAGTTGTTAGGGGCGCGGACGTTACAAAAGAGGGAATCAACGCAGCTATGAAGGCAGCTTCTTCCGCTTCCTACGGCTACAACGAGGATCC
>CAJUPQ010000133.1 GCA_910588505.1 uncultured Hungatella sp. | reverse complement strand
GATGTCGTTGGTGACTCAAACCTGCTGCATCTTCAGCGCGTTCAGATACGCGAGGGCTTTTGCGGCTCTCACCGGTTTTGACGAGGAAAATATCATGCTGTCCCTCTACGCTGCCAGCCAGTCCAGGGCAAAGCTGATCACAAAGGTAAACCGGACCACCTTTGAGAGCGTGGTCAATGACATGAGCTTAGGCAGCGTGATCTACCCGAAGCTGATCACCGCGGACACTATTTTACAATATGTACGGGCCATGCAGAACTCCCTGGGCAGCAATGTGGAGACTCTCTACAAGATCGTGGCCGACAAGGCGGAGGCCCTGGAGTTTCGGGTGGGGGAGGACGCGCCTATGGTGGGCGTCCCCCTGGAAAAGCTGTCCTTAAAGCCCAACCTTCTGGTGGCCTGCATCAACCGCTACGGCCGCATCATCACCCCCGGAGGCAAGGACGCCATCGAGATCGGCGATACGGTGATCATTGTCACCACCAACACAGGGCTGAAAGATCTGAAAGACATTTTGAGGTAGGGAAATATTATGAATATCGGGATTATCTTCTATTTTTTAGGGTGGGTGTTAAATATTGAGGCGGTCCTCATGCTGCTTCCCTGCGTTATCTCCCTGATCTACGGGGACGGACGGCTGACCGCGTTTTTGTCCGTCATGGCCATGTGCCTGGTTATCGGCTGGGTCACCACCCACAAACGGCCCCAAAATTCCGTCTTCTACGCCAGGGAGGGATTTGTGGCGGTTGCCCTGATCTGGGTGGTCTTAAGTTTTTTCGGGGCCCTGCCCTTTTGGATCAGCGGGGAGATACCTTCCCTGATCGACGCGCTGTTTGAGACCATCTCCGGGTTCACCACCACGGGAGCCAGCATCCTTAACAATGTGGAGGGCTTATCCCCGTCCATGCTGATGTGGCGCAGTTTTACCCACTGGGTAGGGGGCATGGGCGTGCTGGTATTTATGCTGGCCATCCTGCCTCTGGCCGGAGGCGGCTACGCCATGCACATCATGCGGGCGGAGAGCCCGGGGCCTTCGGTGGGTAAACTGACGCCCAAGATCAAGACCACAGCAAAGATCCTGTATGTGATCTATCTGGTCATGACCCTGGTCCAGGTGGTGCTTTTGCTTCTGGGCGGTATGCCGCTGTTTGACTCCCTTGCCACCAGCTTCGGCACTGCCGGCACCGGCGGGTTCGGCATCAAGAACACCAGCATCGCATATTATGACAGTTACTACCTGCAGGGGGTTGTGACGGTTTTTATGATCCTTTTCGGAGTGAATTTTAATGTGTATTATCTGCTTTCGGTGAGACGGTTTAAGGATGCCTTTTCCTGCGAGGAAGCCCGGGTGTATCTGGGGATCATCGCGGCGGCGGTAGCCCTTATCACCGTAAATATTCGGGGAACTTTTGGAAGCATTTTCCAGGCCTTCCACCATGCGGCCTTCCAGGTTGGATCCATCATCACAACTACGGGATTTTCGACGGTGGATTTTGATGTGTGGCCCCAGTTTTCCAAGACCATCCTCATCGGCCTGATGTTTGTGGGGGCCTGCGCCGGAAGCACAGGCGGCGGCATGAAAGTGTCCAGGATCATCATCTGGCTGAAATCCATATACAATGAGCTGCTGGCCCTTGTCCACCCCAGAAGCGTCCGGGTCTTACGAATAGAAAAAAAGTCCCAGAACGCGGGAGTCATACGGTCAGTAAATAATTATTTTATCGCCTACTTTTTTATCTTCGCGGCTTCGGTTCTGGTGGTGAGCCTGGATAACCTGGACTTCACCTCCTGCTTTACCGCTGTGGCGGCCACCTTTAACAATATCGGGCCGGGAATGGGGGCAGTAGGGCCTATGTGCAACTTTTCTCAGCTTTCCGGCCTGTCCAAGTTTGTGCTGATGTTTGACATGCTGGCAGGCAGGCTGGAGATCTTTCCCATGCTGATCCTGTTTTCACCGGCTACCTGGCGGAAAGGGTGGTGAAATGTTTTACAAAAGTGTTAAATCTATTGCTTTTTTATACAAAAAGTATTAATATACAATGGAGGCAAAGGGGCTATAGGCCCCTTATGAAAATGAGCATGCGGGGAGGAGAGAATCATGTTTGGTTCAAAGAAAAAGGGCGATACCATCAATACAAGTATGATAAATACCATCATCGGTCATAATTCCAAGATCGAGGGCGTTCTGACGGCCTCTGAGTCCACCAGGATCGACGGTGTCCTGGAGGGAAAGATCGTGTCCGAGAGCTCCGTCATCGTGGGGGAGACCGGCGAGGTAGTTGGCGACATCACGGCTGTGGAGATTCTGATCGCCGGCATTGTGTACGGCAATCTGGTGGCCAGGGAGCGGATCGAGATGACGTCCACCGGACGGGTGCTGGGCGATCTGATCACCAAGACCCTTGTGATCGACGAGGGCGCTTCCTTTAAGGGAAACTGTACCATGGAGGTAGACGGGGAGGAGAAGATGATCGCTCCGCCGGATACCAAGAACATACATACGGATCAGGCCGCCGCGGCTGTGGAACCTGTGGAAGAGCCGCAACCGCAGCAGGATACGCCTCATAGGGAGAACCGGGGAAAGGACCGGTCCGGCAGGGGCAAAAAGGATGATGGCAGGGGCAGACATGAGGCGGATGAGCAGGAAGGGGAAGCTTAAGCTTGTCGGTCGATTTTGTCGGAAAGGGAGTGATGTTTGGTTAGATGAAGCGGAAACGATTTAAGAGGGAACGCATTTCCCTTAACTACACGGTCATGCTGCTGCCTCATTCCCAGAAAAATCCCATACATTTCAAGACTCCGGTTTGGACCTTTGGCCTGATCTTTTTAGCCATCCTGGTGCTGACCGGGACATGCCTGTTTTTTGCCGGATCCCGGGCTCAGCTGGAGGTGGTGCGGCAGGAGAAGGAGCAGCTGGAGATCGAGAAGGAGAACCTGGAGCAGGAGTGGCAGCTTTTGGCCGCTCAGAAGCAGCAGGCAGATGAGGAGAATGAGTCCCTTCGTCAGGCACGCAGCGTCCAGGAGCAGGAGTTAAAGGAGCTGGAACAGCGGACCAGGGACACCATCCTGGAGTTGAAGGAGTTAGTGGAGCGGGAGGATCAGATCCGCCAGGAGCTTGGCCTGGAGGCTTCCCAGGAGGCCGAGGGCCAGAGCGGGGAAGCGGCGGGAGAGGAGACAGAGACGGACGGAGAGTCAGGTGAGATGCTTTCCCAGGGTGAACAGACCGGCAGTGTCTCCCCTGACGGCGAACAGTTAGCGGAGGCAGTCCCCACCTTCAGCCACACGGCACGCACCATGAGCTTTTCTTCTATCCAGTCAGAGTTAAGCTATCTTCAGGACAGTCTTTCCCAGGTGTCCGGCCAGTATGACCACTACTTAAACACCATTGAGGAGAAGAAGGCGGCGGCAGCGGCCGAGGCTGCCAGAAAGAAAGCCCTCAGACAGACCATTGTTTCGGATGCCCTCCAGTTTGTGGGCAATGCCTATGTATACGGGGGCAACGACCCCTACACCGGTGTGGACTGCTCCGGATTTACCAGGTATATCTTAGGACACACAGCCGGGGTCTACCTAAACCGCACGGCTGCGTCCCAGTCCGCCCAGGGACGCTCGGTCTCCGCCCAGCAGGCCAGACCCGGGGACCTGGTATTTTACGGCAGCGGCGGGTCCATTGACCATGTGGCCATCTACATGGGCGACGGTAGGATCGTACACGCCTCCAACGCGGAGGTGGGGATCATCACCTCGGATATGTACTACAGAACCCCTGTTAAGATCTGCAATGTTCTGGGGGATTGACGGGAGGTAAAATTACGTTTAAATTTACGTTTGTGGAAAGAAAACCGTTGACAATTAATCCGATAAATGGTAATATACTTGGGTATGCCGCACAGCGAGGTTTGAAAGTTTTCGGATTGGATGAGACACCGCAGCTGGCGAGTAATGATAACAGGAGGTGCCATAATGTACGCGATCATTGCAACAGGCGGAAAGCAGTACAAAGTCGCAGAAGGCGATATCATTAAGATTGAGAAGCTTGGCGTTGAAGCTGGAGAGACCGTTACCTTTGATAAGGTGCTTGCAGTAAATAACGGGGAGTTATCCATCGGTTGTCCTACGGTGGAAGGCGCTACCGTCACTGCCACCGTTGTAAAAGAGGGCAAAGGCAAGAAAGTCATCGTATACAAGTATAAGAGAAAAACAGGCTATCACAAGAAAAACGGCCACAGACAGCTCTTTACCCAGGTTAAGATTGACAAGATCAACGCTTAAGGCCTTTTGAGAGAAGAGGTTAAAAGAAAGCGTTTATGGTTGATGTGACAGTGTTGACGGATTCTGAGCACCGGTATCGCGGCATCCGTTTATTGGGACATGCAGGTCTGGCGGGAGATGACAGAGTGAGCAGGCAGGAGCTTGTCTGTGCCGCTGTGTCAGCCCTGACCCTGAACATGTCTAATTCCGTGGAGCGTTTTACGGAGGATCCGTTTGAAGCCGAGGTGGATGAGGAGTCCGGTGGGTTTCGGTTTTTTTTTCCCTCCTCCATCAGTTCAGGATCAGAACTCCTTATGAATTCTCTGGTATTCGGCCTTGAGGATATTGAGGAGGAGTACGGAGAACCATATATTAAAATTCGTTTTAAGGAGGTGTAAGTGATGTTTAAGATGAACCTTCAGTTATTTGCTCATAAAAAAG
>CAJUPQ010000132.1 GCA_910588505.1 uncultured Hungatella sp. | reverse complement strand
CAGTGACTTGTCGCCAGTTTCCTAACTTGACATTCGCTCCACGGAAAACCTGCCTCTTACGGGCAGCAACCTCTCGCTTCATCGCTATCATGCCACAGCTTTGTTAGCTTAGCATATTTCTCCAAAAAATGCAAGTGGTTTTTTCGATTTCTTTTGGTTGAATATGCAAAGGGACTGCCCCTAAAGACAATCCCCTTAAAAATCTCAATCAGTCCTCTACTCCCAGTAATCCGGCTCCCTGGGTGCCCCAAACGTAGCTCCGGCCCCAACAGCCTCCCCGTTCACCTTTGTCACGATCCCATTCCTGTCCGTAGAATACTTGTTTCCGTCATTATCCTTTGCCGCGGAAGAGTTCTTCACCAGTTTCCCTGACGAGTTAACCAGATAATTGGTGTGATTTCCATTGCTGCCCGGAAGGGTAATCACTTCATATTTTAAACTTCCGTCTGCCGACTGCTGCTTTCCGCAATAATACAGGCTTCCGGACTGAACCCCTGTAAATCCTTTGCCGCTGCTTAAAAAGTAGTATTGGGCTTTTGTCCCGTCCCCCTCCTGGAGCGTCATCTTGCCGCTGGTCATGGCACAGGAAACCGGGTCAAAATAATACGCCGTAGTCTCCCCTGTGGACTTATCCTTCACCTTCTGAAGCCCCACTGCGGGAGTCCCCAGCTCAGTAAACAAATACGTCTTTCCGTTAACCCGCAAGAAATCCGAGGAGGTGGCATTTCCCTTGGAAGGCCCTGCCTTCGGAACGCCTCCCTTCACAAAGTAAAACCACTCCACCTCATTGTCATAACCGCTTAAGTCTCTTGGCGGCGCGGCGGAGTACCATCCTGTTATGGCCTTGCCGTTGGCGTCATAAAACCGGTATCCGTTGATGGTGTTACGGTCCGCGCTGCTGCCTCCTACATAAGCCCAGCCGGTCTGCATAGCCCCGTTGCCGTTAAAGCAGTAATACGTTCCGTCTATCCTCTTCTCGCCGCACACCGCGTCATCCTTCAGATCCGGCACAAACTTCTTGCCGCTGCTGTTAAAATAATACCACCGTCTGTCATCTTCATCAAAAGGATTCCGCTCCTCCCCCTGATCATCCGGAGGAAGCAGCTTCTGCCAGCCTGTAACAGCCGCCCCGTCATCCTTGGTGTAGGACATATTGTCATCCACCCACCCGGTCTCCATAGCGCCGTCCGCATCAAAGTGATACCACTTGTTATCAATCTTTTTCCAGGAGTTGGTCACCACCTTGCCGCTGTCCTGAAAATAATACCAGTGGTCGTTTGCCGTAAGACTGCGGATGTTAGAATTGAGCTTCATCCACTTTCCGGCTACCATGACGCCGTTGGAATCCACATAGTATTCCTCATCCACCCAGCTGTCCACTGCCATCTGCCCCCGGCTGTTGAGGTAACGCCACTGATTGTCAGCCCCTCTCTTCCACTCATTGGTCACATGGCTACCAAAATTATCATAATATACCCACTGCCCGTTCTCTGTAGCCCACCCGGCTGCCGCCAGGGCTGTAATCCCGCTGCCCGCTGTCAGCGCGGCTGTCAGCCCCAATATCAACAGTCCCTTTCTTTTCATAAAGCCCTATCCTCCTTCCAAATACTTAGCTTTATTTTATCAAGGCCCGGCTATTTATTCAACTAAATAATCTTTCAATTCTATTACTTTTTCCTTTAGTTTTCCCACGAATCTCCCATCCCCTCTTGACTCCCTCCATCCCACCCCTTATAATCCTATTATCAATTTTACCTGGAGGATACCATGTGGACTGCCAAACACTGGAATGATTATGAGATCATAGACTGCTCAAAGGGAGAAAAACTGGAGCGCTGGGGCGACTTCTACCTGATCCGCCCGGATCCCCAGGTCATCTGGGACACCCCGAAAAGCCATGGCCGCTGGAACCATCCCCACGGCCACTACCACCGCAGCGCCAAAGGCGGCGGCCAGTGGGAATTTTTCGATCTTCCGCAGCAGTGGTCCATCCGTTACCGCAGCTTAACCTTTAATCTTAAGCCCTTCAGCTTTAAACACACCGGCCTGTTTCCCGAGCAGGCCGCCAACTGGGACTGGTTCTCTGATCTTATTGCCGGCGCGGGCAGACCTGTCAAAGTGCTGAATTTGTTCGCCTACACCGGAGGCGCCACTCTGGCCGCCGCCAAAGCAGGAGCCGCCGTCACTCATGTGGACGCGTCCAAAGGCATGGTGGGATGGGCAAAAGAAAATGCGAGATCCAGCGGTTTAGAGCAGGCCCCCATCCGCTGGATCGTAGACGACTGTATGAAATTTGTTCAGAGAGAGAGCCGGCGGGGCAGCCGATACGACGCGATCATCATGGACCCGCCCTCCTACGGCAGAGGGCCAAAAGGAGAGATCTGGAAGATCGAAGACGCGGTGTACCCGCTTATAAAAGAATGTACACAGCTTTTATCAGACCATCCCCTGTTTTTCCTGGTCAACTCCTACACCACCGGCCTGGCTCCCGCTGTCCTTGCCTACATGCTTTCCGTAGAGATCATCCCCAGGCACAAAGGCATCGTGGACGCCCGGGAGCTGGGACTTCCCATAACCTGCACAGGCCTTCCCCTTCCCTGCGGAGCATCGGGCCGCTGGAGCCTTTCCTGACTACCTGCCTCCGTTGAGCAGCCCCCAAACCACCGGCACGCGCCTCCTCATCCAGGAGCCTGCCTTGCCGCTGAACCATACCATAAGAACTGGCATCATCAAAAATAAGAGCACAGGCACTGGCCAGTATCCCCCCAGGATTCTGGCCAGCGTCTTATTCACCAGCCTCACCAAGGCAAAATGGATTGCGTATAAAAAGAAATTATACTGCATCCACGGTCTGGCCCAGGGCAGCCTGCCTTCATCTGTGAAAAACCACAATCCCACAGGCGTCAAAACCCGATAATACACCCTGTCAGCAATCCCGGCGGGCCACGGCGACACAAACAGCGCCACTGCCAGCAGCCACATCCCAATCCCTGCCAGAGCCCTCTTCACCGACCACTGCCCTTCTATCCATTCCCTTCCGTAGAGTCCTCCCCAGGCACCAACCCCATAGTAAAACAGGGCGTCCAGATTCAAGTATGGGATCACAGTACCTTTCTGCACAAAATACAGCAGCACCACCAGGCCCCCAAGGCTTAAGCTCCTGCGCTGTAAAATCCCAAACAGGGCCGGAGCCAGCACAGTCAGCAAGATCAGCTGATACAGATACCAGAATACGTAATTATAAGTATAATGAAGCACCGCGTCAACAGCCGCATACCACCCAAAAGGAATCTCTCCCTTTCCCATAATATCCGACACACCTGGCAGGCGGCTTCCGATCACATACCCCAGATAATAAATCGTATTCCACACCAGAAACGGCACCAGCAGACTGTGGATCCTGGAAGTCCACTTTTCTCCCAGCCCCTCCCAGATAAAATTCCGGTAAAACAGATACCCGGACATCAGAAAAAATCCCGGAACAGCGATCTGCCCTACGGTATTCCCCAAAAACCGCTGAAATCCCACCACTCTGCCCAAATACGGAGACTGCCCCAAAAACAGCTCCCCATTGGCAGAATGTACCCACACAACAAGAATACTGAACAGAAAAGAAAACCAGGTGATTTTATTGCGAAACCGGGATTCGTTTGCCACAGGGATACCTCCGGGAGATTATTTGCTCTATGGATAGTTTACCACACAGACAAAACCTGACGCAACGCGTTTTTTCCTCCATCCACAAAAAAGCGGCGTCAGCCGCCCCAAAAGACCGCTGATGCCGCGCTCTGCTAATCTGCTAACCCTTCACCGCTCCCATAGTTATACCCTGGGTAAAATAATTCTGGAACATCAAAAACACCGCCACAATAGGCACTGCCGCCATAGCCGCGCCGGCCATGATAACGCCGTAGTTGGTAGAAAACTCCTGCTGCAGCGTGGCCACGCCAAGGGAGATGGTCAGCTTAGCCCTGGAATTAAGCATAACCAACTGCATAAAATAATCATTCCAGGTATTGATAAACGTAAAGATCGCCAACGCCCCGAAACCCGGTTTCACAATAGGCATAACAATACTGCTGAACGTCCGCACCTCGCCGCTTCCGTCAATCTTGGCTGCCTCCAGCAGTTCCGTGGGAATATTCTCGCTGAACTGCTTCATCAAAAACACGCCGAAGGGCCACCCGCACAGCGGAAGGATAATAGCCCAGGACGTATCGTGGATTCCCATGAAGCTCACCAGCTTCATCAGAGGAACCAGGATTACCTGTTTGGGAAGGGCCATGGCAAACACAAAAATACTAAACAGGGTCGCCTGCCCGTAAAACCGCTTCTTAGCCAGCACATAGCCTGCCATGGAGGACACCACGCAGACGATGAGCATGGTGATCGCGCAGATAAACACGCTGTTCCACAGCCACTGGAGAGCCGGGTTCTGCATCAGCTTGTGGAAATTCTCCATGGTGGGATGCAGAGGGAACCACTCCGGAGGAAGCTTTACCGTAACTTTCTGGGACTTAAAAGCCCCGGTCAAGATCCAGTAAAAGGGGAAGATAAAAATAAAGCTTAAAACCAGCAAAAACGCCATGGAAATAATATCCAAAACACTTGTCTTCTTCTTCATCGCTCTGTCCCCCTTTCTAGTATTATAACTTCTCGGAATCTTCAGCCCTTATTTCATGGGGCTTTCAGAACCTAT
>CAJUPQ010000131.1 GCA_910588505.1 uncultured Hungatella sp. | reverse complement strand
TAGGTTGAAAGAAAAACGTAAAAAAAGGCAACACAGTACCAGAGCACCAGTAAACTGCCGCTTTCACAAGAAGATTCTGTAAGTGGAGGATATCAGGCTGTTACAGCAGGAGGGATAATGGTAAAGCCTCTCTTCTCCAAACGTTTGATTGCATTCTTATCGTACTGTTCTTGGAATTTCTGGTACATTTCTTCTGGGATTGCCGAATAATCCGTATCCGCAGGATTGAATGCTTCCTGTTTTGAGAACATATGGTACAGGCAGGTCAGCATCATACGTGCAATGGCGATGATTGCCCGTTTATGCCCACGGCGTTTTTTGATACGGTCATATTTGTATTTGAAATAGGGATTCTTTTTATCCTTAATCGCTGCGTTTGCACATTGAACCAGCAAAGGCTTTAAGTAAATCCCGGCCCTTGAGATATGGACACTTTTCTTTTTACCGGCACTTTCATTATTTTGGGGAGTAAGCCCAGCCCAGGAACATAAACGTTTCGAGGATTTGAATACCGCCATATCCACTCCAATTTCAGCAATGATAAAGGAAGCTGATTTTTGGGTGATTCCAGGAATAGTAGTAGCCAGTTCGATAAATTTGTGGTAAGGTTGAGCCAGGTCAGAAATCGCTTCTTCCAGAGTGTCAACACAGGCATTAATGAAGTCGAAGTGTTTTCTACAGACCTTCATCTTAAGCGATTGGTCACCACGCAGTTCATAACCGATAATGGATCTTACCACATCTTCAGCTTTATCTTTGGCTTTTTTCAAGAGCAGGGATTTGCAGTGTTCCGGGTCAAACACCTCACAGGTAAGGATATAATCAACAATGGCGGTTGCTGATTTACCAAAAGTGTCTGTGAGGACAGAGGAGAGTGCAATATTGGAAACGGTAAGGGCGTTCTGGAAACGGTTTTTTTCGCTGCTGCGGTGGCCAATCAGCTTCTGGCGGTATCGGAACAATTCCCTCAAAGCGCGAATCTCCCTGCAGGGGATATAACTGGAAGGAACAATATCAAACTTAAAGAGATCGGCAATCCAAGCAGAATCCTTATCGTCCGTTTTCTGTCCTTTGATTGCGCGGACATATTTAGGATTGGCAACAACGACATGACAGGAATCTTCCAGAATATTAAAAACAGGAATCCAGTATTTGCCGGTGGATTCCATGCAGACCTCAGAGCAGTTATGGTCAAAGAGCCATTTTTTAAGAGTTTTGAGATCTGAGTTGAAGGTGGCGAACTTTCTTTTGATGTAAGAAGTAACGCCACGGTAGTCTGTGATGGCAATGGTGGCAACTACAAATTTTTTGTGGACATCCATGCCGCAGCAGACAAAGTGCTTAACAGACAACATAGATAACACCTCCTTATGCAGAAGCAGGCATTGACTGGCTGTCCAGCAAAGAAAGACCTAAGGAATTGCTTTGACAATAATTAGGTTGCGTGCTCAAGGCACCACTCATTTGTGCTTGAAAAGACAGCCGACACATGTTAAAATGCGGACTTTATTCCGAAAAGCGGAGGAATCAATTCTACTTCCTCCCCCGTGCTCTGTAGTGTACCTGCATAAGAAGAGTATAGCATAGAAACAAAGTAAAAGAAGGCACAAAACTTGCTATTTCATGGCCTATTTGTGCCTGAGCGAAGCGAAAGGAATGTGAGTTAAGATGAAACTTGGGGTAGAGGCGGTGATGGCAGGATGAACCCATACAGCAGGATGGCGGAAATCATGGAGGAACGAGGGGCAGCAAGGAACGGTTATGATATGGATGTGGCAGTTGTAACCGGTGTATCCCCCCTGAGGATCAAGGTGGGGGAAGTGGAGATATCGGTTAATCTCTGCTGCCATCCGGCCCTTATGTTAGGGCTTAATCCGGCCGGCGTATCCACATCAGAAACTGCATTAAAACAGTGTTTAACCAAATTTTACAGTGCGTTCCAAATTCACGCAGGGGATAAGGTTTTAATCCAGCGGGTCGGGGACCGTTTTTTTGTTTTGTGTAAGGTGGTGGAAGTATGAACCTGTTTCCGGATCTTACTGTGGGGATCGCGTTCGATCTCAGCGAAAATTTACCCATTTATAGAGAATGGGCCTATGATTTTGAAAATAACTGCTTTTTGACCAGGAACGGGAAGTATTACCTGGTGGAGAAAAAAGAGGCACTTAAAATATGGATTTACAAGGCGATGAAAACCGCCAGGTACCGCTATCCGGCATATCCCCGGGAATACGGGCAGGAGTTTGATGAGATTGTCGGAATGAGCAGCAGCCGGGCGATCCGGGAGAGCGAGGCGGAACGTCTGATTCAGGAGGCGCTGTTGGTGAATCCCTACATTACGGATGTAGGAGATTTTGAATTTGAGCACCAGGGAAGCATTTTGCATATTAGATTTACTGTGGAGACTGTATATGGAGAAATAGAAACAGGGACGGAGTTTAATTATGGGTAATACATCAAAAGATATCTATGAACGGATGGCAAATGACTTAAAGTTCCCTGCCAGTAAAATGGCCGGGAGTTTTACTGCAGATAATCTGCTGGCTGTTGCCAATGAACTTGCCCGGATCTACAGTATCGAATATGACCGGCTGCTATCGCGGGCGCATGTGCGGACCGCGGCCGGGGAGGATCTGGATGTGGCTGCCAGGGAAAACCATGGGATGACACGGAACCCAGCAACAAATGAGGAGGTCAATCTGACGATCACCGGACAGCCTGGGACAATTATAAATGATGACATGCATGTCCGCTCCGGAGAGGTAGTTTATCAGATCATGGGAACCTATACAGTGGGGGATTCCGGCGAAGTGCAGGTATCCGCCCAGTGTATCAATACCGGGGCTGGCTATGGGGTTCCGCCTGGGGCTGAGTGGGAATTTGCTGGAAGCTATGACAGCCTAGAAAGCATCTTCAATGAGGAAGCATCCAGTGGAGGATATGATGCGGAAAGTGATGAGGATTTTAAGGCGCGGATTGAAGCGGAGGAAAATGAGATTAAAGGATACGGGAATATTGCCTGGTACCGGGCAGCTGCCCTGGAGGTGACCGGTGTGGCAAAAGCAAAGGTATTTGATATCCCCCGTGGTCTGGGGACGGTAGATGTTGTAATCATTGCAAAAGGCAACACGGAAGCTTCCGATGTTTTGGTCCAGAGGGTTTTGGAACATATCGAGGCGGAGCGGGTGCCAGGTGCGGACGTGCTGGTCCAGTCTGGCACTGGTTTGGATATCCAGGTATCGGCTAATGTTTATTTGGCGGCAGATATGTCCGTCAGTTCTGTAAAAGCAGAGTTTAAGAAAAATTTAACCGGCTATTTAGAGAGTATGGATTTTAAGGAATCCAGTACCAATGCACGGGTATCCCACGCAAAGATTATTGATATTCTAATGGGGTGCCAGGGGGTAACGGATGTAGAGGATTTGCTGATTAACGAGGAGGAAAAGTCATTGGTACTGGAAGACCGCAGTTTCCCGATAGCAGGTGATCCGGTTCTGACATTAAAGGAGGAGGCTTATGCTGCGGGATGACATTACCCCTTTATTTGCTGACACAGAGCAGATTAAAGAATTATTCCAGGCGGAGCAGCCGGAGATTGATGCCGTGGAAGCTGCAGTAGGCGGATGGATCCGGGAGTTGCATGTGATGACAGCCCTGGAAACCATTGATCTGTGGGAGAATGATTACTGTCTGGACCACAACACAGACCTGACCGTTGAGCAGCGCCGGGCCAGGGTTTTTGCTAAGAAAATGCAGCGGCGTATCCCAAAACGTGAAAATATAGAAGATACCATCAGGCAGATGCTGGGGGCCATCCGGGTATCCATCACCGAGACAGGGTGCATGTTTACGGTGATGGTGGAATCCATGACACTGATTGATAACCTTAAAATTGCGGAAGATTACTTCCGGAGAATTCGTGTGGCACACTTTGGATTTACCTTTATCAACCAGCTTAACCGCAATTATCAGATGGATAAATATTTTACCCCGGCAGTTGTAGAACATAAAAAAATCTGGACGGAGGTGGAACGGTGAAATTTAAACTAACAGATCTGGGGAAATTAATGGAGGCCCAGCTAACTGCAGGATCTAAACCGATTATTACCAAGATCGAGGCCAGCGATGCATATAGTTCAAATGATGGGGCGCTTTTGTCAGTACAAAACAAAAAACAGGATTTGGAAATTGAGGAGATCGTGGTTGTGGAAGGGGCCAGCCACCTGCGTTTTGTTCTACATAATGTGGGTTTAGCGGAAGAGTATATGCTCAGACAAGTGGGAATTTACGCCAGGCAGCAGGAGGATGCCGAAGAGATTTTGTATATCATTGGACAGGACAAGACCGGGGAACGGGTTCCGGCTGCCAGTGAAAAGCTGGTGGAGTATGAGTATGACCTGATGATCCATACGGAAAATACATATGGGGCGGAAGTGGTAGTCAAAGGCTCTTATTTTGCCACGAAAGCGGAGATGGAAGAAATAAAAGGGAAAATGGTGAGCGCCGATGAGGGGGACATATCAAATACAAAATTGGCAGTATTTGATGATTTTGATACAGGAGGGGAAGAGCAGCCAGGAGAAGAGCCTGCGGATGTTCCTGATGCACGGACAGCTATCACAGAGATTAAAAAGGAGAAAAAGTTATCAGTTATTATATCAAACATTAAGGCTGCCCTGATGGGGCTGGTGACACTGGGAGAGATGCGGGGGCTGCTGGTAAACAATGGGCTGTGTAATGAGCCTGGGAAGTTTTTCCTGGATGCGGCTTACGGAAAGAACCTGCAGGACCAGCTGACTAAATTAAATAGTGATTT
>CAJUPQ010000130.1 GCA_910588505.1 uncultured Hungatella sp. | reverse complement strand
GACAAAGGATGGCGGTATGGTGTACACCAGGATGGTAAAGGACGCTTTTTCCCAGATTGAGGAGGAAGAGGAGCTGATGGATTTTTTTGAGGAACATGGTGCCGACATGGGGAAGATGCATGAGACGGCCTACAAAAAATTTATGGAGCTCTTAAACGCTCTTCAAAGGCCCGGGGATGAGGATGGGCAGGAGGAGAAATACTCCATGAAAGAGGTGGTGGAACAGTACATCCGCATGAATGTTCCGGAGAAGAAAAAGCTTTCCGACTACACGCTTTTGCAGAAGCTGGTGAAGCGATACTGGCCCGGTGAGACCGCCATTGTGAATATGCAGAACCGGAAGGAGGACATAAGCCGCAAAGCCATGATCCTTTTGTATCTGGCTACGGAGGAATTCGACCAGTGTGAGGATGAAGAGCTGTATTATTTTGAGGACGCGGAGGAGGACGCAGACACGGTTCTGGAGACGCGGCTGGAGAAAATGAACCTGTTTCTTGACTCCTACGGTATGAACGGGCTGGACCCGGGGAACCCCTTTGATTTTCTTGTGCTGTACGCCATGAGGACCCAGGAGGGGGATTTTGCCAGCGACAGGATGAGCGAGGCGCTGGCAGTGCTGTTTTCGGAAGGGAGCGGCAAAAAGGAGGATAAGACGGGGAAAGACGGGGAAGATCAGGGGAAAACCTAAAAGACAGAGGGGCGGGATAAGATACGGAAAAAAGTTTCAGAAATAACGGTATTTTGGTGCTAAGCTGTTATCTGTAACCATTGTGGACAGTTAGAATGGAGGAGCATAAGTCCATGAAGGACAGAAGAGAATTTTTAGCCCCGGGCCGGGAGCTGATCTTAGGCGGAGTCAGGTATGAGATCGAGGGCGTGGAAGGGTGGGGAGGCAGCGCCGTGGTCTACAGAGCCTCCTATGAGGACGGGCTGAACCAGGGGTGCAGACATAACGTTTTTATCAAAGAGCTGTTTCCCTATGACGAAAAGGGAGGGATCTATCGGGACCGGGAAGGCAGGATCTGCTGCGGGGAGGACAGGCGGCAGTGGCTGGAGCGGTGCAGGCAGAGTTTTTATCAGGGCAACCGGGCCAATCTGGAACTTTTAAGAAAGGCTCCGGAGAAGGTGTCGGGAAATGTAAATTCGTTTGAGGCTTACGGAACCTTTTATTCTGTGCTGGCGATCCATGGGGGCAATAACCTAGAGCGAATCGTGGAGCTGGGATCTGCCGAGAAATCTTTAAAGTGGACGGCTCTGGTGATGGTAAAGGTGCTGGACGCGTTGGCCTGCTTTCATGAGAACGGTCTTCTGCACCTGGATATCAGCCCGGATAACATCCTTCTGCTGCCGGAGCGGGCCATGCTGATCGACTATAACAGCGTTTGGGACAGAGGGAAGGCAGACGGGGGTTTTTGCTATCTCTCTGAAAAAGCGGGTTACTCGGCCCCGGAGGTGCGCCTTAGAACCTTTTCCGAAATAGGACCTGCAACCGATCTGTACTCGGTCTGCGCAGTGTGGTTTTTTATGGCGACCGGACGCCGCCTTTCCGAGGAGGAGATCGTGGGAAACGGGCTTATCCGGTGTTTTCCGAAGACTCTTGAGATCTTTAAAGGGGAGCCGGAATCTGCCTGCTTTAAATTTATACAGATCATGAAAAAAGGACTCCATGTTCTGGCCCGGAAGCGGTACGGTTCTGTGACGGAGCTTTTGGGGGAGGTAGAGGAGCTTCTTTTAAGGATAGACGGAAAAGGGATCTCCCATGGCGCGGCGTGGGAAAACAGCTGCCGGAGGTTTAAAGTCTATAAAGGAGGAGGAGAGCGGTATCTGAAACGGCACATCCGGATGGCCCATGGGGATAAAAACGGAGATCAGAGCCAGGTTCTGACCCAGGAGCAGTGCAAAAGGAAACTGGAGTCAGGCGGACTCCTGCTGCTGTCAGGCCCCGGAGGCATGGGAAAGACCAGTTTTTTGACCCAGATGTGGGGAGATGGGATAAAAAGCTATGGTCCGTCAAAGCCTGTGGTGATGTATGTGCCTTTGGCAGATTACCAGGAGACAAGGGAAAAGAATTTTTATATCCGGGATTACCTGGCCCGCCGTCTGTTTTTGTTGGATGACCACGGGCTGGACGTTGTGGAAAAGGTTCTGGATCAGGAGAGGGGCTGGACGCTTTTGCTTCTTTTAGACGGCCTTAATGAGGCGGGGCCGGGCCGGGGCGGACTGGTGAAGGAGATCGAGGAACTGGGGAAAAAGCCGGAGATTGGCATTTTGGTCACAGACCGGTCGGACTCTGTGAAGAAGTACGGGCTGTATGATTTTTCGACGGCTGAACTTCTGCCGCTGACCGAATCCGCGGTTGAGGGGGAGCTGGTGGCAAAGGGCATAGACCGGAAGGAGTGTAAGGGTCTCATGGCTATGCTGACCAATCCCATGATGTTAGTCCTCTATGAGAAGACTATGGAGATGGCTCTGGAAAGCGGGCGGAAGGTGGAGGAGAATCGGTTTTCGGACACTGACAATATGCCGGACACTCTGATCGGCCTGTATCTGGACGGACTGTGGGAGAAGGAACAGAGGCTGGCAGCCGGCGATGAGGCCAGGCAGCTTAGATGCGGGTATCTGATCTATCATCTTCTCCCGGAAATAGCGGCTGAGATGAGGACCAGAAAGAAGACGGTCCTTACGATGAACGAGGTTTCCAGGCTGACGGACCGAAGCTACGCCGCTTTGAGTCAGAAGGCGTTTTGCAGGGCGTTTCCTGAATATAGGGGCAGATCCAGGGTGATGCTGGCGGACATTAAGGACGGCAGCGAGTGGTTTGACTACGGGGTGACGGAACAGCTGTGGGAAAGGCTGAATCTGGTGACAAAAAGCGAGAACGGCAACTATGGTCTGGTCCACGATAATTTCCTGGACTATCTGGCCGCCGCGGGGCTTGCCAACCGCAAAAAAGTGGGAGTGTATGTAAAGCGGGAAAGGGGGATGAAAGCCGGGGCAGCCGCGATCCTGGGGACGGCGATGGTGCTTGGCAGCGGATGGGCCGTGAGACGGTGGGAGTCTGTCCGAAGGTTAGAAAGCGGGTATGTGGCCCAGACGACTCCGGAGCTTAGAGAAGCCCTAAAGCAGATGGCACTCAATGTGGGAGCCCTGGGGATGCAGCTTGATATGCAGAAACAGATCCTGGAGGAAGCCGGAAAGCGGGAGGTGCTGGAGGGGGATGAGAAAGCCTTGGCAATATTTTTAAATTTCAGCGGACAGAAGCAGGATATGGCGGCCGGGTATGTATTTGGCAGGGATGAGGGGGAGCGGTGGCTGTCCCGGATCCGGGAGGCGGAGCCAGACTTTCCCTGGGAAACACTGGAGAGCCTTTATGGAAGGTCCTATGCCATGGACGAGATCGCCGCGGGGAGCCTGGAACATCTGAATGAGCGGCTGGGAAGAAAGGCAGTGCCCTACTCGGACAAGGAGAAGATGGTCCGGGTCTATGAGCGCTACCTGGAGGTTTACGGGGAGGTGGCGTGCAGGGAGATGAACCTGGTCATGAGCTGTGTGGAGCAGGACGCGGCAGAGGAGGTGTGGGAGGCCGTGGAGATGACGGCGGTATTTTCCGGCTATATCCGCCAGTTTCCCTATGAGGGAGAGAGCAGGGAGGAGCTGGAGCGGTATCTGCGGACAGCGAAGGAGGATCTGAAAAACTGCGCAAGGGAGATGAAGGCTTTGGGGTTTGAGATCATAACAGATGAAGGAAATGGTGATAAGGATGAAACTTTTACTGGGTAAGCTCATGGGACAAAGAGGATTAAAGAGAGCGGCTGTAGCCGGGGCCTGGATGTGTCTGTGCCTTTCCGGCTGCGGCATTGGGGGCGGCGGGAAGGATCTGGAGGAGCGGAAAGCGATTATTGATGATTACAAGACCATCATCCTGGCTAAGGACCAGGACAGCGCCAGGTTTGATCAGGCCCTTTCGATTTTGGAGGAATATGTGGAGAACCCGGGGGCGGATAAGAAAGAGGAAGCCTCCGCCGCTTTCTGGGAGATCGCGGATCAGATGGAGGCGGACAGCCAGGGGTTCGCACCCTGTCAGGTGTCCGAGGACATGGAAACGCTGCTGACCAACCAGGGGATCAGCGTGGTGGAATATGAATCCGGGGCTGATCTAAGGTACACGGAGTTGGAGGATTATATCCAGAGTCTTTCTTTTCTGGGATTTTATCTTGAGATGTCAGATCTGGATGAGATGGCCATGGAGGATCTGGAGGCCGCCCTGGAGCGGTATCAAAAGTATCAGAAAGTCCAGAGGGCTTACGGCTATACGGAGGTTAATTACTGGTTTGCGCCGTGGGGAGAAAAGGAACGGGAATATATTGAGGAGCAGGTGTTTGGTCAGCTGACATCCCTGGAGGCGGAAGATAAGACGTGGGAGAATGACCGGGACGCGGTGGAGAAGAAGCTGAACGGGTATTTGGATGAGCTGGAAGGGTTGCTTGATGATCTGGCGGAGTTTTTGGGGGAGTCTACGGAGAGGCTGTATGAGATGATGGAGTGAGTATGAGGCGTGTATGAACAGCCGGTATCGTCAGATACCGGCTGTTTTTATAGGAGATTTAACTGTTGTTTAAGCGCGTCCTGGGCCATGTTCATTCCGTCCGCAAGGTCGTCTCCACAGGTATAGCATCCGTCGATATCAGGAAAATTGATAGAATACTTTCCGTCTTCTTCTGGTGTAAAGATGGCCGGATAAACATATTTTGCCATAATATCATTCTCCTTTCGCCATGTTATATGAGCATTGTATACATATATAATGATGTTGGGGTCAAATAAGTCCCATTTAGCACCTTGAAAACTTCACACAAATA
>CAJUPQ010000129.1 GCA_910588505.1 uncultured Hungatella sp. | reverse complement strand
AAAACGACTCTCGGAAGCCGCATAAAATAAGGCTTTGAGATTCCGAGAGCCTATTTCTTATATAAAGGAGGGAAGGGACGACCGGATCTATGCCATGGCCCGGCTTTTGCGCCTGGGGTGTGATCCGGCCGACCTTGGAAGGGTCACGGGGATCGACCTGTTTTTTATCCGGAAGATGAAGAAGATTGTGGACCAGGAGGGGCAGCTCGAAGGAAAGCCCGGGGACCGGGACCTTCTCTTGGCCGGAAAAAAGATGGGATTTTCGGACCGGGAGATGGGCTGTCTCTGGGGCATGGGGGAGGAGGAGATCTTTGGGATGCGGAAGGCGTGGGGGATCTTTCCGGTCTATAAGATGATCGACACCTGCGCCTCGGAGTTTGACAGCTACATCCCCTATTTTTACTCCACTTATGAGGAGGAAAATGAATCCGTGGTCTCTGACAGGAAGAAGATCGTGGTTCTGGGCTCCGGCCCCATCCGCATCGGCCAGGGGGTGGAGTTTGACTACTCCACGGTTCACGCGGTGAAGACCATCCAAAAAGCAGGGTACGAGGCCATTATCATCAACAATAATCCGGAGACCGTGTCTACGGATTACACCTGCTCGGATAAGCTGTACTTTGAGCCTCTGTGTGCGGAGGACGTGCTGAATGTGATTGAGCTGGAGCATCCCCAGGGCGTCATCGCCACCCTGGGGGGACAGACAGCCATCAATCTGGCGGAGGCTTTAAGCCAAAGGGGCGTGACCATGATCGGAACCGGGTGTGAAGCCATCGCCAGGGCGGAGGACCGGGATCTGTTTGAGAAGCTGCTGCGGGATCTGGGGATCCACAGACCGAAGGGGCGGGCGGTAACCACGGTGGAGGAGGGCGTGAAGGCTGCCGGCGAGATCGGCTATCCGGTGCTGGTGCGGCCCAGCTTTGTGCTGGGAGGCAGGGCCATGGAGATCGTGGCAAAGGAGGAGCAGCTGCGCCATTATCTAAAGCACGCGGCCCAGGTTAATGAGGATAAGCCGGTTTTGGTGGACCGGTATATCCGGGGCCGGGAGGTGGAGGTGGACGCTGTCTGCGATGGAAAGCAGGTCTTTGTGCCGGGGATCATGGAGCTGGTGGAGAGGACGGGGATCCATTCCGGGGATTCCATCAGCGTGTACCCCAGCGTCACCATTTCTCCCAAGGTGAAGGAGGTGATCCTGGACTACACAAGGAGGCTGGGCCTTGCCATCGGCATTGTGGGGTTGTTCAACATCCAGTTTATTGTGGACGAGCAGGACCAGGTGTATTTGATCGAGGTGAATCCCCGGTCTTCCCGGACCGTCCCGTTTCTGTCCAAGGCCACAGGCTGTCATCTGGCCGACATCGCGACCCTGGTGATGCTTGGGAGGAGCCTTAAGGACCAGGGGATCCTGGAGATGTACCCAAAGGAGAGGAGCCGCTATTATGTGAAGGTTCCGGCATTTTCTTTTTCAAAGCTTGACGGCATGGACGCCTACCTGTCGCCGGAGATGAAGTCCACAGGGGAGGCCATCGGGTATGACAAGAAGCTGCACCGGGCCATGTACAAGGCTATGATCGCCTCCGGCATGACCCTGAATAATTACGGCACCGTGATGGTGACGCTGGCGGACGAGGACAAGGAGGAGGCGCTGCCTCTGATCCGAAGGTTCTACCATATGGGATTTAACATCGAGGCCACAGTGGGAACGGCGGATTTTCTGAAGGAGCGGGGGATTAGGACCAGGATCCGCCGGAAACTAAGCGAGGGGAGCCAGGAGATCTTAGAGTCCATCCGGGCCGGGTATGTCAGCTATGTGATCAATACCAGAGCCATCCTGTCAGGGGTTCATTATGAGGACGGGGCGGCGATCAGGCGGTGCGCCAGCCAGAACGGGGTTACGATGCTGACGAGTTTGGATACGGTGAAGGTTTTGCTGGATGTGCTGGAGGAGGTGACGATAGGGGTGAGTGTTGTTTAATGAGCAAGGGGGGGCGAGGACTGTCGTGGGACCTCTCTCCTTCTCTGACTGGCATCACGACTACCTTCGCCTTTTGCTCACTCAATAATATACTCAAATTCAGATACCCCGTGAATGGCAAGTGCGTCCAAGGAAGTTTGGAAAGAAAAAGGGCATGAAAAAAGTGACCAAAAGGTTTAAGTTTTTGGCAACCGCCATTTTGGAGAGGCGGATACAAAGGAGGAATGGGCCATGGAGCGGGATACGATCTGCAAGACGATCCATCAGTACAGCCGCGGCCCCATCCCTGAGGCGGACATGGAAAAACCCCAGGCCATTGCCAGGGACTATAAGAAGGTGAAGAACTATATTTGACGCCCTGGAGGATGTAAAGAGCCAGTGGACCAGGACAAAGGCCAGGGTGGAGAGAGCTTATGAGGATCTGGCGGGGCAGGCGGACAGGGAGGACCTGGAGGCTTGGGTCAAAAAATTTGACAGGATACTGTTTATGCCTCAGAGGGGAGCCTTTTTTCCGGGGAGGAGCGGCTGGGAAGTCTGTTCCGTCTGGTGGATACAGGCGTTCTTGATATGGAGGAGGTGTGGGAGGCCTTGCTGCATTGAGTGGCAGGGGGATCATGGATCAGATACATGAGAGAGAAATGAGAGATAATCTGGACAAGATGGCGGCTCTTTATCCGGACTACTGTTACTGTGATACCAGGTAATATGGATTTTAAGATCTACTGGGACGGAGCCTGCAGGGCGGACAAGATACGGGAATACGCGCCCTAGGGGGTGAAGGGGGGTTGTGCTGGGGACCACGCTTTTGTTCGGCAGGGGAAAGCCTTATGGGGAGACTTTGGAGAATATAAGGGAATTGAAGTTCTGACAGAAATATTTGAATTTTTATGCAAAAAGGAACTGATGACAGTTCCTTTTAACAGGAATTATATCTCCACGACTTTCTCTGTCATTTCAAAAAAGGCTTCTTCAGGCATTCCAGCTTTCTCAAAAGTAATGCCGCCATCACGGCGCAATCTTTCCCCTTCATAATTTTTTTCCTGGATAATGTTAATTCAATGCAGCGATGTAATCATCAAGATCACAAATCTCTATCGGATTATCCATTCGTGACTGTATACCATTGCGTTTCATCAAAGCCTTTAATCTATCATTAGCTGTTGTATTAGTAGGAATCACTTTTACCGTTTCTTCCTCATATGTAATTGCCAATGGTTGGCTAATCTCTGGCGTTCCCCCAATCACAACCACAGATAATTCTTCACTGAGATTCTCCTGTGCCATTCCCTTCCTTATATAATTTTTATAGTCATCCCCTTTTCCATTTCCCCATGCAACCTTTACAATCTTCCAATGGCCAGCTTCTCTTTCCATTTCCTCAATCTGCTCCGAAGTAAGAAGGTCTCTTATTTCATCTCTTACCGGTCTTCCGATGTTAAAGGTATAGGTTACTGTCTGATTGCCCAAAGATACTTGCAGCACCCAAATATGCTCCGCAGTGTCGAGAAATGAACGAAACTTCTCCATATCTGCCATAGAATCGTTAAACACGCTCTCTGTATGATCCATATAGATTTTTACAGCCTTATTATAATCAATATCCGAAGCCGTCATTTTCTTGTTTAATTTACCGAAGCTATAAAGGGCATTCGCTCGCTCCAGCATTTCTGACTCTAACACCTTTATTTCCTCATAATCATCCGTTTCTGATAATGGCTGGAAGACGGAATAATTGTCTAACGTATTCGCTTCTTTTGATTCCAGCGGAGTGGCTGATGAGGCAGTTGCCACAGAAGCTGGTTGAACAAAATTCCTTCCGCTTTCAGCAAACGCAGCAAAAGGAAATGACAAGACCATTAATATGTCAAGCAAAATAATACTTTTTCGTTTCATAGGTTCCTCCTCTATTTTATATACAGTGTACTATGGTAACGCCCTGTTGAATTATCTAAAAAACTGCAGCCGTTTAAAAAGTCTGCATATTCTAATTCTTCTTCAACTTGAGTAGGTACCGTACCTGGATTGTAGAAAAACAATGTTTGAAAATCATCATTATAACCTTTTGCTGTGATGTCGTGATAAGCCGTTGTATTTACCCAATGTAATTGAGCAATAAAAGGTTTATAATTCATCAACTTATATATCATTCCCGTCTGCATTACACCATGCTCATCCATGTAATACCATTTTCCACCGGTATATACCCACTTAACCATCATATATTCTTCTGTATCATGAAGATAATATCTTTTTCCATCAGTATCCCGGAACCATCCTGTCTGCATATAACCTGCGCTGTCAAAATGGTACCATCTGTTTGCAACCTGATACCATTGATTCATCACATAACTCCCATCTGTCAGTTGATATCTCTAGCGATTACCTACTTGCACCCAGCCCTGTGCCCGGCGCGGATCCGTATACTTTTCCTTATTCGTTTCATATTCGTTCTGAATAGACGCTGGCGGAAGCACTCCATGTTCATTCCCCCTCTCTTCCGCAAAAGCAACGGAAATGGACAGGCATGCAAATATAATTGATAAGATAATAGTCAAAAGTCTTTTTGTTTTCATAAGTATACACTCCTCTTTTATAAACCTTACGTATCAATAAATTATTCATTGTACGTTCACTACGAGCAAATTTCCATTGAATCTCCTCCTACTACTATAAAAAGAAATATGAGTCTCTTGTAAAATCTTTCACCTCTTTTCCCCTTAATTCTTACTTTCAGCATAGCTATCTTTTCACACTCCATCATCATCTCCTGCTTATTATACGAATTTAAGTGTCAATATATATCACAATAATAGATTTTTCCAATATTTTATCGCCCCATAGAGATACGGCCACTGCATAATATAACACTGTAGCAGCTTCTGTAATTGCACTACTGTTATATAATTCAAAATTAGGGCATGATAACATATTAAATTACTTTTCACATAATATCAACACCAGTTTACAACTTTTGAAATTTCCTAAAACCTGATAAAATGTAGTCTTCT
>CAJUPQ010000128.1 GCA_910588505.1 uncultured Hungatella sp. | reverse complement strand
AAGGAGTGCTTGCCTCATGTACAATCCACAGCTGGACACCTTTATCCATGTGGCGGATGCGGGCAGTTTTAACCGGGCTGCCGAGGAATCCTATATCACCCCTACCGCGGTGATCAAACAGATCAACCTGCTGGAAGCGTCTCTTGGCGTTAAATTATTTGAGAGGACTCACCGAGGTCTGATTTTGACAAAAGCGGGAAAATCTTTATATCAGGATACAAAATATATTATCCAGTATTGCCGGGACTCTGTTACAAGGGCCAAAAATGCCATGCAGGAGGATGCGAAGGTGATCCGGATCGGCAGTTCTCCCATGACGCCGGCCCAGCTTCTTATGCAGCTGTGGCCAAAGATACAGGCTCATTGTCCGGACATGAAATTTCAGATCATTCCCTTTGAGAATACGCCGGAAAACGCCAGGGAGATCTTGGGGAACCTGGGAAAGAACATTGATGTGGTAGGCGGGATCTTTGACGAGACTATGCTGGATCTGAGGCGCTGCGCGGGATTGGAACTGTCCCGCGAGCCCTTTTGCTGCGCGGTCTCCGTCCACCACAGGCTTGCCGCCAAGGACAGGCTTAAGCTGGAAGACCTGTATGGAGAGAACCTGATGCTCATGCGCCGGGAGTGGAGCCACTATGTGGACGAGCTTCGGGACGATATCTGGCAGAACCACAGTCAGATTCATATTGTGGACTTTGATTTTTACAGTATGGAGGCCTTTAACCGGTGTGAGAACAGTAATGATGTTTTGCTTGCCATACCCGGATGGGCCAATGTACATCCGCTTTTGAAGGTAATCCCGGTGGAATGGGATCACAGTATTCCCTTCGGACTGCTCCATTCTCCCAAGCCTTCCGGAATCGTGAAACAATTTCTGGAGGCTGTGAAAGAGGCGGTACAGTGAAGGAAGGGGCGGGAAAACACGGAAGTCTTCATTTCCGGGTAGTACATGGGATAGCTGGATGAAATAAACAGAAGTTTAAGAAGGAACCAGATACCAAATGGTATTTTGGTTCTTTTTATGTACACGGGGGCGGAACGGAGTATGCCGCTGAAGCGGACCGCCCCCGGCACGGCGAGTAGGGGAAAAGCCTCCCCTACTCGATTTTGTATTTTCTGGAAAAGGCTGTGTGAAAGAGTATCTGTCTTGCCTCACAAAAGGATATGGGGACACGGTCATGGTTGCCTGTGGGGACGATTCGGTTAAAAAGAGCGGGATTTATGATGAAGTGGTTTCTATTTTAAACAGGACAGGGAAACAGATCGCGGAGTTTCCGGGTATTACGGCCAGCCCCACCTATGCCGAAGTCCTGGAAGGAGCGAAACTTGCCAGAAAACATCAGGCAGGTCTGATTCTTGGTGTGGGAGGCGGTCCGGTGATGGACTGCTGCAAAGCTATTTCCATTGCTGCCCGGTATGAGGGGGAAGTATGGGAGAACTTTTGGGCAAGGCCCGGTATCCTGGATTTTGAGCCTCTGCCGGTGGGGGCATCGCCACGGAGGCGGGAACCGGAAGCGAGTGCGGCGGCAAAGCGGTGATTACCAACCAAACGCTTAGAGTGAAAACCGGGCGGGATTATCCCAAATGCAATCCGAAGTTTGCCTTGATGGACCCGTCTTATACGCTCAGCGTTTCTAAATCCCAGATGGTTTCCGGCGGCTTCGATACCCTTTCCCACATCATGGAGATCTATTTCAGCGGGCCGGATGAGGATAATGTTTCCGATGATATGGCCCAGGCTCTTATGGGGAATGTGATCCGCAATCTTCGGGCGGCTATAGAGAATCCGGAGAATTATACGGCAAGAAGCAATCTCATGTGGGCCGGGGCAATGGCGGAAAACCGGATCATTAAACTGGGGAAGCGCGCGGATTTCCAGTGCCGTCAGATGGCGTATCAGCTGGAGGCGTATGCGGACTGCGATCACGGTGGGGGACTGGCGGTGCTGCAGCCGGTTTACTACCGGCATATCTATAAGGACGGGCCGGGTAAATTTAAACGGTTCGCCACGGAGGTATGGGGGATTTCGCCTGAGGGAAAGACCGATGAGGAGATCGCCTGTGCCGGGATTGATGCGCTGAAGGATTTTATCCGGGAGATGGGGCTGCCGGCTACATTGAGAGAATTAGGGGTGGATGAGAATACGGACTTAAAAGCCATTGCCGATTCCTGCGCCATTGTTTCCGGGGGATACAGAAGGCTGACACATGGGGAAATATTTGAAATATTCCGGGAATGTTTATAGGCCTGCGGAAATAAAGTTCCATTAAAGCAACCTGTCACTTCGCGGCAGCAGAAGTTTGCTATAGTTTATACTAAAAGGTATATACTGAATAACTTATTGTGACTTCTGCAGCCCAGGAATTTCCATTATAATAAACACAGTTCTTAAAAATAAAAGCAGGAGATAAAAAGAGGAGGAATTTCACTATGAAAGCATTACTTGTAAACGGAAGCCCAAGGAGAAACGGATGTACTTACACGGCGCTGACGGAGCTGGCAAAGACTCTGGAGTCGGAAGGCATTGAGGCGGAGATCGTCCATGTGGGAAATAAAGATATCCGGGGCTGTATTGCCTGCCGGAAATGCCACAGCGAAGGGGAGCAGGGAGGCAAGTGCGTATTCAACGATATCGTCAACGAGGTTGCCCCCAAGCTGGCCGAGGCGGACGCCTTTGTCATCGGTTCCCCGGTTTACTTCGCTTCCCCGGCAGGCGGAGCCGTATCCTTTATGGATCGTCTGTTCTTCAGCACCCTGAATATTGACAAGACCATGAAAGTAGGCGCGGCCGTGGTATCCTGCCGCCGGGGCGGCAATACGGCTACCTTTGACATGCTGAATAAATACTTTACCATGTGCGGCATGCCGGTGGCAAGCAGCCAGTACTGGAATATGGTACATGGAGGAACCCCGGAGGAGGTTTTGAAGGACGAGGAAGGCATGCAGACTATGCGGACTCTGGGACACAATATGGCGTTTCTCATGAAGAGCATCCAGATGGGCAAGGAGAAACTGGGGATTCCTCAGAAGGAAAAGACCATCTTTACCAGTTTCCATCACTAAAGAAGGAGAGAACAATCAATGAAAACTTGGCTGATTACAGGCTGTTCCACCGGTCTTGGGAGAAGTCTTGCCAAAGCAGTGCTGCAAAAAGGCGACAATGTGGTGGTAACCGCCAGGGATACGAAAAAACTGGAAGAGTTTGAGAAGGAATTTCCTCGGACGGCTCTCATAGTCCGACTTGACGTCACAGACCTTCCTTCTGTCACGGAGGCGGTTCGGGTGGCAAAAGAGAGGTTTGGAGGAATTGACGTTCTGGTCAATAACGCCGGCTATGGTTACCGGGCCGCGGTTGAGGAGGGGAATCCGGAGGATACCAATCGCCTGTTCGCAACGAATTTCTGGGGCCCCGTGAATCTGATTAAAGCCGTGCTTCCGGACATGAGGGCGAGAAAGAGCGGTGCCGTCATCAATGTTTCTTCCATTGCCGCCCTTCGCACAGCCCCGGGTTCGGGCTATTACGCGGCTTCCAAATGCGCCCTGGAGGGAATGACGGAGGGGCTTTATCTGGAGACGGCTCCTTTGGGAATCAAGGTGATGATCGTGGAGCCGGGGGCTTTCCGCACCGACTTTGCCGGGCGGTCCCTTACCCAGTCAAAGACCGCTATCGCCGATTACGCGGGGACGGCGGGAACCAGAAGGATTGAGAATGATAAGACCCACGGCGCCCAGCCCGGGGATCCGGATAAAGGCGCCCGCCTTATCATAGAGGCCATAGAGGCTGAGGACGCGCCGCTGCGTCTGCTTTTGGGAAGCGACGCGGTGAGAGCGGCGGATACGGTTTTGGAAAGTCACAAGAGCGAATATGACAAATGGCGGGAGTTTAGCCGCCGGTCTGATTTTTAGAGAGGAGAGTGGCAGGAATGGAAAAGAGAACACTTGGGGCCAGCAGTCTTAAGGTCAATCCTGTTGGTCTGGGCTGTATGGGATTCAGCCACGCTTCGGGGGACCCTACAGAAAAGAGCGTGGCGGTTAAGACTTTGAGAGAAGCTTTTGAGATCGGCTATGATTTTTTTGACACGGCGGAGGCTTATACCGGGGTCAGCCCGGACGGCACGGTTTCCTATAATGAGGAGCTTGTGGGGGAGGCCGTGAAGGGAATCCGGGACAAGGTGGTCATCGCCACAAAGATGGGGGTAAAGCACAACGCGGACCGCTCTTTAAGACTGGACAGCAGCCCGGAAACCATAAGAACAAGCGTTGAGGAAAGCCTTAGGAAGCTGGGGACAGACTACATTGATTTGTACTATCAGCACAGGATTGATCCCAAGGTGGAGCCTGAGGTTGTGGCCGAGACTATGGGGCAGTTAATCAAAGAGGGAAAGATTCGTTATTGGGGCATTTCGGAAACCACAGAAAGATACCTGCGCCGGGCCCACGCCGTGTGTCCCGTGACGGCCATTGAAAACAGGTATTCCATGATGGCAAGGTGGCATGAGGCTGTCTTTCCGGTGTGCGAGGAACTGAATATCGCCTATGTGGCCTTTTCTCCCATGGCAAACGGATTCCTTACAGGCAAATACACGCCCTCCACAAAATTTGAGGGAAGCCAGGATTACCGGGCAAATATGCCCCAGTATACCGAAGAAGGGTATGAAAAAGCGAAGGAGCTTTTGGATCTGCTGACGAAAATGGGAGAAGAAAAGAAGGCCACCATGGGCCAGCTGTCTCTCGCGTGGATGATCAATAAGAAGCCTTACCTTATCCCGATTCCGGGTTCCCGCAAAATTGAGCGGCTGAAGGAAAACTTCGAGGCAGGCAATGTGGTTCTGACAAAAGAAGAGATTGCTATGATCGATTCCAGACTGGATACCATGGACTTTGACGTGTTCGGCGGCCACAGCGCAAAATAAAAGGAGTACTCCCGGAAACTCAGCCGCAAAGACAGGCGCGAGGGAGTTGCCGGGAGTGCCCAAAAGGATGAATGGAGGAACAGATGATGGAATACATAACTTTAAATAATGGTGTAAAAATGCCCATGGCAGGCATCGGTACCTTTCTTTTGTCTCCTGACGAGGCGGAGGCTTCCTGTTTAAGCGCCCTTGGATGCGGGTACCGTCTGATCGACACGGCCAACGCCTATGTCAACGATGTGATATGTTGTGAAGTGTAGATGTAAACATTTCTGGCAAACGTAGTATTTT
>CAJUPQ010000127.1 GCA_910588505.1 uncultured Hungatella sp. | reverse complement strand
CCCCGGCAGAGGTGGAGGAACAACGCCGCCAGCAGGAGGAACAGGCGGCAAAGGATGTACCGCCGTTTGTCTATCCCTGCGGCCGTTCAGAGGATAGATTGGATCTGCAGGAAGATGAGTGGGAGCGGTAAGATGAAGGTGTGTATGAAAGTGGTTTTGATTGGAGTGCTGGCAGTTGTGGGGATTGCTGTGCTTATGGTGTTTGCCCTTGCCCCGGGGAGAGGGTGTGCAGGGAAATCAACGGCTTCCTGGAACAGTTTTAAAACATTTAAAACACGGATGTCTGCAAATATTGAAAAGCGGAAATGGGGATGATATAATGGGATTGAAAAGCAATTCCATTATCAAAATTCTATAATCGAAATGGATAGTAAAATCTACAGGGAGGTCCGGCTATGGAAAAAATATATGCCATGAATGAGATACAGGCGATCATCCGCCCGATCCTGCAGGATTACGGCGTAAGCCGGGCGTATCTTTTCGGCTCTTATGCCCGTGGGGAGGCTACGGGGCAGAGCGATATCGACCTGCGGATTGACGGGGGCAGGATCCGGTCCATGTTCGGCCTGGGCGCCCTTTACCATGAACTGACGCAGGCGTTAAAGAAACCGGTGGATCTGGTGACGACAGAAGCCCTGTCCCATGACGCAAACGCAGCAAGGACGGAGGGGTTCCGTGTCCGCATGAAGGAGGATGAAAAGCTGATTTATGAAGAAGAACATTGACATCCTTGAGCATATCCTGACGTATTGTGAAGATATCGAGGCGGCTCTGGAACGCTTCGGGAGGGAGAAGGATATTTTTGACATGGACAGAGATTACCGCAATTCGGTCTGTATGAGCCTTCTTCAGATTGGAGAGCTGACGGGGCATCTGACAGAGGATTTCCGCGAGGGGACAAAAGACTCCATCTACTGGCCGGCGATTAAGGGGATGAGGAACCTGTTTGCCCATAATTACGGCGCTGTGGACGTGGGGCTGGTATGGGAGACGGCAGTATCGGACATACCGGTCCTCCATGAGTTCTGTGAGCGGACAATACGGATGTTCCGTTTTCTGGAGCAGGAGGAAGCGCAGGACGGCGGCATGGAGCGCTGACAGAAGCTATGAATTAAGGAGAGATTTTGGAAGCAAAATACCATATGACAAGGGAAGAGACGCTCTTTGTTGTAAGACGGAATATCGTGGACTATATCTGGAAGAGCGCACGGCTGGAGGGTCCGGCCGTGACCTACCCGGACGCAGAGGCCATCTATAACGGTATGGGTGTCCAGGGGGTGAAGGTATCCGACATTGTGGCGGTGAACAATCTGAAACACGCATGGCAGTTTGTGCTGGATACGTTGGACGGGCCGGCCGATTATCCCTTTGTCTGCAAGGTGAACCAGTGTGTGGGTGGAGACAGCCTGATTCCCCGGGCGGGGTATCTGCGGAACGTGGCAGTGAGCATGGTTGGTACAACATGGAAGCCGGACATGCCCATAGAATCCCAGATTAAAGAGGAAATGGCGGAAATAGGACAGATAGAGAACCCGACAGACCGGGCGCTGACCATGATGCTCTACTTTATGCGGAAGCAGATGTTTCTGGACGGCAACAAGAGGACATCCATGCTGGCAGGCAACCATGTGATGATTGGGGGCGGGTGCGGCATTATTTCCGTTCCCATTGAACTGCAGCCAGCTTTTACGGGGCTGTTGATACAGTTTTATGAATTCAATGACATGACGGAGATCAAGCAGTTTTTGTATAAGAACTGCATTGATGGCATTGAGTTTACCCCTTTGCCGGAGCAGGAAGCAGAGCGCGGGCGGGAGAACCTGCAGGGGTGGGAGCGGTAAAACAGAACAACGGAAAGATTTCAGGGGAAGTATCGTGGGAGACCATGGTACTTCCTTTTTTCGCTTTTCGGGAGCGGAGCGACCTCTGCCCCGCCGCCAGCGGTGGGGACATACGCTCAAAACCGGAGGTTTTGAAGCCAATCAAAGATTGGCTTTGTTAAGGCAGGAATAGGTTTGTGAAACAAACCGGGGAAACACCGTACAGGCAAAGCCTGTACCCTTGTTAAACTTCAAATGGTGCTGTTAAAAATTGACTAAAGAGGATAGAAGGCAGGGGGCAGGCGGCAGTGGATATCCGCCGCCCGCCGCAGATTCAGGTGCTGCCTTTGGAGGACAAAAGCTGTTCGGCCAGAGGCCGGTACTCCGGCAGCTTTATAAGGAATGGTTCCAGACGCCGTTTAAGTTCTGCAATCTCCAGGGGATTGGCGCCTGGCAGGCCATCCTCATTTCCGGTCAGTTCAAAAACATCCAGGGAGATTTCAGAGAAGAGCATTTCAAACAGTTCCTCGCCGGTCTCCATGAGATAAGCATCCGGATCTTGGCCTGTTTCAAAAGGAGTAAGATCAAGATAGATATATCCGGCTTTTTCTGACCATACGATATCCAGGTGTGTACTGGCATGGATGTAATTTTGGAATACGGCTATGATACGTTCCAGTTCTTTTCTTGTTTCTTTTCTGTTCATATTTTTTTCCTTTCTGTGTCCCTGCAGTCTTTGGTTTTGGGATACAGAGATATGATACCGCAGGATTGGAAAAAAAGGAATGTACCGGGAAGTGCGTGCAGGACACAAAATAATTCACAGACAAGGAGGCAGGCTATGGCAAAACGGGACGACCGCATCATCACTTCGGTCTATCTGACAAAGGAGATGTGCAGCCAGATTGACAGGATGCCCCATTGGGTCCGAGAAACCCGTAGATCTCTCCTTTTTTGATATGCAGGCTGACGTCGTTCACCAGATCTTTTCCGCTGATGGTCTTCGTAAGGTGGTTTGTCTGTAATATATATGGCATGTTCTCCTGCCCCCTTTCTTACGAACCATTGTAGCGGATCAACTTTTCAAAACTCTTGCTGAAATCTTACAAATTTCTTTCGCCGGCAAATCAGTACCGCATCTTTTTCAGCCTGAGGGTAAAGGTCGTCCTGACATGAGGGATGCTGTCCAGCGTGATATCCCCACCCATCTGCAGCGCCAGATTTTTCGCGATCTTCAGCCCCAGGCCGTTGCCCTGGATGCTGCGGCTGCGGGAATCTTCCATGGTAAAAAGACGGTCAAAGATGCGGCCGGCAAAGGACTTCTCGATGCCCTGCCCATGATCGACCACATCCACATAGACATATGTTTCGTCAGAATGCAGAATGACGCCCAGATATTTCCCGGCGGAACCGTAACGCACCGCGTTGGAAACCAGGTTGAACAGGATGCGCTGCAGCGCTTCCCGGTCTCCCTGCACGAAGACCGCCTGCTTTGGCAGGTCGATCTCTACCTGAACGTCGGATTTTGACAGAATTTCATAAAAATCCAGAATGCTTTCCCGGCACAGCTCGCTCAGATCAATTCTGGAAAGCTTCAGGTCCATATCGCCCGCCTCGATCTTCGCCAGCGTAAAGAACTGGTTGATCAGCTCCATCACGCTCTGGGCCTTCTGTTCGGTCCTTGCCAGCATCCCGGGGTCGGCTTCCCCATGAAGCCTCATGATCTCCAGATAGCCCAGCACCACGGTCATGGGCGTTTTAATATCATGGGAAATATTGGACAGCATTTTTTTGGACGCCATCTCAAAACGGCGGTAGTCCGCCTTTACCCTGGAACGCTCTTCCAGCAGGCGGTTGATCTGCGCCGCCAGCTCCATCAGTTCTCTGTTATCCGTAAAAACCATGAGCCATTCCCCGCTGTCCGTGTCTGCGGTCTCCTTCAGCTTTTCGTGGATCTGTTTCAGCTTTGCCTGGGTGCCGACCCGGAAGGCAAACTGCTGCCAGAAAACCACAAGCAGCAGAACAAGGATACAAAGGCATAGAAAAAGCGGGAGTAATGCGCCGTTCATCTACATTTCCCCCAGTTTATAGCCGATGCCCCAGACCGTGACCACATAACGGGGTTTCCGGGAATCGTCCTCAATCTTATTGCGCAGGCGGCTCATATGTACGTTGACGGCGTTCTCGTCCCCGTAGTAAGCATCTTTCCAGACAAGAGAGTAGATCTGTTCTTTTGTATAGACCTTCTTTGGATTTTTCAAAAGAAGCTTTAGAATCTCGAATTCTTTCGCCGTCAGATCCACTGTCTCTCCCCTTTTGGTTAAGGTGTGGTCCGACAGGCTCATGACCAGATCTCCGGCCGTCAGGACGGACGCGCCCGAATCCGCCGCCTGGTCATACTGGTTTGTCCTGCGCAGAGCCGCCCGGATCCGCGCCAGAACCTCCGCCACCGAGAAGGGCTTTGTAATGTAATCGTCCGCCCCCAGCCCCAGGCCCAGCGTCTTGTCGCTCTCCGTATCCTTTGCGGAGAGGATGATGAGCGGAACAACGCTGCTCTTCCGGATATGCTGCATGACGTCCATCCCGCTGATCTTCGGGATCATCAGATCCAGAAGGACCAGATGAACCGGGAAGGCGTCAAACTTCGCGCATGCTTCCTGTCCGTCAAAGGCGCAGATTACCTCATAATTTTCCGCCTTCAGGCAGCTTTTCAGCATTTCACTGATCTCCGCGTCGTCTTCCACAAGCAGAATCTGATACTGGTTCATGGATGTCGGTTCTCCTTTCCGATCAGCACCTTTTTCCCGCAGAAAGCAAACCCGTACTTCCGTATCCGCTCTCCGGGAACTCCCTGCTCCATAAGTATCGTTTCGTATTTTCTGTCTTCAATCTGCTGCAGCGCCGCCTTTACCGTATCTGACAGCTCCTTTTCCTTTTCCTCTTCCAGGTCCTGAACCTTGAATTCCAGAATGATTCCGTCGTCCCCTTTCTCAGGTTTCAGCAGCACATCATAGCGGCCAAATCCGCTTTCTCTGTTGGACGTTACAAGATAACGTCCGGACAGCTCCGTCAAAAGCCCCAGAACAAATCCGTGGTAAAAACGCTCCGGCTCCGCTTCCGAAGGCCGGGTTCCGGTATCAAAGCTGCTGAACATGGACAGCGTCACCTTGTTCATATTGCGGATTTGTCTTAAACGTGGAGTTGAACAGACTTCTGTTAAAGGACACCATTTCTTCCCAGTATCCGTTTACATAAGCCTCCTGCATGGGGGTATCATATACAGTGTCTTGCCAAATCTACGCGGCCTTGTAATCCGTCACACAGTCTCCGCCCTCCCACCATTCGGAAAGAAACACAGTTTTATCAATATAGAAGTAGCCTTCTCTTCGTATCATCTCGAAATCCTGACACCCAATGCTGATCGTCCTCGCCATACGCCGCACCTCCTCTGCTTCTGATTTTTTCTTATCACAGTTCCTGTATGGTATCCAGAGTTTTGAAGGGAGCAGCTCTTCTTTTTGTGGTTCTCCCTGAGCTTTACGGCGAACGGTGCGGGATAGACACGGCAGGAACCGCCTTTTGACTTGATATAATTGTTTATGACTGTGTGTAATTCGCCGAGTATTGTCTGATGGATTCTGGACGGCGCCGCCTGG
>CAJUPQ010000126.1 GCA_910588505.1 uncultured Hungatella sp. | reverse complement strand
GCCAATCAGATTTAGGATTGGCTTCATAAAACAACCAATTTCACGGATTCAGGTTCTATTTTAATTATGCCCAGAAGAAGAGCCATCAGCAGCACACAGAGGCAGAGCTTCTGGCTATGTACAAGGACAATGCCGCCATCATTCCGGATGATCAGCTGCCGGGTATCGGCATGTCAGTCCTGCCCTTTGTGGTGGTGCTGGCAGCGGTTGTGGCCACCTCCGGCTGGGGTACCTCCAACAGTATCCTTTTCTCCTTAACCTTGGGAATCCTTCTGGTCGCGGCGACACAGTTTAAGCATATTAAGGACGTGAAAGCAGCTATCAAGACGGGAAGCGGTTCAGGCTTAAGCTCTATGCTGACCGTGGCTGCGGTTATGGGGCTTTCCAAGGTGCTGGGCATGGCGCCGGCGTTTCAGAGCCTGCAGGAGGCTGTGCTTGCCATGAACATACCCGTTTACATCAAGGCGTATTTCGGGACGGCGGTGCTGACCGGTCTGACCGGGTCCGCCATCTCCGGGGAGACGATTTTCCTGGAAAGCTTTGGACAGGCATTTCTTGACATGGGCGTCAATGCCCAGGCGCTTCACCGAATTGTCACGGAGTCGGCCTTGATTCTCAACAAACTGCGCAATTCGTCGGTGGCGATCCTGACCATGTCCATCTGCGGCTGCAGCCTGAAGGAGAGCTATAAGCATATTATCATCGGGACTACGATTCCGGCGGCTGTGGCCGGGCTGGTCATTGCTTTGATGGCCACGGCCGGAATCATCATCTGATTCCTGTTTAAAGTGAGGGTGCTCAACAGAGAACGGAGGAAGCGTGTATGAATTTGCCTCAGCTGTATTATTTCCGCAAGCTTGCTCAGCTGCAGCACTATACAAAAGCAGCCAAAGAGCTTTACATCACCCAGCCCAGCCTAAGCGACTCCATCGCTTCCCTGGAACAGGAGCTGGGGATCGCCTTGTTTCAGAAAGAGGGACGGAATGTAAAGCTGACAAAGTACGGAAAAGAGTTTTACGAATATGTAAATGACGCTCTCAACGAGCTGGATGAGGGGATCACCATAGCAAAAAGCAAGTCAGGACCAGTGGGCGGCGTCATTGATATTGGGTGCATTCCCACGATCTTGGGGGATTATATGCCCAAGGTGGTACAGGATTATAAAAAGAAGAATCCAAAGGTGGTTTTCAACATTTACCAGGGCCATACCCTGGACCTTTTGGAGGAATTAAAAAAGGGGAAATATGATATTGCTCTTTGTTCCAGGATCAGCGACCCGGAGCTGGAGTTTATGCCAATTCTGGCCCAACGGCTGATACTGGTGGTGAGAGAGGACCATCCCCTGGCCGCCAGGGAGACGGTGGAGCTGCAAGAGCTTAAAGGACACTCCCTGACAACATATCGGGAAAGTATTCCCATTGGGAAGATCGTCAGGGCGGTGCTGCGGGAAAAAGGCGTGAAGGCGGATTTTTCCTATGACGATGAGATTTCTATCGGCGGGGTGGTGACCGCCACGAATCAGATTGCCATTGCGGCGGACACCCCGTATTTGAGCCAGTTTGAGCGGATTAAGAAGATCACCATTTCCGATATTCCGGCGGATACCAGGCTGGTGTATATGGCTCAGAGCAAAAAAAATTATATGGCCAAGACATCAAGGGATTTCGCGGAGTTTTTGGTTAGGTGGGAGAGGGAATTCACAGGAGACAATCACCGCAGCGGAGAATTTGGCCACATGATCCTTCACCCTTAGGGTAGGACATGCTGCTGCGGCAAGCAGGGGTGCGTGGACGCCTACTGTTCGGCTTTGGTCCTTCTTGACAGCTCCGATGACCGGATCGAAGATTTTTTGGCCGGCTGGACTCTGGAGATGAGGCGTGTATCCGGCGGTGGGATACGTATCTGGACAATCTTGCCGTGACGGTTACTAACCTGCGCATGGCTTACGACTGCAACATTATCCTTGGGGGATATATCGGCAGCTATATTGCCCAGTATCCGGGGTGTTTTTTTGAGAAGGCAGGGGAATACAATAAGTTTGACCAGGATACAAGACAGTAAGGGAATTACAGCAATTTGGCGGCTGAAAGTGCGGTTGGCGTTTTTGGCCGCTCTTTTTGTATGAGAGGAGACACAGCGGTTTTGGGGGCTATGGTTGGATTTAGCGAGGATTTGACAGATGAGGAAACCATTGGACCGGATGAGGAATATTCTAAAGGAAAAGGTTAGTTAAGGAAAGAGATGTGAATCGGGCAAAACAGTTGATTCATTGCGGCGTGGGTGAGGATGGGATATGGTCCGGAAACGGCGTGGGTGTTGCGGTGTTGGACACGGGCATCTACCCTCATATAGATTTTGGACAGCGGATTGCCGGTTTTTATGATGTGCTGAGAAGGCGGAACGCGCCCTATGATGATAATGGCCACGGAACCCATATTTCGGCGATTATCGGCGGGGACGGGGAGGCGTCCGAGGGGCTGTACCAGGGCGTGGCTCCGGGATGTCATCTTATCAGCGTGAAAGTTCTGGACTCCAAGGGGGGCGGTTATGCCTCGGATGTGCTGGCCGGGTTAAAATGGATTCGGGAACAGAAGGATTATCTGGGTATCCGGGTGGTGAACATTTCTGTAGGGTCTTATTCCAGGCGGAATATGAACGAGAATTCGGCTCTGGTCCGGGGGGTGGATGCGGCCTGGGATGACGGGCTGGTGGTTGTAGTTGCCGCGGGAAATAACGGGCCGGGGCGTATGACCGTGACCACGCCGGGAATCAGCAGGAAGGTGATCACCGTGGGCTGCTCGGACGATGACAAGGAGGTCAATGTTATGGGGACCAGGATGGTGGATTACTCCGGCCGCGGGCCTACCTGGGCTTGTGTGTGCAAGCCAGAGATCCTGGCGCCTGGGGCGGCTATTACCAGCTGCAGCAATGAGAACGGAAGGTACACGGTGAAGAGCGGAACCTCCATGGCAACCCCCATTGTGGCTGGGGCAATCGCGCTTTTGCTGGAAAAGTATCCGTGTATGACCAACCGGGACGTGAAACTGCGGCTGCGGGAGAGGGCGGTGGATTTGGGGCTTCCCAAGAACCGGCAGGGGTGGGGGCTTCTGGATGTGGAAAGGCTGCTGGCGGATGAGGTGCATGCGGCTTGCTAAATAAACATGCCTGTGATAAGATAAAACCAGAGGTGAGAGTATGGGTATGTATGTTAATCCTGGAAATCAGTCATTGAAAGAAACGGTCAACTGAATACTCAGAGGAAGAATATGTGTGTCAGCCGGCCGCGCCGCTTTGGAAAATCCATGGATGCGGATATGCTTGTTGCCTATTACAGCAAGGGATGCGATTCAGCGGAGATATTTGATTTATGATGAGAAGAGCAGTAATGTTTTTATTCCCAACCAGGAGATTGCCCAGGCGTTTTGGCAAGACACTGGCCATGAGCATGTCCATGTGGGCGGAAAAACCGCCGTAATCTAAGGGCTTTACAATAAAATCAGCGGCGTCAACAGCGTATCCCTCCAGGGCTAAATGGGCCATGTTGGTGACAAACGCAAGCAGCACTCTGCGGTCCCACTCCCGAAGCATGCAGGCGGTCCGAATTCCATCTACCTGTTTCATCTCAATGTCCAGAAAGGCAATATCCAGCAGAGACGGATAATCGTCTAAAAATTCCGTTCCGTCGGAAAAGAGAAAGATTTTGACAGTCTGCCCCCGCTCCCCGAAGAAACGTTCCACAAAATCCTGGAGTTTTTTCCGGTCAGAGGCTGCGTCTTCTACAATGGCAATTTGAATCATGGCGTTTCTTGGTTCCATTTATCCTGAATTCAGTCATTGCGCAATCACCAATTGCAAAAGAGCCGCTACATTAGGAGTGTGAAAGCGGAATTACTCCCCAAAGGAGATGTCCATACTTGCCGGGAAGGTACTGGAGCTGGCAGGGACAGTACAAGGTTTCCATTACGGCGACAGCAAGGATCTGATGGGACTGTGGGCGGTTCACAAAAAACGCGGATGACACGGTTACCTTGCGGGAGGCCCCTGAGGAAGCCCTGGGCAAGGAGAGGCTTCTCACCGCAAAAGGCTGCGGGCCTGGGTGGAGGTTGCGAATGAAAGTTCTGTGGACGGGGTGGAGACTGTCCAGATGTATATCAGGGACGTGACAGGAATCGTGGTCCGTCCGGTGAAGGAGATGAAAGGTTTCTGTAGGCTGCGCTTAAAGGCAGGGGAGAAGAAGACTGCGGAGTTTTGGCTTTTGGGGGATGAGTGACGGTTTTTGGTAATCCTGGGTTGGTTTGCCCGCATGGCTGTCGATTCAATACATTTTTGGTGAGATTCATGCAATATAGCCCCTTTTTGTGTTAATAAGGTTTATAATCAGCTAAACAGGTTAATGGATGCACACATATGGCCTCCCTTATGCCGACGCTTTCCAAATGCGCCTTATTGGCCGCCTGCGGCCAGGGCAAAGGCGGCGGATGCGGATATATCCGTGTCCGCCGCTTTGCTATTTTAAGGAAATGGATGGTGCAGCCATGGTAAGCAGGAATACTACATAAAAACAAGGAGGAGATTATAATGGGATTATTTGGCGGGACTAAGAAATTATGTCCTATTTGTCAAAATCCGGCGGCCCGGATGCTGCCGACCAAGGTGGAGGGACAGCCCCTTTGCGGCGACTGTGCCCAAAAGGCCTCTCAGATGCCTGACAATCGAAACGCGAAGAATATGACAGTGGAGGAATTCAGGGCGTTCATCACTTTTTATGACGGAAACGCATCTCTGCGCAGTGTTTTTTGAGACAGTTCTGGTTAAGCTGGAGCAGAACAGGGAAGGCCGGGTCACAGGAGTTATTGCCAAGACATCCGACGGTTTTATCCGCATAAATGCCGGCAAGGGCGTGGCTCTTTGCTGCGGCGGACTGTAGCGGTGGATTCTTTGCCCATAATTACCCTGAGTATATTGTGGGAGTTGCGGTGGGGCGTACCTTGACAGAAGGATTTCTTTTGGGAGAAAGCCTGGCTTTGCATCTTTAATCTTTCAAAGATGGAAAATGATTTCCCGGCAGTTCTCTTGTATGGAAGAATAAAAAATGGTATACTGGGCAGAGATAAAGGCCCCGCGGTCTGTAAACATAAAAGCCGCGCAAGCCCACGGTGAGAGAAGGAGAAGCCATGTTAAAAGAAGATCTGCTTTCAAATATCATAGAGATTGTCCATCAGTGCGGGAAGATTATGTTAAGCGCCACGGACATTGAGCGGAAAATTCACCAGAAAGCCGGGAAGGGGAATTTTGTGACGGATTACGATTCCAGAGTGCAGGAAGCCCTGAGGAGCCGGCTGCTGATGCTGCTTCCGGAAGCCGTGTTTATGGGGGAGGAGGATGAGATGGACTGCGCGGACATTTCCAGGGGATATGCGTTTATTGTGGACCCTATTGACGGAACCGCCAATTTTACCAGAGGGTACGACGCCAGCAGCATCAGCGTGGCTCTTGCAAAGGACGGCGT
>CAJUPQ010000125.1 GCA_910588505.1 uncultured Hungatella sp. | reverse complement strand
AGGCTGCCAAGGAGCGGTTTAGGAAGATGGGGTTTTCGTGTACAGATTCCAAGACCAATTTCCTGTTTGTGAGCCATGAGAAGGTTTCGGCAAAGGAGATCTTTGAGAATTTGAAAGGGGCGGGGATCTATGTACGGTATTTTGCCGTTCCCAGGCTGGAGAATCACCTGCGGATCACCATAGGGACAGATGAGGAGATGGAGGAGCTATACCGGTTTTTGGAGAGAGAGCTGCCTAAGATGGGAGCATAGGATCAAGGCATTAGATGGGAAAATGGAGCTGGTGACAGGATGGAAGATGGGAGAAGGATACTTCGGATACTGCTGAATATTCTGATTCCGGCAATGAAGATCTTGCTGGTATGCGTGGGAGGCCTGTGGCTTCTTAAGTTTTTTCTGCCTTTTGTGATCGGATGGCTGATCGCCATGGTGGCAAACCCTCTGGTGAAGTTTTTGGAGCGGCGGCTGAACCTGGTGCGGAAACACAGTTCCGTGATCATCGTGGTGGCGGTTCTGGCAGGGATCATTGGCGGGTTGTATTTTTTGGTCGGAAGAGTTATAATAGAAATAAGACTGCTCGTTGTGGATATGCCTGAGATCTATGAGGCTGTCAGGCTGGAATTGATGGAGGCTCTGGACTCCTTAAACCGGATGGTGGCCAGGATGCCCACAGGGGTTCAGGAGTGGTTTAACCGGACTAATGAGAACCTGGGCGGAATAGCCAGCAGCCTGATGCAAAAGATCGCGTTTCCCACTGTCACCGTGGCGGGCAATGTAGCCAAGGGCATACCGGGCGCCCTGGTCAATTCCATTGTGGTGATCCTTTCGTCCTATTTTTTTATCGCGGAGCAGGATCGGATCCGGGATCTGGCGGGGAGATTGATACCCAGCTCCTTCTATTCATATGGGGGATTGTTCCGAAAGGATCTTAAGAACCTGATCGGAGGGTATTTTCTGGCACAGTTTCGCATCATGTTTGTGGTTGCCGTGGTGCTGGCAGTTGGATTTTTGATCCTGGGAGTGAGGTACGGAATCCTTCTGGCTGTGCTGATCGCCATATTGGATTTTCTGCCTTTGTTTGGAACCGGGACGGCTCTGTTTCCCTGGGCTGTGGTGAAGCTTTTGTCCGGGGAGGCGGCTTTTGCCGTGGGGCTGATCCTTCTGTATGTGCTGACTCAGGTGGTGCGGCAGATCATTCAGCCTAAGATCGTAGGGGATTCCATGGGACTTCCTCCCCTGCTGACTCTGGTTTTTTTGTATGTAGGTTTTAAGATCCGGGGGATCTCAGGTATGATCCTGGCGGTTCCCGTCGGGCTTGTGGGAGTAAAGCTGTATGAGTACGGCGCGTTTGATCCCATGATCGAGCAAGTGAAGCTTTTAGTACAGGAGATTAACAGACTTCGGAAAGAGGATTGATGAAGATTAAGAGAAGAGACCGATTCGCTGCTGTGGGTATGGGGATATTTCTTGCCATTCTTTGTCCCTGCCGGGCCTGGGCTTTTGACCCATGGAGTAATTTAAACGGATACTGGATTTCCGCTGACGGCAGGTCCACCATAGAGGGCGCTGTGAAAAAGGGTGTGACCATTACAAAATATCAGAATAAATCAGGGGAGATCAGGTGGACGCAGCTGGCGGAGGACGATATCTCTTTTGTTATGGTGCGCTTAGGGTACAGTGATGATATGGATCCGTATTTTAAGGCCAATATGGAAGGGGCTGCCAAGGCGAACCTAGATATCGGCGTGTGCTTTTACAGTAAGGCGGCCAGCGCGGAGGAGGCCAGGAAAGAGGCGGCCTATGTGCTTGACGTGGTGAAGGAACTTAAGGTCTCTTATCCCATCTCTTTTGAGCTGGACGCCCAGGTTGTCCAGGAGAAGAAGCTGGCCAGGGATCAGGTCACCAAGCTTACAGGCGAGTTCTGTGACGCCATCGAGGAGGCGGGCTACAAGGTGGTAGTGTTTGGGGACAGCGAGTGGCTTACCCAGCATGTGGAGATGCGGAAACTTCCCTATGACGTGTGGTACAGCCGCTACGGCATGGCCCACGATTTCCCAAATCGGACTCTGTGGCGGTGTACGGACCGGGCGGACGTGAAGGGCATCGAGGGAAGCGTGTGCCTGGAGTTCGCTTTTGTGAATTATAAACGGATTTTTCCCGGGACCGGATGGAGGGAGATCAACGGCAAACAGTACTATTTTAAGGATTACAAGATGGTGAAGGACACTGGGGTGAGGATCGGAGAAGAGGTGTACTTTTTTGACAAGGAGGGGAATGGGAAGAAGACGAAGTAGAAGAGAGGGATTTTTCGTGTAGCGGAAGAGATGCCGACTTGCTTTGAAGCAATCCATCCTGCGTTATCTAAGTGTGGAATTTATGTTCGTGGGTGCAGCAGTACTTTGAGGATTAACTATCGTACCACCGAAGAAATTCGCAAACATGCTATTGCGCTGCTGAAGGGCATTTCATCTGATGATCTGGATAAAGGCTCTGATCCTGGGGAAAAGTGCCGGTCTCGTACCCATGGGGAAAAGCCGATTATCAGGAATTTTAATAATGCAAACGATGAATTTGATTTTCTCCTTGATGAAATCAGAAAGCTCAAAGCTAAAGGTGTTGCCCTTACAGATATTTGTGTGGCTGCAAGAACCAAGAAGTTAGTTGATGATTATATTGCGCTGTTTACCAGAGCCGGTATTCGTTCTTATGGGATTAAAAGAAACAAGGCTGATGAACGCAGCTTTGATGGGCTGCGCGTTGCTATGATGCACCGTGTAAAGGGGCTGGAGTTTAAGTGTGTGTTTATTGCCGCCGTGAATAACAGAATTATTCCGCTATTGGCTGCGATCAGAAAAACAGACTCAATATCTGAAGCAGAGTCTTTGACATCAGAGAAATGTCTGCTATATGTTGCCATGACCCGTGGGCAGAAAGGCGTCTATCGTACAAGCTATGGGAGAAAATCGGAGTTTTTGAGTGAAAACTTGGCATGTATATATTAAATCTGACTATATCACATGGCGGTGCAACAGAAATTTTGGGAATCAGAAAATCTGAGCTGCTTGATATTTACGATAGATTGGGATATTCCTATTTGGATATGACAATGGATACACTTGATTTAGAACTGGAAGACATATTGGTCAAAAGCATTATCAGTTGTTGTTGGATAAGTTGAGTGAGTGAATTACCAGTTAAAAATACAGGGCCTGAAAGTGTGTTGCAAGATATGCTTTCAGGCTCTTTGCAATATTTCAGAGTCAGTTTCGTTTTGCCAGATGAAACACAACCAGAAGCCCTCCATAACAAATGCATAGAACTCCGATATGCAGGGCCGTGGACAAAAAAAGTCCCAGTCCGTCAAAACCGTCCCAAAAAGAGAATACAGCATAATAAATTCCGATGGAGATGATCAGAAGAGCCGCAGGCTTTGCGATCATCTCCATTGCGTCCCAGGAGAAGGATACCAGACGTTTAAGGGAAGCGAGATGAAGAAAGGCAAGCAGCAGCTCACTGGCTAACATCCCCCAAAGATAGGCCATAATACCGAAACGGGGAATGCCTATGAGCACAAAAGCCAGGCGCAGAATCAGGGCAGTGATATTCTGGAGAAAAGTAGTGGTGGTCTTGCCAAGGCCATTGAGGATACTTCCCATAGTGGTAGCCAGATAAAGAAAGGGGCACAGCCAGGCTAAGATCTGCATGAAGGTACCAGCGGAGGGATCTTTGAATACGCTGACACCCAGTTCCGCTCCAAACAAAGTAAAGACCCCGATACACAAAATTCCCATATATAAGCTGTATCGCAGGGAGACAGAAATGGTCTGGGCGATGCGGGACTCATTACCGTCGGCCTGGGCCTCCGCCACTGTGGGCAGCAAAAGCACTGCCATGGAATTGGTAATGGCGGAAGGGAACATAATAAAGGGGGAAGGAGTTATAATAGGGATAAAGTTAGAAAACTTTGATAAACGCCGAAGTTTACGAGGTTTTTTGATTTTATTCCTATTTTTTATGCAGTATGGTTTTGTACCTAATAAAACACATGAGATGAGCGGTTTTGTAGAGAGAAGGAGGGGGATAAAAAATTTATCAAAACTGATCTCAATGAAAAGGAATGAATGATTGAATATGTGTATAGTTTATAAGAAATACAGAGGCTTGTCAAGAAAAAGGGGTGAGTTGGAAAACGGCCAGGAGATGGGATTTATGGAGGCTTTTTTATAGAGCGGAAAGGGAGGGATTCTATGGAGAAAGAAGGATGGGCAATATTGTTTCGGAGTCAAAGTCATAAGTTGTTCTATGAACAGTATTTGCCGCAATGCCGGTATCAGGACGCTTACCATGCGGCGCTGGTGTACTGTCTGGGAATTGATAGGGATACAAGGGATCATGTAAATGAGATTTATGATTTCAGAACCGGATTAGTGAAAACGGAGTGCCTGCATGATGGGTGGCAGACTTCCGGGAGTAAGAAAATTGTCCGAATGGCTTACAACTTATATAACAATGGAACTCCAAGCGTGTTCGATTATGAGGATTTAGAGGAGCAGTTGACAGAATGCGGGCGGTATACGGTGGAGGAACTGTTTTGCTGTGGCTATGCGCCTTATTTCTGGCAGGCGGTGAAGATTCGGTATCCGGAGTATTGCGGGGCAGCTTAAAGAGAAACGATGGACGGAGGAAAAAAGATGGCAAAGGTCATAACCATAGCTTCGCAGAAAGGCGGAGTGGGAAAAAGTACAACTTGTGTGAATCTGGGCATTGGGCTGGCCAGGGAAGGAAAGAGAGTCCTTTTGATTGACGCAGATGCCAGGGCAGTATGACAGCATGCCTGGGAATTGGGGAACCGGATGAACTGGATGTTACCCTGGTAAATCTGATGGAGAAGGTGGTCAATGATGAACCCTGGGAGTCTGATGAGGGGATTCTGCACCATGAGGAGGGAGTGGATTTTCTTCCCGCCAATATTGAGCTGGCAGGTATGGAGACAACCCTGGTGAACATGATGAGCAGGGAAACGATCCTGCGGCAGTATATTGACAGGGTTCGGGAACGGTATGATTTTATCTTGCTGGACTGTTTATGCCTTCTCTGAGGATGATAACCATTAATGCCCTGGTGGCAGCAGACAGTGTTCTGATTCCGGTAGAATCGACTTATTTGTCGGTGAAGGGGCTGCAGCAGCTGATTAAGACTATTGGACGGATGCGGCGGCAGTTGAATCGGGACTTAGACATTGAAGGGATTTTGCATACCAAGGTGGACCGCAGGACGAATTACGCGAAGGATATCTCTGACCGGTTTCGGGAGGCTTATGGGGACAGGATACATATTTTTGAGAATTGTATCCCATTATCCATTAAGGCGGCGGAAACCAGCGCGGAGGGAAAGAGCATTTTTATCCATGCCCCTAAGGGAATCGTGGCGGAAGATTAGGTGATCAGAATGCCGCTGGCAGAGCTTCATCCGTTTAAGAGACATCCATTCCGTGTTATGGAAGATGAAGAGATGATGGAAATGGTGGAGAGTGT
>CAJUPQ010000124.1 GCA_910588505.1 uncultured Hungatella sp. | reverse complement strand
CGGCATCCCGCCTGGCTGCCCGCTGCCGTACCCCGGCACCTGTCCGGTCCCCTGGCCGCCGTAACGTCTGCTTCCAGGTCCATAGGTTTGACCGGTTCCCCCTCTGCTTCCTCTCTGGCCCGGACCACTGCCCTGGCTATCCTCATATCCTGCCATATCCTGCTCCGATACTTTATTGTCATACTCCCGGGCAAGCCCCCGGGCCCACCCGTCGTCCTGGTTTTTGCTTCCCGAACCTCCGGCTGTCTGTCCGCCGAAAGTCTGTCCCACTCCCCTGGGCTGACCTTCCCTGGGAGCTCTCGCTCCCACCTGTGTTGGTCTATTGGTTCTTTCCATGGATTTCCGTCTTCGAAAAATCGCTGGTAGGGATGATGCAAACCCAGGTTTTTCCCTGATTCAGCGTGATTTCCTCATTCTCCGTATTATAATAATGGGTCACCCCAAACTGGCCGTCCTTTTCCCACGACAAAACAATGGCTTTTCCGCCAGTTATGTAATAGCCGTACTGAGGCTCATGGACGTCAATGTTCAGATACTCCGTGGTGGCGTAGCGCCCTGTGGCGCAGTACTGGAAAATAATATTCCTCACCGCGATCTGTCCCTCATCCCCATAGTGGGGTCCGCCGTACTGATACCGGTAATAGAGCCCGTCCTCCTCATTGTACTCAAAATACGGCTGGTTCATTCCATATCCGGGATAAACCTTCCACGCCTCCAGGGCATTTTCAAGGACCACCTCTTCCCCGCTTTTTGCAAACCGGTAATGCCCCTCATACTCCGGGTCATACTCCTGTGAGTACCCCAGCTTCTCCATGGCGGTCTGCAGCCGCTCAAAGCTGGTATAAGCATTGTGTGGGGACTTTCTGTCGCTGGTCCGGTAGTAGGCATTGCCTCCCACCCCTTCCAGCCCGTTGATATTGTCCACATTTTTCAGGTAGGGCTTTGCAAAGGTGCTCTGGCCGTAATGAGCGTAAATGGCGTCAAACTCCCTGGCAAAATACGTATAGTAAGTGCGGCAGCTCCTGACGGACCCGATCCGCTCCAGCCCGTCGTAGTCCTCTATGATAGCCATATACCGGTTCATACCGCCCTCCACCGGAGCCTCATACACTACCCCGGCCCGGTTGATGCCATAGTGGGGGAGGGCCTGCTTGTCATTGCTCATCATCACTGCCAGAGGACGCCGGTTGGCCTTTTTCGCGTCCACCATCTCCCCGGTAAGATAGCTTCTTATCTTTCCGTCCACCTCCACCCGCTCCTCCGGTTCCGGCTCCGTCTCCGGCTGAGTCTCCTCCTCGGTCTCCCTGGCTGTGGTCACCTCCACCCTGGAGGTCTCCGGCTGGACCACAGCAACGGTCACGTCCGTCTCCACATAGGTTTTCCCGCATCCCGCCAGACAAAACACGGCCAGAACACACGCGGCAGCCAGAACGGCCTCCAGCTTTCTAAAACTCCTCCTCATCTGACGTACCCCCTGTCCTCCAGGATTCTTCTCTGCCTTTCCTCCATCACCAGGCGCTCCGCCTCCTCCATGTGGTCGTACCCAAACAGGTGAAGCATGCTGTGGGCAGTGAGAAAGGCCAGCTCCCTCTTTTGAGAATGGCCATATTTTTTTGCCTGCTCCTCCACCTTGTCCACAGAGATCATAATATCCCCCAGCATCAGCTCCCCGCTCTCCGGGTTAAAACAGTCGGCAAAAATTTCCTCCACCCCGTCAAAGCAGGCAGGCTCCTCATACTCAACCATTGGAAAAGACAGGACATCCGTGGGAGCGTCCACGCCCCGGCACTCTAAGTTTACCTGGCAGATCCCCGGGTTGTCCGTCAAAACCACGTTCACCTCCGCCTCGTAGGGACACCCCTCAAGATCCATGGCCCCCAGAACCATATCCTGAATGATCTCCCTCCAGTCCAGGTCCAATTTTTTCTTTGCCTCATAATCAATAGTAATGGTCATAAGAATCTGTCCCTTCCGCCAAATGGCTGTTATCTCCTGCTTGTCCCTGTCAAAGCATCCCTTTTTGTCTGGTACATCCATATATTCGTTCACGAGTAAATTCGCGCAGCGATATACTCATACGGCCCTGCGCCAATCTGCAGGTAAACAGCGCCTGATATCCGTATCGTCAGCGCCCCTGCCTCCTGCCGTCGCCTCCGCGGTACTTCCTTCCCTGCCGTCTGTCCTGGGCTTTGGCCTCCTTAGACTCATAATCATCATAAGCCTGTACGATCTTCTGCACCAGAGGATGGCGCACCACGTCGCTGCTGGTAAGATGGCAGAATCCAATATCCTCCACCTTCTTAAGCACCTTCAGGGCCGTGTCCAGCCCGGACACGCTGCCCCCAGGCAGGTCCTTCTGGGTCTGGTCCCCGGTCACCACCACCTTGGATCCAAAGCCGATGCGGGTGAGGAACATCTTCATCTGGGCCGGCGTGGTGTTCTGGGCCTCATCCAGGATGATGTAGGCATTGTCCAGAGTCCGCCCTCTCATGTAGGCCAGAGGGGCCACCTCGATGAGCCCCTTCTCCGAATTGTGCAGGTAGCTCTCCGCCCCCATGATCTGGTACAGGGCGTCGTAGAGAGGGCGCAGGTAGGGATCTATTTTGCTCTGCAGATCCCCCGGCAGAAACCCCAGTTTCTCCCCCGCCTCAATAGCCGGGCGGGTCAATATGATGCGCCCCACCTCCCCGTCCTTAAACGCCTGGATCGCCATGGCCATGGCCAGGTAAGTCTTGCCGGTTCCCGCGGGACCAATGCCGAACACCACCATCTTTTTCCGGATGGCGTCCACATACTGTTTCTGCCCCAGAGTCTTTGGCTTCACCGGCTTACCGTTTACGGTGCGGCAGATAATATCCTTGTCGATCTCCAGGATCTCATGGTCCCTCTCGCTAAAAGACAAGGCCAGCGCGTAGTCCACATTCTGCTGGGTAATGGCATTGCCCCTTTTTGACAGCTCGATCAGGTTGTTGAACACGCTTTTTGCCTTGCGTATCATGTCCTCCGGCCCTATGACCTTCAACGCTCCGTCCCTGGCCACCATGGTCACATGAAGGGTCCTCTCGATCTTCTTGATATACTCGTCAAACTGCCCGCACACATTCCGCTCATGCTCCGCGGGAATATCGATCATTGTCTCAATCACGCTCATCTACTCTTTGTTCTCCTCAGTCTCCTCAAATTCCGTAAGATACCGCTCTGTGCCGATCTGCTCCTCCCCGGTCACGATCCCTTCCACTTTCCACAAAACTCCATCCTCTTGTATTTTAGCATTATTTTCAATAATTTGAACCCCCTTTTCCATTAAATTTTTCTGATAATATTCCTGAAGCTTTTTCGCCGCCTCCTCCTTCTCCTCCTGGCGGTAGGGACGCTCATAGGACACAAATCCCTCCCCCCGTATGCGCTCCACATAAAGAGGCAGATAAAAATCGCCAAACAGGCGCACCTGGGTCAAGTCTGTCACATAATTCCAGGACGTATCCCCAAAATACGGCAAAAGAACGCGAAACCGGTAAGAGCCCGCCATAAATCCCGCCCCATACCGCATTTCCCCGGTCTTTGCAGTGACCGTGTGATACTGGGAAAATGTCTCCTCATACCGGTACTGAGTCTTTGCGTACACATCCCCGTCCGCGTGGACATAGGCTGTCCGCACCGTCTCCCCGGCGTCGTTCATGATGGAAAGCTGTCCCCCGATCAGCTGCTGCCCCTCGATCACCTCATCCCCCACAGCCACTGCCGCCTTTCCCTGGCGCACAATCATCCTGGTAATGACGCCGGCGTTTTTGGCGATGAGCTCACATGGCTCCTGCTTAGCCTCCGGAAGGTCAGACAGCACCTCGTTCTCCTTTAGCTTTACCAAAAGCCTGGTTCCCGATACCCTGGCCGACACCCAGGTCACCTCCGGAAACGCGCTGCGGATCCCCTCCTCCAGAGCATCGCAGGAAATCCCGGACTTTCTCATTCCGTACCGCACATTCTGGGTCTCAAGATAATCCAGGAGAGTCTCCCTGCTGTAGTGCCAGTTTCCCTCAAAAGAAATATTCCAGATAAACAGGCTCATCACATACAGATACACAAAAAAAGAAAGGACCGCCAAAGCGAAGGCCTTTCTCTTTCGATTCCGATGCAGAAAAAACGGCATCCCCATCCGGGCGACGATCCTCATGGACACCCGGGATTTCCGAAGCAGAGGACGGATCCTGTAAAAATCCTTAAGCCCCATAAAAAGGTAATACCCGTCCTTTTTCTGCCGCACCCCCCAAAAGCTGACGTCCCCGCTTTTTAGCAGGTTCAAAAAACGCTCCGCCCCGTACCCCTGTATTCTTAATTCCAGATACCCTCCCGCCCATCGGCCAAGCTTTGCGATCAACCCCATTCCACCTTTCAGCCTTATAGAAAAAATCTAGCACTCCGTAGCCACCGAATGGATCAGCCCGGATATGAGGATGTCATCCCCTGTATAATACTCAATAGCCAGCCTCTTGCCCCGGACCGTGATCCGGCAGGTCTTGCCCTGGATCTTTATCTCATCGTCCATAAAGCTGACGATCCTCTTATAATTCTCGATGTACACGTTCCTGCGCCCTGTGATTGTGATCACCGGCTCCCCCGCCGCCACGTCCTTTGGGATATGCAGCATGGAGCCTGCCTGTTCCATCATCTTCCCCATACAACGGCCTCATTTCCCACACGTCAGAGATTACTAACAATCTATGTGATACCCATAGAAAAAAGTCCTCAATCTTGCGACTGAGGACTTTTAAAATCCGGCAGCTTAATTGAACTTACGTTTTCTCGCAGCTTCAGACTTTTTCTTCCGTCTTACGCTGGGCTTCTCGTAATGCTCTCTTTTACGAATCTCCTGCTGAATACCAGCCTTTGCGCAGTTTCTTTTGAATCTGCGTAAAGCGCTGTCTAACGATTCATTATCTTTAACAATAACGTTTGACATAGCTCACACCTAACCTCCCTCCAGTTGTGTACTTGTGCATAATACAACTGTTTGGGTATTTTATAGCACTGCTGTAATTATAGCATAAAATCGCCATTCGTCAACTGATTTTTTCAAAGATTTCCAATTTTTTTGTATTTTTTGATTGGAACCCTATGAATTTTCAAAAAAGGGTTCCGCCTCTGGCTCCATGTCTCCAGTTTTTTAAATTGACTACTATGAAAAAAGAGGCAGCCGAAACTGCCCCCTCATGCTCTTTTCATATATGACGCCCGAAATGATCAGCCATGAATCTGCTCTTTAATAACGTCCTTCACCTTAGCCAGAGCCGTCTCCACTCCCGCCGGGTTCTTACCCCCGGCCTGAGCCATACCTGGACGTCCGCCGCCGCCGCCGCCAACCAGTCCGGCAATGGCTTTAATCAGATTTCCGGCATGAGCTCCCCGCTTCTGAGCGCCTTCTGTGGCAGAGGCCATCAGATTCACTTTGCCTTCCGCCACAGAGGCAATGACAACCACGCCTTCACCCAGTTTTTCTTTTAACTGGTCGCCTAAATTGCGGAGGCCGTTCATATCTACATCCGTCACCTTAATGGCCAGCAGCTTTACACCCTGGATTTCCTGAACCTGGTTCATAACATCGCCCATGGCTTCGTTGGCAAGTTTGCTCTTCAGCTTCTCGTTTTCAGAGTGAAGAGCCTTAATCTCCTCCAGCATAGCCTCAATTTTGGCATCTGAACGCGTCTTAACAGTTCTTCTGCATTTCTTCCCACATTGCCGGCAGTTAC
>CAJUPQ010000123.1 GCA_910588505.1 uncultured Hungatella sp. | reverse complement strand
ATTACGTTTTCGTACGGTCAGCGCGGTAAACGCCCAGACCTACCTGAACTGTTACCAAAAAGTTTCAGAAATTTTCGAAAATCCGGAAATTGTGCTTGCATCTTGTTGAAAAATATAGTATTATATTGGCATGCGTCTGTAGCTCAGTGGATAGAGCAATGGCCTCCGGAGCCATGTGCGGAGGTTCGATTCCTCTCAGACGCATTATTTTCCTTATCCGATATATACAAACAGTTTACATCTGTGCGTTGTTGCCATCCATCACATTAACAGTATAAGATATTTTTCGTTTGATTTCAGCATATTTTTGTATAAATTCTACAACTTTTCACCGGAACATCCTCTTCTTTTTTTATGCATATTTTCACCTTGCCAAATCTCCTCTTTCCCGCTATAATAAAGACACCGTTTTCTGGAATTCTATATTTTCACATTGATCAGGCTAACTTTCAGCCAGTTGCCCGCCAGTCAGTCAAAGCTTGCGTGGTATCTATCTGCGTGTGTAGTCTGCACAACAAAAGGAGGTATACATATGGTATACAAAACATTTCAAACAAAGATCGCCGGCACTCTGCAATCCCATCTGGGCCCTGGCTACCGGCTGTTATTCCAGAAAGTCCCGAAAAACAATGGCATTCTTCTTGACGGCCTTTCCATCATCAGGGAAGGGGAGAAAGCGTCGCCCACCATTTATCTGAACAGCTATTATGAGCGCTATCTGGAAGGGATCCCATTTAACTCAATCATAAAGGAGATTCTTCAGATCTATCAGGATAATTCTTCTGTGACCGATCTTGATTTTTCCATTCTCAATGATTTTTCCCAGTTGAAAGAAAAGGTTCTCTACAAGCTGATCCACACCGCGTCCAATAAAGAAATGCTGGCCGACATGCCCTGGATCCCCTTTTTAGATCTGTCCATTGTCTTTTACCTGTTTCTGGAGCAGACCGAATCCGGCCAGATGACGGCCCTGGTCCACAATGACCACATGAAAGCCTGGGGAACTGATGAGAAAGAACTAAAAAATCTGGCTCTGGCCAACACGCCGTCCATGCTGCCTCCACGGCTCACCAGCATGAGCGATGTCATGAAGTCCATTGCCAGAGAACACTTAGACGGCGATTACCAGGAAGAATTTATTGACAGCCTGTTCTCCTCCCAGGCATTCTCCCCCCTGCATGTCCTGACCAATTCCTCAGGCATCAACGGGGCCAGCGCCGTCCTCTACCCAGAGTTGTTAAAAAACTTCGCGGACAGGATGGAATCGGACCTTATCATCCTTCCCTCCAGTATCCACGAAGTCTTGCTGATACCTAATACAGAAAATGCCTCTTTTGAGGATCTGGCCAATATGGTATCTCACATCAACCGAGCGGAGGTTCCTGTGGAAGACCGCCTTTCCGACCAGGTGTATCTCTATTCCAGAGAACGGGACATCGTGACCATCGCCGGACCGGCCGTATCCTCTGTCCTGTCATAAACTTACTACATCCAAAGGCACGCCTCTCATTCTCATCCTACGAGCAGGCTGCCTGCCTGGTATACCACAACCGACATCACCCAAGCGATCAGGATCTGAAATATCACCAGCCCGGCTGTCCAACTAAGTGATTTCGTCTCCCGCCTGATCGTCCCGATGGCGGCCACGCAGGGGGAATACATAAGGCAGAAGATCATCAGCGCGTAAGCGTTGACTGCCCCAAATCCGTCCCGTGCCAGTATCCCGGACAGCTGGGCCATCCCGGCCGCGGAATTAATATTATTGATGCCGTAAAGCACCGAAAAACTTGACACCACCACTTCCTTAGCTGACAGCCCCGAGATCAGGGCCACTGCGATCTGCCAGCTTCCCAGGCCTGCCGGCTTAAGGGCCGGAACCAGAAAACGCCCGATCATGGCGGCAAAGCTGCCCGACACATCCTTCACCAGACCTGCCGGCCCCATGTTCAGCACAAACCACAGCACAATGGAGGCTACAAAGATCGTGGTCCCTGCCTTGGTAAGGTAGTCTTTTACCTTCTCCCACACATAGATGGCAACGGTCCGCTTATTAGGCGTCTTGTACTCGGGGAGCTCGATCAAAAGAGCGTCCCCCTCCTCTTTCCCGGCCCCTTTGTGTACCACATAGGCAATACCGATAGCCGTCAAAAGCCCGATAACATACAGAGAATAGGCCGCCAGAAGGGCGTGCTCCCCAAAAAACATCTGAGCAAACAGCACATAGATGGGAAGCCGCGCGGAACAGGACATAAACGGGGTGATCAAAATAGTCCTTCTCCGATCCCGCTCCGTGGCCAAAGCCCTTGTGGCCATCACCGCCGGAACCGTGCAGCCAAAACCTAAGAGCATAGGCAGAAACGCCTTGCCCGAAAGTCCCACCCGGCTCATGGTCTCATTCATCACATAGGCAACCCTTGCCATGTACCCGCTGTCCTCCAAAAACGCCAGGGCGAGAAACAGGATGAAAATATTGGGAAGAAAGGTAAGGATCCCTCCCACCCCGGCCACGATCCCGTCCACCACCAGGGAAATCAGCCACTGGGAAGTCCCCATAGCCTGCAGCCCTGCCAAAAGCATCTGGGAGCAGTAATCCAGCCACACTTCAAAATACCCCTTTAAAAAGTCGCCTACCGTGAAAGTCAGAAAAAACACTAGAGCCATGATCCCCAAAAATATTGGGATACCCCACACAGGATGGGTCAAAAAGCTGTCGATCCTGTCCGTCATAGCCGCCTGTTTCTCTTTATTAAAGAGACACTCATCAATGACTTCCTCTATGTAGTCATATTTTTCGTTGATGATCTCCTTCTCATAGGAACGGCTGACAATATGGAACAGATCAATGGGATGGTCCTTTTTAACCTCCTCATCACACTCCAGCATCTTGATAGCATGCCACCGCATGTTGTCCATCTCCCCGTACTGCTTCCGCAGCGCCTCCTCCACCTGACCAATCAGGCTCTCCAGCCAGGACTCATATCGGACCACCACACCCTGAGGCCCCTCCTCGTAGTGATGGACCACCGCATGCATCAGCACGTCCAGACCGCTGCGCTTTCTGGCGGAAACCGGCACCACCGGAATATGCCCCAGCATCTCAGGCAGACGGTGAAGATCGATCTCCATCCCCCGCTCCTCCACGATATCCATCATGTTAAGAGCTAAGATCACCGGCTTCTTCAGTTCCAGAAGCTGCAGGGTCAGATACAGATTCCGCTCCAGGGAGGAGGCGTCCACCACATTGATGATCACATCAACATCCTGATCCTCAATGCATTTTCTGGTGACGATCTCCTCGATGGTGTAAGAGGTCAGGCTGTAGATACCCGGAGTGTCCACCACCTTGATAAGGCGGCCGTCATACTTTGTCTCCCCCTCCACCTTTTCCACTGTAACGCCGGGCCAGTTAGCCACTTTCAGCTTCGCGCCTGTAAACGCGTTAAATAATGTGGTTTTCCCACAGTTGGGATTTCCCACAAATCCAACCGTGATTGGACGGCTGTTTTCCCTGACAGCCTGACCTTCCTGGTCTTTCTGTGCCATCTCTACGCCTCCTTCACCATGATCCCGTCGGAAATCTTTTTCCCCAGGGCTAGCCTGGTCCCTCTCACCTTGATGATCAGGCTTCCGCTTCCTTTTTTGTTTAAGATCGTGATAGGCGTCTGTTCATTAACCCCCAATGCCTCCAGACGCCTGGTAATCTGCTCATCCACACTGACATCCGTGACTCTATAGGTCCCTCCGATCAATCCTTCATTTAGTCTCATCGCTGTATGCTCCTTATCCAGTTACTAGTACTGCCTTGCGGAAATAACAGTGAAGAAAGTACCAGATGTCTGCGTCATCTGTGCGTCTGCAAAGCGACGGCGTAGTGGTGCCTACGTCTAGTACATCGTTGCATTAATTCACGAGTAAATTAGTGCAACGATGTACTAGCTTTGCAGACGTGCAGAGGGCGTGGACAGCAGGTGCTTAATTCACTGGAATTTCTGCAAGACAGTACTCACTCCCTCTGTTAGGCCCTTAAGAACGATTTCTTGCGCAAATTGGCAAAACTTTGGTTCTGGTTTATCCGGGTTAGGTTAGAAGGAGGTAACCATCTCTACATGAGCATACTATTAATGATAATGATTGTCAATACCTTTATTCCATATCCAGCAGCATCTTCTTGATTTCCATCATCCGATCCCTTAAAACCGCCGCTTCCTCAAAGTTCAGCTCCGCGGCAGCCTTATGCATCTTTTTCTGCACTTCCTTCATCAGCTTATTCAGCTCCCCGGCATCCATGGACTCTATATCTTTTCCGCTATCTTCGGAATCACGTTCCGCTGCCTTGGAGATAGCGATCAAATCCCGAACCGCCTTCTTGATGGTAGTCGGCGTTATGCCATGCTCCTCATTGTACGCCTGCTGGATCTTCCGCCGCCGTTCTGTTTCATCAATGGCCCTGCGCATAGAATCTGTGATGACATCCGCGTACATGATCACATGGCCTTCCGCATTTCTCGCCGCCCGTCCCACGGTCTGGATCAGGGAAGTCTCCGACCGCAAAAATCCCTCCTTGTCCGCGTCCAGGATAGCCACCAGGGAGATCTCCGGAATGTCCAGCCCCTCCCTCAAAAGATTGATCCCCACCAGCACGTCAAACACATTGAGCCTCATATCCCGGATAATCTCCGCCCTTTCCAGTGTGTCAATATCCGAGTGGAGATATTTAACCCGAATCCCCACCTCCCTCATATAGTCGGTCAGGTCCTCGGCCATGCGCTTTGTAAGAGTGGTCACCAGCACCTTATTGCCCTTGTCCACTTCCTTATTCACCTCCGAGACCAGATCGTCGATCTGGCCCTCCACCGGACGCACAAAGATCTCCGGATCCAAAAGTCCTGTGGGCCGAATGATCTGCTCGGTCCGCATCAGCTCGTGACTCTCCTCATACTCCGACGGCGTGGCGGACACAAACATCATCTGATCGATCCGCTCCTCAAATTCTCCGAAATTCAGGGGGCGGTTATCCAGGGCAGAAGGCAGACGAAATCCGTACTCCACCAAAGTCTTCTTTCTGGACCGATCCCCCGCATACATCCCCCGCACCTGGGGCAGAGTGATATGGGACTCGTCTATGATGATCAAAAACTCGTCAGGAAAATAATCAATCAGCGTGTAGGGCGGCTCCCCCGGCTTCCCCCCGGTCAAATGCCTGGAGTAGTTCTCAATACCGGAACAAAATCCCGTCTCACGCATCATCTCCACATCAAAATTTGTCCTCTCCGAAATCCTCTGGGCCTCCAGAAGCTTGTCCTCGCTTTTAAAATACGCCACCTGCTCTTTCAGCTCCGCAAGAATGTTCCCGGCCGCCGCCTCCATCTTCTCCTTGGGAATCACATAGTGGGAAGCCGGATAGATGGCAACATGCCCTAACTGCACCTCCACCTCCCCGGTAAGAGTGTCGATCTGAGTGATCCTGTCCACCTCATCCCCGAAAAATTCAATGCGGTAGGCCTCATTGCCCGAGTAGGCCGGAAATATCTCCACCACATCCCCACGCACACGGAAGGTGCCGCGATGGAAATCCATGTCATTCCGGTCATACTGAATGTCAATAAGCTTGTGGATCACCTCATCCCGGTCCTTCTCCATCCCCGGTCTCAGGGAGATCACCATATTCTGGTAATCAATGGGACTTCCCAGACCATAGATACATGACACGGACGAAACAATAATGACATCGCTCCTCTCCGACAGCGCCGCCGTGGCAGAGTGGCGGAGTTTGTCTATCTCGTCGTTGATGGCGGAATCTTTCTCGATGTAAGTATCTGTAGAGGGGACATAGGCTTCTGGTTGGTAATAGTCGTAATAGGAGACAAAATACTCCACTGCGTTACTCGGAAAATACTCTTTGAACTCACCATAGAGCTGCGCCGCTAATGTCTTATTGTGCGCTATTACCAAAGTCGGCTTGTTAAGCTGTGCGATCACGTTTGCCATGGTAAAGGTCTTCCCGGAACCCGTAACCCCCAGTAAAGTCTGGAATTGGTTGCCTTCTTTAAACCCTTTGACCAGGGCTTCTATGGCCTGGGGCTGGTCTCCGGTGGGCTTGTAT
>CAJUPQ010000122.1 GCA_910588505.1 uncultured Hungatella sp. | reverse complement strand
TGACGCAGATATCAAGCACTATTACTCAGTTATTAATGCAACGATGTACTAGGTTGCTATTGTCTTGTGGAAATTAATTCTGTCAGCCGCGATAAAAAGCATACATCCTCCCCTAAGCTTAGGAGAATGTATGCTTTTTATCAATTGCTTTTTTTGTGCCGAACTGCTATACTTAACACATAACAATTACAACGGAGGAAATCTAATGACAACCGCGATAGAACATTTTTCTGATCTGAAACAGGCCAAACACTGGGATGTCAGGGAAATGTCTCAGGAAGAGCTGTACCGCTCCTTTCACACACTGAACCAGAACATGAACTACGTCTATAAGTTCGTGCTGGGATACAACGACTACATCAACACCCGCCACGACTACACCTGCGAGGCGTCCCTGACCATGCTGGAGGTCCATCTCCTTACCGATATCTGTGATCTTGAGAATTCCACTGTGTCCAGCCTGGCTGCCGCCTGGGGGCGTTCCGTCAGCGCCACCAGCCAGACCGTGCGCCGTCTCATGGCAAAAGACCTGGTCACCCGGGAGAACGCCCCGGAAAACGGAAAAGTCTTCTACCTTCACCCCACACCAAAAGGGCTTCGCGTCTCTGACGAACACAAGCGCTACGACACGGAAGACACCATCAAGACCGTCAAACGGCTGATGAAAAAGCTGGGCTTTGAGGAGATCGAGATCATGTTCAAAGCATTGGACTGCTACGGCGAACTGCTGCGGGAAGTCTCTGAAAAGGACCGATAAGCCCGCCTCCCGGCTCAGTCTGCCAGCAGCGCCGCCAGCTGTTCCACATCCGGGATATCGGATACGGTCTTCCCGTAGTGGACGTGTTGCACTCTGCTCATGGGATCCAGGATCAGCAGGGCCGGCAGCTGCAGCTCATTGCCCTCATATTTCCCGTGTTGAAACCCCGAAGCCGCGGCCTTCGCCATCTTTGTGTACGCCCTCCCGTCGATCATATCCATCATACCGTCAGCGCCCCGGACGCCAAACCGTCTGTAAAGGGACTGATCCGGATCGCAGATAATATCAAACGGCAGCGAATCCTTCTTAAGCTGCGCAGATATGGTCTCCCGGTCCGACTGCAGCGCCACCAGGACCTGTCCGCCCGCGGCGGTCAGCCTGTGGTAATTCTCGGCCAGCTGGTGGATATCCAGCTGACACAGCGTACAGCCATAGTACCGCAGAAAAAGGATCGCCGTCTTAGACGCCCGGCCAGTTGTCTCACGCAAGGTCCGGCCCTTCTCAAAAGGCGTATCAAAGACAAAGTCCGGCAAAACCTCACCTGCCTTTATCTGACTTCCATAGCCCTCCACCCGGGCAAGTCCCCCGTTGAACACATAGTTGTCCAAACGCTCAAAGGCCTCCCTCACCCTGGCAAAAGGCAGCGCCAGGTTCATGCGGATGGAATAAGGCTCCATAAACATTCTGCCGTCCTGCCAGGCCACGCCCACGTCCCATCCCGCCTGTAGAAGCTCACTCATAGTCTTATCATGAGCCTCGCACCATTCCCTGCAATCCAGAAACACCATATAAGTCCCTTCCGGCTTACACACCCTTACACCCTCAAAACGACTGCTGATATAATCACAAGCATACATTACATTGCCGGTTATAACCTGACACAGCTCATCCGCCCACTGATGTCCCTCCGGCCTGTAGGCCCCTATAAGGGCGTGCATGGACAGCACGTTCATGTCATTGTAATGAGGTTTACTCCCCTTGGCCTTGATCCTGTCCCGAAGATACGGATCGTAGATAATGTGGTAGCTTCCCACCAGCCCCGCCAGGTTAAAGGTCTTGCTAGGCGCGTACACGGCCACAGTCCGCCTCCTGGCATCCTCGCTGACCATCTGGGTGGGGATATGTTTGCTGCCGTTAAGAAGGATATCGGACCAGATCTCATCCGAGATCACGATGCAGTCATTGGCCCGGTACACCTCCATAGCCTTCTCGATCTCCCACCGCTCCCAGACCCGCCCGCAGGGATTGTGAGGACTGCAGAAAACAGCCACATGGATCTTCTCCATTTTCAGCTTCATGTCCATGTCCTCATAGTCCATCCTCCACACGCCGTTCTCATCCTTCACCAGAGGGCTGTGGACCATCTTGTACCCATTATTCCCAATACTCTTGGTAAAGCCGATGTACACAGGGCTGTGGAGCAGCACCCCGTCCCCGGGAGACGCAAAGGCGGTCAGCGCGGAGATCACGCCTCCCAGCACCCCGTTCTCATATCCGATACAGTCCCTGGTCAGACCTGTGACCCCGTTGCGCTTCTCATGCCAGCTTATGATGGCGTCATAGTACTCCTCCGTGGGCCGAAAATACCCGTATGCCGGGTGCTTCGCCCGCTCTATGATGGCCTCTGGAATAGTGGGAACCGTGGGGAAATTCATGTCCGCCACCCACATGGGGATAACGTCAAAGCCATCCTTTGGCCTGCTGGGCGTAAATCCCGGCATAGTCCCCAGCCCGTCCACTGCCACGGCGTCCCTGCCATGGCGGTCCATAATGGAAGTAAAATCGTATTTCATAATCTTAAAACCTCTCTTCTCTTATATTTTCAGGCCTTTGCGAAACCCAAAACTCTGCCCACAAAGAAATCCGTCCCCCTCGTCCATTCCCCATCTGTCAGAAAGCTCCTGTCCATCCGGTGACCGTCAGACCAAACATGATCAGACAGGCCAGACCGATCAGACACACCACCTTTGGCACAGCCCACTTCATCCATGTCTGGATGGAAACCCCCGCCATAGCCAGAGAGCCTACAGTCCACCCCAGAAGCGGGGACACGATATTAGTAAATCCGTCGCCGAACTGAAACGCCTGCACCATCATCTCCGGCGCCAGCCCCAGCACCTCCCCGATAGGCTTTACAATGGGGATGAGAATGGCGGCTTTTGAGGTGGCCGAGGGGATGATAGGATTGATCAGGGTGATCACCAGCATCATGCCTATGGTGGACACCCAGGCCGGAAGCCCCGAAAGCGGCACGGTCAGGGCGTACACAATGGTGTGCAGCACGCTTCCATCCGCCAGCACAATGGACACGGTCCGGGCCATGCCGATGACAAATCCCACAAACGCCATACCCGCAAGTCCTTTTACAAAGATATTGCCGATTTCATCCGCGGACATGCCGGCAAGAATACCCTGAACCACGGCCACGCCCATCATAACCGCTGCCATGACCGCGTAAGTGCTGTAAGACCCTCCCAGAAGCCCGTACAGAACCACAAAGACAAATTGCCCGATAAACAAAAACAGGTTGGCCGCCACCCGCCAGTTCATGGATCCGCCTTTTAGCTCTTCCCCGCTTATCTCCACGCCCGGACGCCATCCCTCCTGGTACATCAGAGACTTTTTCGGGTCAGCCTGGATCTTTTTTACGTAGGACAGTACCATCAGCAGACCCACTGCCATAAAACAATTCATAAAGATAAAACGACTGGCAAACGCCCCGTACAGCCTGGTTCCCATCAGCCCCTGAACCACCATGGTTTTCGTAGGGCCGGTACCGAACCCGATCAGGGTCGCGAAGGTGGACATCCCCATGGCGCATATCGGATCCAGTTTCATCTTCTTCGCAAACAGAATGCCAATAGGCACAATGGCGATGAGAGCGTCAGACCCGCCGAATGCCCCCAGGTAGACCATGAGACAGAAGGTGACCGTGATAAGCATGGTCTGCCCGCTGTCCCTGAACTTGTAGAGAGCCCAGTCCAGCAGCTTATCAAAGCACTTGGTTGCCATGGATACTTCAATACACGCGCCGCAGATCATCACGATAAAAATAATATTGCCCGACTCCACCATCCCCTGATAAATATTTAAAAACGCGGCAATGGGATTCACCGGCGTCTGGCAGCCCAGATACCGAAACTGATCGCTTAAGATGGCCCCGCTTTCATCCACACTGTACTGCCCCGCGGGGATGATGTATGTCAGCAGACTGTACACCAGTATCAAACCTGCCATGATCCACAGCAGATGTGGCATCTTAAAGCCTTTCTTCTTCGCTTTTTCCATCACACTCTCCTCCTTATCCGTATTTCTTCTGCACAGCGTCCACATACTTAAGGGTGGCTGTCAGACCCAGGGACAGCACCTCCTCGTCCACGTCAAACCGGCTGTTGTGGTGGGCCGCTCCAAAACCTTTCTCCGGATTTTTTGTTCCCAGGTGGGCAAATACCCCCGGATAGGCTGCCAGCCATCTGGAAAAGGACTCGGAAGCATACCAGGGCTCGCCGGAAACCACACACTCCTCCCCAAGGATCTCCAAAAGCGCTTCCCGGGCTATAGCGGCATACCTCTTGTCATTGATCACCGGGCCGCATAAAGCCTTAAACCGCGGTCCAAACTCAACCGCACATCGATTCATAACCGCTGTATGCTCTGCCACCTGTTTAAACACCTCCACAGCCTTCCTGCCCTCCTCCATGTTAAAAAACCGGAGAGAGCCCTTTATAGCGGCTGTATCCGGGATCACGTTTCCTGTATCCCCGCCCCGGATGCTGGTGACTCCCAGAGTCACGGTCTCACCTGCGGTGATCTGATTCACCCACGCCATGGCCACATTTGTCAGGATAGCGGCCGCGCACATAACCGGATTCACCGCCATGTCAGGCCTGGACCCGTGACCGCCTTTTCCGACGACCGTAAGTTCCACCCCTGCGGCCCCGGCCATCCGCGGCCCGGGATCCACGCAGATGGTTCCGGACGGCAGCCCCGCGTAGACGTGGATGGCCCAGACCGTATCCACCTTTCTCCTGCCTAAAGCCTTCAACATATCGGCCACTCCTCGTCCGTCCTCCTCGCCCTCCTCAAAGCAGAAGTAAAACACGCCGCGCAGCCGGTCTTCTTTAGCCTTCAGCGCCTTCATGGCCCCAAGGAGCATGGCCGTGTGGGCGTCATGGCCGCAGGCGTGACAAGTAGCCGGATTTTTGGACAGACATGTCCTCGGCCCTGTCAGATTCTCCCGGCTCTCCGGCACTGACAGGGCATCCATATCCGCCCTCAGCGCCATATGTGGCCCCGGACGGCCTGTATCCAGCACAGCCATCAGCCCTGTGGCGCTGACCCTTTCATAAGGAAGCCCAAGATCCTCCATCTCTTTTCGGACAAACGCGCTGGTCTGTTCCTCCGTGCCGCTGGGCTCCGCAAACTCATGAACCTTGCGCCGGCACCGGATCACATAGTCCTTCAACATGTCCGCCTGCTGTCTGATCTCTTCATTCGTCATACTGTTCCCCTCTTCCATTCCTAGTGATCTTTTTACCTGTGATTCCCCGTTTTTTGTTTTCTTTTGTATAAAATCATTAAATAATTTAAACATTAAACCTTAAGATGTATTGATTATATAATATCAATAAATTTTTGTCAACATTTTTTGATACATTATGCCATATTGGGCTATCTAAATAATCTGCTTGTAAAAGTTTTGTTCAATATTCCCATTTACAAATAAGATCAAATCAGGAAAAGCAAATGCAGAATGGACTGTATATCAAGTCAAAAGAAGCGTTCAAGAATTATGGAAAAATGCAGCTCAACCCGTATGATCTGGCGGGGTTTTGGCTATTAGGGAGCTGTTACAGTTTAAATTACTCTCCGCCATTGTGCAGAAACCGAAATAGAAGGGGCTGTTGCACTAAGATTTTTTTAATCTTCAATGCAACAGCCTTTTTTTGTATATTTTTTCTCCATAAATATATTGTAGTAAGAGGATAAACATTTTTATTTCTTTTTAGACAGTACTTTATCAGGCCCTGCCTTTAGCAGCGCCTGCCTTCTTTTAGCGCGTAAAAGAGCTTAATATAACTGTCAATGAAATTGCAGATATCTGGCACCGGCACACAGCAACCGTAGCTTTAAATAAAAATATCCCCCGTTGCATTACTGCTCTAAAAATAATCAAAGATCAATCCTGCCCCATGTCATAATTCCGCCTGTTTCCAGGGATTATGACATAGGGCAGCCATCTCTGTTTTACCTCTTCTTCACCTTCCCATCCCACACAAAAAAGGCCTAAACCCCCGATTTTTCAAGGATTTAGGCCTCTCGTGCAGAAGATGGGAGTCGAATACATCTTCTGCCCCTAAAATCCGCACGAAATGGAGGTTTTTCGG
>CAJUPQ010000121.1 GCA_910588505.1 uncultured Hungatella sp. | reverse complement strand
CCACCTCTGTGGCCTTCTCAAAGGGCGTCACCAAAAGGAAGCAGATCACCGCCGTGGTGATACCGTAAAATTTGTCCACCTGCCTGCCCTCACTGTAGTAGTAGGCAGTACCTAAAAGAGCGTACAGGGCGATGAGCCCCAGAGTGGCAGCGTTGATGGGGCCGAAAAATGTCTTAAACGCGGCTGACAGCGGCGGGCAGAACTGATCCAGATACGGAAAGCTGCTTAGAATCAGCGCTACTGACGCGATCATGGTGGCCGGAAGGGTGGACATCATGCCGTCCTTGATTCCGGAGATGACAATGTTGTTGTTGAGCACTTCTGCCACAGGCGTCATGTATTTGTCCAATGCCGCCTCCAGCTTGTTCATAAACCCATTCATTTCTTTTCCCTCCTGTAGTTGGCTTGTAATTCTCTGGCAAAATCCAGGGCCTTCTCCCCGTTCATCTCACTGTAGGCAGCAACAGGGATCACAGCTACGGGAATCCCTTTAGGCTCACAGAGGGCCCTGGCTTTTTTCAGAACCAGCCGGGACTGGGGACCTAAAAGAGCCACATCCACGCCATCCAGACACTTCTCCATATCCGACTCCGCGTAAGCTCTGATATCCATGTCTTCTCCCCGCCCTGCCGCCGCCTCTTTCATGCGGTTTACCAAAAGGCTGGTGGACATTCCCGCTACGCAAAACAGCCTGATCTTCATCTTACCCTCTCCTCCCTTCTGTACAATTCCACGATCTCCCTGGCCAGGTCCCGGACTGTGATGGCGCTCATGAGATGGTCCTGGGCGTGAACCATGAGAAGAGTCACGCCCCCCTGCTCCCGATTCAGCTCCTCCTGGAGCATGTCGGTCTGGGCGCTGTGGGCCAGGGCCAGAGTCCGGCTGCTCTGCTCTAAAAAAACCGCCGCCTGGGCAAATTTTCCGGCTCTGGCCGCCTCAATGGCCTCCATAGCCGCGCATCTGGCGTCGCCTCCCTGAATCACCAGCTGGAGAATCTTTTTCTCCTCTTCACTCATAGCCCTTTTCCCTCACTTTCCTCTCTGATTCAAAGCCTTAAAGAATTACCGTACCTCTATTCTACCAAAATCCCCCGGCCACCTCCATTGAGGTTATTACCGCTGCGCTTCCGGTAAATTTGTGTCTGTCCGGGCCAGGCAAAGAAGGGTCTTCACTCTGTCTCAAAAAACACCTTGAGAAGGGTCTCATACCGTCTGCTCCTGATGATCTCCCCCACCTTGTCCGGTGACAGCAGCACCCGGGAGGTGATCTCATAAAACTTCTGTACCTTCTCCTCCATGCTGTCCGTAAGCGCCACCAGGACCACCAGCTGCACCTGATTTCTGCTCCACCTTACCGGCTCCTCCAAAATCCCCACGGCCACGATATTTCGCTCTACCATGACTCTGGCCGGATGGGGAATGGCCACCAGGTTCCCGTAATCTGTGGCGCCCAGCTCCTCCCTCTCCAGGACAGAATCGGCAAATCCCCCAGGCAGAGGATAATATGTCCGGATTCCCCGGCACATCTCCCGGATAACCTCCTCCCTGCTACCGCCTTTCACATGGGAAAAGAAAAACTCCCTCCGGTAAAATTCCAAAAGAAACTGCCTATCCCCGCCCTCCAAAGTCTTTCTGGCCGCCAGAAAATCCCCGTATTCCAGAAAATCATGAATCTCGATGACCGGAACCTTCACCTCCCGATAGATGGGAACCGTGGCAAAGATATAGTCCACACCCGTCAGATCAAAATCCTCCAGCTCGTACACATTGCACACAAACACCTGGTCAAGATAATCTTTGAACTCCTTTTTCAGCTGATAGAGAAGCATCTGAGAACTGGCCCGGCCACTGGCGCACACCAGAAGCATATTTTTCTTCTCAATCCGGCTCTCCCGTTCCTCCAAAGCCAGGGCAAACAGAAAGGCGAGAAATCCTACTTCCTCCTCCGGAATCTCCCTTCCGTAATACTTCTTAAGCGCGCCTCCTCCCTGGACAGCCACAGAGTAGGCCAGAAGATACTTCTGCCGGATCCCTGTCAGAAGGGGATTGTCGATCTGTATCCCGTATCTCATGCGGATATCCAGAGATACCAGGTGTTTGTTCAGCATCATCCTCAGGCTCAAATGATCCCGAAAATCCATGTGAAACGCCTCATACACCGATTCCAGCATGTCCATCACCATGGAGTCGATACGCTCTGAGATGACAAAATTGCCCTTCTCCGAACCATGGATCCGCTTCCCTGCCAGAAAGATCCCCAGATACCAGGTCTCCGCCTCCTCTGCCACAGCTCCCCTCTCCCCATGAATCCGTTCCATGATCCGAACCGCCAGACGCTGCTCCTCCAGTTCCAGGTCTCCATGACATTTTGGCAGCTTTCGGATCGTAAACCCTCTCTCCATACGCCCTGTTGCCACATGGATATACTCCAGGATGCTCTCAAAAGACGTCTCTGAAAAGCGAATCTGCTCCTTTTTCATCTGTTCCAGCAGAAAGCGGGCCATATCCTGGTCCTTGATCCCGCGCTTTCTCTCCCGCTTCGTGTACTGATCCTCCACCCGCTTCCGGTTCTCCATGAGACACCTGCGAATATCAAACTCATTGCCCCGTATCCGGATTCCGTAGGCCGGCTTTCTTTCAAGATCAATGTGAAATTTCCCAAGCCGCTCCTCCACCTGCCTCATCTCCCCTGACAAGGTACTTCTGGATATGTACAGAAACTGGCAGATATCGTCAAACTTAATATATTCTTCCCGGTTTAAGAGCATGGCCAGAAGATACTCGATCCGCCCCGCCGGAGTGTCAGGAATTCCTGCCCCTTCTTCCGCTCTCACACCGTTCAGCCACTGTTCAAACCTTTCCCGCTCCTCCTCCTGGATCCGAAATCCCTTCCCCTTTTTCGAGATCAGCCGCCCTCCGTGGCTCTCGATCTCCCCCTTCATCTCCTTCAGCCGGACTCTCACGGTCTTCTCACTGATCCCCCACAGCCTGGATAGCTCCCCGGCCGTCTTAAATTCCTCCTCCATCAGACACCGCAAAACCAGGATCTTCCCGTCTCCCATCGCTCTCACCTCATAGACTGCCATAAAACATTTTCATCATAACTATAGCAAAAACTGTCATTTTCTGTTAGAATAAAACCATGTAAATTAGAATAATTCTACGTTTTTTATGGAAAATGAACGCAAAATCCCGACCATCCAAACCCTTACCGATAAACCAAACAAAGGAGGACCTCCCATGACGCTCCCCGAAGCCTGCTCTTTTTTCCATGATCTCACCCAGATTCCCGCCACCGCCCTGTCCGGCTCCGGGCAGCAGGCTCTGTTCTGCGCTGTCTTCCGGTTCCACCCGGTTCAGAATTACTTGAACCCCGAAACTCTGGAATATTTTCTGGACCACCTGTCTCACGGCCAGATCGTCCATCTCACAGACCCTCTGGGGATCCATTTTTTCTTCACCAAGGCCCGCCAGGTTCCCCTGGCCCTGGGCCCTTTTTGTACAGAACTTCTCACCGTTTCCGACTGCCGCCTCCTGTTTCGCAGGCTGGGCTCTCTGGGTCTTCCAATCAACGACTACCTGGCATACCGCAGCCCCTTTCCCGTCATAGAAGACAGGAGGGTTCTCCATCTGACGCGGTGCCTGTTAAAAAATCTGGGTGTGACCTGCGACGACTGGGAGGTCCGGGATTTAGACTGTCAGAATTCCCGGGCACAGGATACCGAGCCTCAGAATATTTACCGTCCCTACGCCCGGCTGGTGGAAGAACGCTATGCCGCTGAGCAGCGCCTCATGGAAAATATCTCCCGGGGAAACCGTTTTGCCGCCATCGCCAACTGGCGGGATCTTCACAATTACGTGGCATATACAAGAAATCCGAACAATATCGGATATACGATACAAAACGCCAGAATCTCAGCCGCCATCACCAGAACCGTCATACGGATAGCGGCCATGAAAGCCGGTATCCCGGCGGTTTTAAATGACAAGATCTCCGGCGAAAGCGCCGCCATCATAAGAAACGCTTCCACTATCGAAGAGATCAATAAAGAGCATGAGCGGCTCATCGGTGAGTATTGCCAGATCATCTACGACCACAGAACCAAAGGCTGCAGTGGTCTTATCCTAAGTGCCGTCTACCACCTGGAGCGCCATTACTCCCAACACATCACCATAGCTGGTCTGGCCAGGGAACTGGATGTCTCCCCAAACTACTTAACCAGCCGTTTCCGTGCAGAAACCGGCCTGACTCCCACAGCCTATCTCGCCAAGACAAGGATGAAACAGGCCGCCTGGAGACTGGCCAACACCCGGCTCTCTATCCACCAGGTCAGCGAGCAGGTGGGGATTCTGGATTCCAACTATTTTGTGAAACTATTTAAAAAAGCGTATGGGGAGACTCCCAGCAGATATCGGGAAAAGATGGGGTTGTAGAGTATTGGGGGTTCACTATCTTATCAGGCAAGCTGTACAAGCACCCATAACAGCAATCAGACGGCGGGAAATATGGCAGATTTCGAAAGCACAAAGGAAAAAGCGGAGGCATAGTGGTGCCATGTTGCGTATTTTTATATCATTCCTTTAAGCGATCCATGCAATCTGCCCATCGAAAAATACTTATCTGTCAAAACACAAAAGGAAATTTCACTTCTTCTCCCACAGCGAAAACAGTCTCCCCGGACGTCTCAGTAACCTTGAAGCTTGCGCCATCCCATCCACTGATTTTGATGAGTCCTTTTACGCTTCCGTCATCGGACGTAAAAACCAGCTCCCCGTTTCCACTGTCAACAAAGGTTCCTTGTGTTTCCCCCTGTGTGTAAACGTTGATAACCGCTTCGTCTTCTCCTTCCCAGCCCTGCCGGGTGATCAGAAAGCTGTATACGCTGCCGGTTTCCTGATTGTCTACAAACAGGCCGTACTTTGCTGACCGCTTTGGCATGACAAAGGACTCACCCTTTATCTTGGCCAGCTCATTTGCAAGAACATACGCCCTGTTTTTCGTAATCTCCTCCAGGAAGGTGTTCTCAAGGAGAGGATATATGCTTCCGTTCTCTTCCCTGGGCCCAATGTTCAGTAATGTCACTTCTTCCTTCATAGCTATCCAGTTCCTCTGCTCTGCAAGAATCTTCTCCTTTGTCTGCTGATCCGCAAAATCACTAAATCTGCTCCAAAGGCTGTTTAATTCCGTATCCCATATTACGAAAAACCATCTAGATGAAACATTCATTTCTCCCTGGGTCTGAGCTGCCTCTGCCAGCGGAGTATACTTTTGTATAAGCTTCTCAATATTCTCCAATTCTTTCTGCAGGGATGGTGAACCTGACACCAGATTGTCAACATCCGCCTTGATATCTTCAGAATAGTCGCAAGTGAAATCTATCTCCAGTTTATCGTTCCACGCCATATCATTGTTCTCTCTGTCTACAAGGCCGGATTGCTCCTTAACCTGAGAATCTGTGCTTTCAATGCTTAAGTCATTCTGTTTCGTTCCCTCTTTGCCACAGCCGGCAAACAGTCCGGCTGTTAATAGGATTGTTATCATGTAAATTCGTTTTTTCATAATTTTATCCTCCCAAACCATATAACTGCGGGGTTCAAATCCGGTCCGTCCAACATCGCACCCGGAAGAGAGCAGTTCTGGGCTTATTATAGCGCACCTTTCCTTATTTGTCATTGGGCAGTTTGACAATATGGGAAATCCTGTTGGCATAGCAAACGGAACCGTTCAAGGGTGATTGCGCTAACCTGGGTAAACCGGAACTTTAATTCGTCATATTGGTGTATAATTGAGTGAGCAAAAGGCGAGGGGAGGCGTGATGCCATCCTTCCCTTCTCTGACTGGCATCACGACTACCCCCGCCCCCTTTGCTCACAGAAGCGGGAAAGAAACTTTTTGAAAACAACCCGCTCACCACGGTCTGCAGTCTCGTATGCGATCACGAAAAACAGTGCGAGGGCCACTGCGTTCTCGGGAAAAAGGGAGCTCCCGTCCACTTTTCCACCGTTGAAAACTACATCTCCACCACCTACGCCAACAAAATGACCAAAGGCCCCCACCCTTCCAATGGCATCAAAGCCGCTATCATCGGCTCTGGCCCCGCTGGCATCACCATCGCCATCATCCTGGCAAGATACGGCTACGACGTCACTATTTTTGAAGGAAAAGACAAGATCGGCGGAGTTCTCCGCTACGGGATCCCTGAGTTCCGCCTTCCCAAGTCTGTCCTTGACGACATCAAATACCGCCATCTGGACTTAAAAGGCATCAAGTTCCGCCCCAACACACACATCGGCGGCGCCATTGGCATTGACGATCTGTTTCGGGACGGGTACAAGGCCATCTTTGTGGGAACCGGCGTGTGGAAGCCAAACGCCCTCCACATCAAAGGCGAGACCCTGGGCCACGTACACTTTGGCATCAACTATCTCAACAACCCGGACAGCTATCAGCTGGGAGACAGAGTTATCGTCATCGGCGCCGGCAACGCGGCCATGGATGTGGCCCGAACCGCCATCCGCAAATGCTCATGTACGGTAAAGAAGCAAGCAACCGAAAACAAGAGATAGACC
>CAJUPQ010000120.1 GCA_910588505.1 uncultured Hungatella sp. | reverse complement strand
TTGGCTCAAATATACCGCGAAGTGGGGCGCGCATCTGGCGGGAATGAATTTTCAACCACGCTCTAGGAAAGCCCCCGCAGGTAATCCTCGATCCGGCAGTATTTGCCCCTTTCATTTCCCATAAGCTGAGGATCTCGGCACAGCATGATCCGCTCCCGGATGGACCCGAACCGTCTCTCGATCTGCCGGTATTTCTCCGCGTCCGGCACCCGTCTGAACCGGTTTCTGGCCGCCCCGTTGGTGCCCCGCACCTCGCACAGGGTACAGTTGTTCTCCTCCGTGTCGTAGACTACCATGTCAAACTCCCCGGTGGCAAGCTGCATCTTAAACACCTGATACCGGCCCGACAGCGCCTTCTCCGTCTCCATCAGCACCATCTCCTCCAGCATCCTCCCCCGCACCTCCATGAGAATGCGCTCGGCAAGTTCTCTCTTCTCCACCTGGCTTAAGGGGGCAAACCGATCCCCGTTGACCAGCTCCTGCACCAGTGTCTGTACCTGGCAGTACCGCATGCCCGGCTGGGTGAAGATCACCTTCTCTATAGGCTCCGTCCCCGGCCTGGTGGTCTCCGCCGGACACTCCACTACCAGGTCAAGGGCCACCAGAGCCTCCTTGATCTGAGCCAAATGGGCCTTGGTCAGCCCGTCCGCCTGCTCCTTCCGCATTTTCTCGTTGCGCATATTCCAGACTGCCAGGCGAAACTCGTGGAACGCCGGGTTGTCCGCAGCCACCAGAAGCAGGAAGTTTAAGTTCATGTCCTCCATGATCTGGTTCACCGCCCCGATCAGCTCCCCTGTGTCAAGAAGGGCCCGCAGGCTGGCAAACTGGCTCTTGTCCTTGCTCCCCGCAAGGGATCTCTGGATGTTGCGGCACACCGCGCTCTCGATATAATCTTTGGTGGAATCCCAGTCTTTAAACAGGGCAAAGGTCTCTTTGGCGTTGGATCCGTCCACTCTGGCCATGATCCCCGCCTCCCCGCCCTCGGTCCCCGACGGCCTGTTGGCCCTCAAAGTCCCTCCGTACCGGATATACTCGTCGATGCTGTCCGCCCCCAGAAGCCTGCTGTACTCCCTGAAAGGGATAAAGGTGGTTCTAACTGTCACGGCCCGGTCAAACAGCTCCTGACGCATGGTCAGGGCAAAGGCCAGGGAGTCTGTCCCTGTCAGCACAATGCGCATGCCCTGAGCCCCGTAGATATCCGAAAGAATAGCCGCGGAATCGATAAAGTCGTCCATCAGAGTGATCTCGTCAATAAACACATACCTGTATCCCCGCTGGTTCAGCCGCCGCAGATCCCGGTTCATCACCTCCATGTTGTCAGCCGCTGTGGTCTTGATGTAGGCCGCCCGTTTCGCCTCCTCCGGCTCCATATCCAGGATCGCCTGGCGTATCATGGTGGTCTTCCCCGTTCTGCGAAGGCCGCAGACGATACACACCCGCTCCCCGCCGTCTCCGGACAGATACCCGGAAAGCTCTTTGTAGCAATCCCGCTTCCGGTTGCTCTGGATGTTGGACGCCATGGCAAGGAGCTCCTCGCCCACGATCACATTGGTCTCATAGTCCGGCTCCGGAAACGCCATGACTCCGGCCCCCCGGCCCCTGCCGCCCGAAGAGGCCCTCTTGGCTCCCTTGGCCTTTTGGTTCAGCTCCTTTAACCTCTGCTGCAGCTCCTTGCGCCTGGCGATCTGGTCCTGAACCTCCTCCAGCTCCTCCTCCCGGATATACTGGCTCTTTATCTTCCCGTTCTCCGTCCACTGACGGTAGTACCGCGTCTTCCCGTGAATGTTTTTCTTCGAAATGTACCCTACAGGCAGCTCCCCTATCTCCTGCTCCAAAATCTCCTGCTCGCTCATCGCATCTGCTGCCCCTGTCTCTCTGGTTAGATCATCCATCTTTGCCCTAACACCTCCATTCTCTCATGAGATTGTAACCTATATAGTTCTCCCTTGTCAACAGGTTACGCCCATAAACTTCCGATTCCTGTATTTTCCACCTTAAAATTCTTTTTTTCTGCAATAAAAATCCCTGTTCCCGCATTATTCTATTGAACGGGTGAAAACAAATTTTGTTCCACCGGAATCCTGAAAGCGCAACTGTAGACTATATTCAATAAACAATATAATTTTTCGAAATTCCTGCTGCATTACACATTACGAGACTCAATCACACTTTTTTGGGAATCCGGGAAAACAAAAGGACAGACCGGCAGGCCTCTGATCAGGGCCTGCCGGTTTGTTTTTGTCTTTATGTGACAATTCTGGGCTAAGGCGTTATATCAATCGTATTAGATCTGGCTTTTACTTAGATTAACCTGGATAACCCGGGACTTTGATTTCGTCATATTAGGTGTATAATTGAGTGAGCAAGGGGCGGGGATTGTCGTGGGGCCAGTCAAAGAAGGGAAGGATGGTCTTGTAGGCGCTGCTGTCATTAACTTCCATCCCGATCTCCAAAAGCTTTTTATCCATCATTTGGTCATCCTCTTTTAAAGCCGTTAAATCTACAATATCAAACTTGATATTTAAAACTTTCTTCAGAGTATGATAAATCAAAAAATATGATTCCTATCCCTATCTCACCATAGCCCCGTCAGCCCCCACCCGATATCCGTCAGGCGTGGTGGTATTGGTCAGAAGCGCCCCATACGTCCCGTCCGATGAGCCGTTGAAATAGTAGGCTTTCCCGCCTATGATCTGCCATCCCACTCTCATGGCGCCCAGGCTCCCGTCGTCTACCGGATTCAGATAGTACCGGTACCCGTCCTTGTCCAGCCACCCGGTTTTCAGATGTCCTCCCTCATTAAAATAGTACCACCGGCCGTCAATACAGGCCCATTCATCGGCAGGCCATGACCCGTTATCGAACCGATACCACCATCCGTCCGGTGTGTATCTCCAGCCTCTGTCATAAGGGCCTCCCCGATAGGCCGGTCCCCATGATTCGTCGCTTTCATAATTCCAACTGCTTACCATATACTCTCCTGGCCCGGCCCCCTTAAATCCCGGATAATCATAGACATCGATCCCACCAGGTCCCTTTGCCTTTACTTTTGCCATGGCCGTTACAGGACCCCATAACAACATCCCTGTTCCCATCACCACAACAAACACAGCCGCCGCCCTCCGCAGCCATGAATACATTCTGTCTTTTCTTTCCATCATATTTTCCCATACCTTCCTTTTGTTTCTTGTCATTTCCTGTAACTGCGATAACCTTTTTATCAACCCTTTCATCTCTTCATAACCGCGTCAACCCCCTCGATCACAGCCCCCCGAAAACCCTTCCTCTCCATGGCGCAAACCCCCGCTATGGTAGTCCCGCCCGGCGAACACACCCCGTCTTTCATAACTCCGGGATGGCGTCCTGTCGCCAGCTGCATCTTCCCGGTTCCCGCCACCATCTGGCTGGCCAGCTTATAGGAAAGCTCCCTGGACAGCCCGTGAAGCACCGCCCCGTCGCTCAAAGCCTCGATAAACATAGCCGCGAAAGCCGGGCCGCACCCGCTTATGGTCCCGGCGATCCCTAAGTGTTCTTTGTCCACAACCTCCACCATTCCCATGGAGGAAAATAATTCCCTCACAGTCCCAAACTCCTCCTCTGTAAGGGAATGCCTCTCCTCGCACAGGATGATCCCCTCCCCCACAGCCACCGGCGTGTTAGGCAAGGTGCTTAAGTGATGGGTTCCCGGAAGCAGAAACTCCTCATACTTCTCAAAGGTCAAATTAACCGCCACAGAGATCAGCACCTTCCCCTTAAGAATGTCCCGTACAGGGGACAATACCTCCTCCACCAGATACGGTTTCACCGCCACAATGACCACATCCGACTTTTCCACCGTTTCCCTTACTGTCTCACACCCATGGATTCCATATCGCCCTGCGTTATCCCTCAGCTTGTCCTGATTTCCGGCACAGGCATAAATCCTGTCCGGCTCTAGGGCCCCTCCCCGTATCATACCCTCTGCCATAGCCTGGGCCATGTTTCCGAAGCCGATAAAACCTACTTTAATTTCTTTCATAATCTATTGCCTCCTTCACTCTTAGCGTCCCTGGATACCTGCTTTTGAATACAACACCTGAATTTTCGTATTTATCTCATCAGATGACAAGATTTCTCTCAATGCAGTTACAAATAGATCAACTTTCTTTTCCCAATTTTATCTACAATCTTAAATGCTTTTTGCAATATTCTCATCTAAAACAGCATGGAATCCATGCATACCTATTACTCCATCTGAAAACGGATGCAGATTAATGTCTCCCACCACAACAGCTCTGTAATTCCTCTCTTCTTCTTTACCAGCCTCCTTATTACACTCGCTTTCTATTTTCATAAAAATTCGGGATAGATCGCCTGCCCTCTGGCTTCTCGCTGATTCGCTTAGATACATTGCACTTGACAGATGTGCCGCAAATAACAGATAATTCTTTTTATTCCCTTTGATTTTATATACTATGTATTGTTTTTCTTTCTGTAAGCAAAAATCTCCATTTTCAAGACCTTTTTGTCATCAGCCTCTCCAACAGATGCGAAATATCTAAATTTTCCGCCTCTGCAGCTATAGCAATATCAATCTGATTTTCGTTTATAAGTTCCGCAAGTTCCTGAACCAGATTTTTTTCTGAATATTCCAAAATATACACCTTATCTACACCACCTCCCAATGTTAACTTCTTAGCTCAATATACAAACTGCTTCCTCGCCCATGGATAGGAAAGCACTCGATCCCGAATGCTTTCCCATCATCACACCATCTATGTTACTTAAACAACCCTTTCTTCTTATGTCCGCCCTCTTCCTTAGGCGTCCTGCCGTTCATCAGATCATCGTACCGCCGCAGAGCCTCCCTCTGCTCCTCGTTCATCCGCTCCGGCACCTGGACCACCAAAGTCACATAGTGGTCGCCACGCACCGCCTTATTCCGAAGAGACGGCACGCCCTTGCCTTTCAGCCGCACCTTGGTATCGGTCTGTGTCCCGGCCTTCACCTCGTACTCCACCTCCCCGTCCACAGTCTTGATGCGGACAGGTCCGCCAAGAGCCGCCACGGCGAATGAGATGGGCACGGTAGAGTAAATGCTGGTCTCCCTGCGGACGAACACCGGATGCTTGGACACCACGGCCTCCACCAGCAGATCTCCCCTCTCTCCGCCATTGCTCCCAGGTTCTCCGGAACCTGCCATGCGGATACTCTGCCCGTCGTCGATGCCTGCGGGGATGGTGATCTTCAGCTTCTTCCTCCTGGTAATATACCCTGTTCCCCGGCAGTCAGGACACTTCTCCCGGATCACCCTGCCCGTGCCGCCGCAGTCCGGACAGGTTTGGACATTCTGCACCGTGCCGAACATGGACTGCTGGGTGTACATGATCTTGCCCTTGCCGTTGCACTTGGAGCAGGTCTCCGGCGAAGTACCGGCTTTTGCCCCTGTGCCGTGACAAGAAGCACACTCTTCCTTGTAGTTAATATCAATCTCTTTCTCACAGCCGAAGATAGCCTCCTCAAAGGTGATCCTCACGCTGGTCCTCACATTAGCGCCCCTCATGGGGCCGTTATACCTGGAACTGCTTCTGGAGCGGCCGCCGCCGAAAATATCCCCAAAAATATCTCCGAAAATATCTCCCATATCCGCGCCGTCGAACCCGCCGAAACCGCCAAACCCGCCGAAGCCGCCGCCTCCGCCTGCGCCGCCGTCAAAGGCCGCGTGGCCGAACTGGTCATACTGCTTTCTCTTCTCGCTGTCGCTGAGCACGCTGTAGGCCTCGGAAGCCTCCTTAAACTTTTTCTCTGCCTCCGTGTCTCCCGGATTGGCATCCGGGTGATATTTCTTTGCCAGGACTCTGTACGCCTTTTTGATCGCCGCGTCATCCGCGTTCTTTGGGACGCCCAGGACTTCGTAGTAATCTCTCTTGCTCTCTGCCATACTGGTCTACCTTTCCGATCTCCAAACATCACAGAAAAGTGCTGTACTGCTACAACACTTTTCCGCAATATATAGTGGGAACCCCGAACTTTGCCGCGCCGCGTCCGGGTAGCGAATGGTTACCCCACGGTTCATGGGAAACGATTCTTTATACTTCCCTGAAATCTCCGTCAATCACATCGTCATCCGGCTGCTGTGCCGCCCCGTTGCCTTCTCCTGCTCCCATATCCGGGCCTGCCGCTCCGGCGCCTGCTCCTGCTGCCTGAGCCTGCTCATACACCTTGGCGAACAGCGCCTGAGCGCTTGTCATCAGCTTCTCCTTGCCTGCCTTGATATCCTCCACCTGGGCGTCGGTCATCTCCTCAACAGGAGCCCGGTTGATGGCTTCCTTCAACGCATTCAGGTCCGCTTCCACAGCAGCTTTGTCGTTAGCGTCAATCTTATCTCCTACATCTGCCAGAGCCTTCTCGGTCTGGAATACCATGGAATCCGCGTCATTTCTCGCGTCGATGGCTTCCTTGCGCTTTCTGTCCTGAGCCTCATACTCCGCCGCTTCCTTCACAGCCTTCTCAATATCAGAATCAGACATGTTGGACCCGGAGGTAATGGTAATATGCTGCTCCTTGCCTGTTCCCAGATCCTTGGCAGATACATTTACAAT
>CAJUPQ010000119.1 GCA_910588505.1 uncultured Hungatella sp. | reverse complement strand
TACCGCGAAGTGGGGCGCGCATCTGGCGGGAATGAATTTTCAAACACGCTCTAGGCAGCCCCCGGCGCTCCAAGGCGGACCAGCCGGTTTAGGACTCTGCCTACATCATAGCTGGCGAAATCCCTGCTGTCCACGGTCATGACCCGGTCCCCGTACTTTGCCCGGTACTCAGGAAGCTTGTAGGCGATCTGGGGGGCCAGAAGGATGTAGTCGTACTGGTCCTGGAGCCTGTCGATCTCCTGGAAGCTGACAGCATCTATGGTGATGTCTATGCCTGCTTTGTCCAGGGCGTTCTTCATGGTGTAGGCAAAATAGGAGGACGTAAGGCCGGAAGAGCAGCTGACCAGAAGCTTCATGGACTGACCGTTCTTGGCCGCGTGTATGTCAAAGTGCTCCTTGGAAGGGTTCTTATCTCTAAAAAAGTCGAAGAAAGCCTGGATATTATTCCGGGCCGTCTTAGGCTCCCTGGCTTCAAAGTGAAGGTAGAAGGGAGTTTCGCTGGTCTTTTTGTCCTCAATGGAAAGCTCCATCAGGCTGTTCTCGTGAAAGATCACAGACGCCTCGTAGACTTCATTGCAGAAGCTGATGATCCCGCACTTTTTCCGAATGTGGGCACAGCTCATGGAAGCTAGCTGGTGGTAGATCTGGCACTGTAAGGACTTATGGTTTCTCTCTTTCATCTCTTTTACCTCCTATAACATGTTCAGATAGCGGAATGGATACATTTCCGAATCTGTAGTTTTATTAAACCATATTTTGGTATTTTTGACAAGGCATAGAGGGGATTCTGAAATGGCGTTCACAAATTTGTCTGTTTTCAGGGCAGGTTTTGTGAACGACGTTCCGGGGCCTGTGTTTTGTATTTATTATAAAACCAGGAAAGAGAGGAATCAATCGGACTTTCGGAGGTGTATTATAAGAAAAACTGATGTGAGAGCAAATAAGCAGATTGGCAGATTCGTGGATGTATAAATCACTAATCTGCCAATCTATGAATCTGCCGCTTTATGAATCTGTCGATTTATCAGGATATGGAGCGAAAAGACCATAAACCTGGTGAAATTTTCGTGTAGTATCCTATCTCTGTCTGCGCAGCCGGAACCTGCGGACGGACACGGACAGCTCCTCTGCCTCACTCTGAAGCTCCTGGGCGGACATGGCGGACTTCTCGGATGTGGAGGCGTTGCTCTGGACAACGCTTGAGATCTGATTCATACCAAGGGTCAGCTGGGCTAAGGACTCTGCCTGCTGTTTGGCGGACTGGGCAATGCGGTCTACCAGTTCCGTGGACTTCTGAGCTCCGGCAACGCCTGTGGACAGGGCTGCCGTGGTGTCCTCGGACAGGGAGTTGCCATGCTCCACCATCTTCATGGAATTCTGGATCAGGGTGGCAATGTCCTTGGCAGCCATGGAGCTTTTGTTGGCCAGGCTCTGGACCTCATCGGCCACCACCGCAAAGCCCTTTCCGGCCTCCCCTGCCCGGGCTGCCTCCACTGCCGCGTTGAGGGCCAGGATATTGGTCTGGAAGGAGATATCGTCAATGGTCTTGATGATGCCGCTGATCTGCTGGGAGGACTGGGCGATATCTCCCATGGCCGCGGTCAGCTGAGCCATCTTCTGGTTACAGGCCTGAAGCTGTATGGCAGCGTCTGTGGAGAAGGAGCGGGCAGTGTCCGCGTCTTTGGAGGTGGCGCCCACCTGATCGGACAGGGCCTGAATGCTGGCGGACAGCTCCTCAACCGCGGAGGCTTGCTGGACCACGCCGCTGGAGAGCACCTGGGCGTCCGCGGCCATGCGCTGGGACTGATTGGAAACCTGGTCGCTGGTGCGGTTGATCTGGAACAGCGCGTTGTTCAGGGAGTCCAGGATCTGGTTCATGGCCTTCTGGATGGGAATGAATTCTCCTTTGTAATCACTGCTGATGGCGATGTCCATCTTTCCCTCCGCCATGTGAGCCAGGCTGGAGTTAATATCGGATATGTACTTTTTAAGCTGATCTCTGGTCTCGTGGATAGAGTGGACCAGCATGCCGATCTCCGAAGTGTCGGACTCAAGGGGGAACGGGGCGGAGAGGTTGCCGTCGGCGATCTCGCCCATCTGGTCACGGACCGCAATAACCGGACGTATGATCTTTTTCTGAGTCACCAAGAGAACGCAGACCTGCATAAGGCCTACCAGCAGAACAGCGATGGTGATGATCATGCTTATCATGTTCTGGGCAGTGGTCAGGGAATTGACCTGGGTTTGGGTCCTGGTCTCCAGGGCGTTGAGAAACTGCTCTTTCAGAGCGTTTATCTGGCTGATGACCGTGCTGTACTCGGTCCCGTACACGTAGCCCAGGGCAGCATCGATCTGCCCGCTCTCCACCTGGTTCATGGCTTCCTGCTCCAGGGGGACTAAGTCGTTGGACAAAGAGGACATCTGATCAATCATGGCCTGCTCGTCAGAGGTGATGCCGATCTCCTGGAGAGCGGCCACGCCCTGTTCCCGGTTTTTTAAGGTGTTCACCTCGTTCATGTAACTGTCGTAATACTGCTTGTCCCCAGTGGCAGCGTAGGCCCGCACATCCTGGACAAGACTTGACGAGCCGTTCATAAAGCGGTTGGCATTATAGGTAAGACTGTTCTTGTCCGCGTTGGCCTTTTCAAGGCGGCTGCTGGCGCCATTGTAGATAAATAAAAGCACAACCACAAGCAAAAGCGCCAGGATGGACCCACCATTAAGAAGCAGCATTAGTTTGGACTGATTCATTGCTTTTTTCATTTTCATACTCCTCCGTGGTATGTGACATTTTCCTATCCTCTAGTTTACACAAAATTTACGAAAATTTCAACTAAATACGGTAAGGTTTTTTATATTTTTATGCTGATAGTTTGATTTATGGGGAGCTGAATTGGTGTATTGTTGACTGGCAAAAGCAGAATTCGCTGTCCAAGATTTGCTCACTCAATTATACACCCAACATCAACCCTAATTAAAAGCTATTTTCGTATGCCTTTCGTATATCTTCCGGCATATCCTCCAAAGTTATGGAGTGGAGACGTTCCTCATTGCCGTCCTGTATGGCCTGGTCGTAGTACCAGCATTTATACCGGATCATGTCCAGCACCTGGCTCATACGCTCCATCTCAGCTTCCACGGCCTTCTTTTGCCTAAGAAGCATGTCCCGGCGCTTTTCATAGGTCTCGGCCCCCTGCTGACACCAGAGCATAAATTCCCTGATGTCCCGTATTTCCATGCCGGTTTTTTTCAGGCATTCGATCATGCGGAGCTTTTCCACCTCCCTGTCGCTGAAGATGCGAATGCCGGAGCGGCGCTGTATATCAGGAAAAAGCCCCTCCTTGTCATAGTAGCGCAGGGTGGAGATGGGAATGTTGAACATGTCTGATATTTGTCCTATGGTGTACATGGGCGATCACCTCAATCTTGCAAAGATTCTTTCACTTAAAGTCAGGTTTAGCTTTCCGGAACATAGTTTCTCACAGATGGGAGGTTTTGTCAACAGCCTCTTGATAAATCCCATACCTTGTGATACGATAAACAAGATCATCATATACCCGGCAGGGCATAGGGCCATGGATCTGACAGTCCGTGGTTATATTTATAGAAGCAGGAGGAAATGTTATGGGAGCGATCATTGGAAGTATCATTCAAAATGTTATTGAGGTAGCTGTGTTTGCGGTCATCGCATGGGCAGGCATCATGATAGGCAAGAACATGGCTGCAAAGAAGGCCGCCGGCAGCAAAGATACGAAGTAGACGCGGAGGAATGGACGTGAAGAAGTATGGTGTTAATGAACTAAGAAAGATGTTTTTGGAATTCTTCGAGAGCAAGGGCCATTTGGCCATGAAAAGCTTTTCCCTGGTTCCACACAATGACAACAGCCTGCTGCTGATCAATTCCGGCATGGCGCCTTTAAAGCCCTATTTTACAGGCCAGGAGATCCCGCCCAGGAGACGGGTCACCACCTGCCAGAAGTGCATCCGCACAGGGGATATCGAGAATATCGGAAAGACTGCCCGCCACGGCACGTTTTTTGAGATGCTGGGCAATTTTTCTTTTGGGGACTATTTTAAGACCGAGGCAATCCACTGGTCCTGGGAGTTTTTGACGGAGGTTGTGGGACTTTCGCCGGACCGTCTTTACCCGTCGGTTTATCTGGAGGACGACGAGGCATTTGACATCTGGAACAAGGAGATCGGCATCCCGAAAGAGCGGATCTTCCGCTTTGGCAAGGAGGATAACTTCTGGGAGCACGGCGCAGGTCCCTGCGGCCCCTGTTCGGAGATCTACTATGACAGAGGCGAGAAGTACGGCTGCGGAAAACCTGGCTGTACCGTGGGCTGTGAGTGCGACCGCTACATTGAGGTGTGGAACAATGTGTTCACCCAGTTTGAGAATGACGGCCACGGCAATTACACGGAGCTGGCTCAGAAGAATATTGACACCGGAATGGGGTTGGAGCGGCTGGCAGTGGTGGTCCAGGACGTGGATTCCCTGTTTACGGTGGATACCAACAAGGCTCTGCTGGACGAAGTGTGTACGCTGGCCGGGATCCGGTATCAGGAGGACGAGAAAAAGGACGTGTCCCTGCGCATCATCGCGGATCACGTGAAGTCCTGTACCTTCATGATCTCCGACGGCATCATGCCTTCTAATGAGGGGCGGGGATATGTGCTTCGGAGGCTTTTGCGCAGGGCGGCCCGCCACGGCAGGATCCTGGGCATTGACGGTAAGTTTCTGGCGGGATTAAGCGAGACGGTCATCGCACTTTCAAAGGACGGCTATCCGGAACTGGAGGAGAAAAAGGTTATGATCCTAAAGGTCCTTACCGAGGAGGAGGACAAGTTTAACAAGACCATCAACCAGGGACTGGCCATCTTAAGCGATATGGAGCAGGCCATGGCAGACAGAGGCGAGACGGTTCTTTCCGGGGACGACGCCTTTAAGCTGTACGACACCTATGGATTCCCCCTGGATCTGACGGTTGAGATCCTGGAGGAGAAAAACTTCCAGGTGGATGAGGAGGGCTTTCAGGCGGCCATGAAGGAGCAGAGAAAGAAAGCCCAGAAAGCCCGCAAGACCACCAATTACATGGGGGCGGATGTGACGGTTTATCAGTCCATCCCGGCAGAGATCACCACCAGATTTGTGGGGTATGACAGGTTAAGCCACGACTCTGTCATCACGGTCCTCACCACGGAGGATGAGATGACAGAGGCCCTGACAGACGGCCAGAGAGGCACCGTCCTTGTGGAGGAGACGCCGTTTTACGGCACTATGGGCGGTCAGCAGGCAGATGTGGGAACCATTTTTTGTGAGACAGGCAGTTTTCAGGTGGAGGACACCATACACCTTCAGGGCGGCAAGGTGGGCCATGTAGGCGTGATGACTGCCGGTATGCTGAAAAAAGGGGACAAGGTGACCCTGAGCGTCTGTGAGAAGAACCGTCTGAATACCGGAAAGAACCACAGCGCCACCCACCTTCTGCAGAAAGCCCTGCGGACTGTTCTGGGGGATCATGTGGAGCAGGCGGGCTCCTATGTGGACGGGGGCAGGTTAAGATTTGACTTTACCCATTTCTCCGCCATGACAAAGGACGAGATCAAAAAGGTGGAGGATCTGGTCAATGAGAAGATTAGGGAAGATCTGGCTGTGGTCACCCAGGAGATGTCCCTGGACGAGGCCAAAAAGTCCGGCGCCATGGCTTTGTTTGGCGAAAAGTACGGGGACACTGTCCGGGTGGTGAAGATGGGAGATTTCTCTGTGGAACTGTGCGGAGGAACCCATGTAAGCGCCACAGGGGTGATCACGGCGTTTAAGATCCTGTCCGAGACCGGCATCGCGGCTGGGGTCCGCAGGATCGAGGCCTTGACAGGGGAGGGGCTGATGGCCTACTACGAGGATGTGGAGCGGCAGCTCCATGACGCGGCACAGGCGGCCAAGACCACTCCCGGGGAGCTTAGCCACAGGATCGAGACCCTCCTCGGGGAGATCAAGGCTCTGAACTCCGAGAATGAGAAGCTGAAAAGCAAGCTGGCGAACAACGCCATGGGCGACGTGATGAGCCAGGTTGTGGAGATAAACGGTGTCAAGGTTCTGGCCACAAAGGTGGCGGACGTGGATATGAACGGCCTTCGAAATTTGGGAGACCAGATGAAGGAGAAGATGGGAGATGGGGTTATCGTCATCGCGTCGGCTCAGGGCGGCAAGGTGAACCTCATGGCCACTGTCACGGACGAAGCCCAGAAAAAGGGTGCTCACGCCGGGAATCTGATCAAAGCCATCGCCGGGCTGGTGGGCGGCGGCGGCGGCGGACGGCCGGGCATGGCCCAGGCAGGCGGCAAGAACCCGGAAGGCATTGACAGCGCTCTGGCCAAAGTGGCGGAGGTTGTGAGAGAGCAGATACGGTAAACGCGCAGACCTGCCTGAACTGTTACTAAGATTTGTAACAGTTCAGATAACCCTTGAACTGTTACGCATCCGGCCATGAAAATCGCTTCGCGATGGGGCCGGATGCCTGCTACCATTACGTTTTCGTACGGTCAGCGCGGTAAACGCGCAGACCTACCTGAACTGTTAC
>CAJUPQ010000118.1 GCA_910588505.1 uncultured Hungatella sp. | reverse complement strand
TACAGCGAATATAAACATGGGGAACTTACGAAGGAGGAGTTTCTGCGGAAAAAGGAAAATATACAGGCCGAAATTCAGGTATGCCAGCAGGAGATCCAGATAATCCGGGAATCTATGGAGGTGCAGGAGGATGAAAAGGAACTTGTGGAGAGATATGGTGGTTATGAGGATGATATTAAACTGGACCGGGATATGATAGAGAGACTTGTGGAGGTGATATGGGTGTATGATGTGGGGAGGGTGAAGATTGAATTGAAGTAAGGGGGAAACCCAAACTCCGCTTCACTCCGTTTGGGTAACGAATCCTTTCACGAAAAGAGCCAGTGAAAGGATTCTTTATTCCCTTACTTGACACCAGCCGGCATAGCCATTCCCGTCAGCACTCCATAAACGCTGATGGCCTCCTGGGAAGAAAGCCCATAGGCGGAAAGCCTGTTGGGGATCCAGATGGCTTCGGCGCTGGACAGGATATTTAACACCAGCCGATTTCCCATAAGCGGCATGGCCAGAGCCATAAGGGGCATGGCTGTCTGCTGCAGGGAGGCCAAAAAGCCAGGCTGTTTTTGGGAAGACTCCGGAGTAAACAGGCAAAAGCACAGCACGGAGAACAGGCAGGCCGCCAGTTCTCCCACAAGATGCCCCGTTGCCGCCAGTTCCACGGTGATGGCTCTGCCGCTTTCCAACAGGATATCGGCTATGAGGAATACTGCCGCCATGCGGACCATCTGCTCCGCGATCTGGGAGGCCGCGGGGATCTTAGCCTTCTTTATTCCATAGTAATACCCGTTGATACACGCGTGGACTGCGGAGAAGGGGACGGATACGGCGATAAAGGGCAGCAGGGAGGCGCAGCGGTCCTCCATGAGGACAAAACGGGCCAGAGGATCGCTGAAACGGATGATAAAGGCGGACAGGGCTATGCTTAAGGTGAGGGAGATCACAAGGCCTGTTCGGAAGACCTGTTTTCCTTTCTGAACGTCAGCGGCAACGAAACGGGATATGGCGGTTTGGATGGAGCCGGCGCACAGGGCGAAACAGATCCCATAGACAGGATGTACCATATTGAAAATGCCAAGGCCTTCGGCTCCGATGGTTCGTGACAGGAATATGCGGTAGAAAAATCCTAAGAGCCTGGTGGCGAAGCCTGTGGCAGTCAGAAGGAGAGTGCTGGCGATGAGGGTGTGTCTTTTGAAAAAGTCGGTCATGATTTCTCCGCAAAGAGGGTATTGGTATAGAGTATGTGGAAGTTTGACGGGGTAGAACGGAAAAAATGTAAAGCCTATGATCACTCCATAGACTTTACACTTCTTTTGATTTGGCGAAATATGAACATGTCAGCACTATAAATTATAAGTTTCAGATTCTTTATTTTTTACTGAAAGCATCCATTTTAAAGGCTATATGATCGCTGACGGATCAAAACCTTGTTGTCGGAGGTCCTTTCGCCAATTTTTTCATGGTCTCTGCCAGTTTTACGGCGCAGATGGTTCCTCCCGTTACACACGCCATGATCCCTAAAACGATTCCTGTCTCCTGTATCAGCCTGATGATCCATTCCACCACGTTGATCCCTCACTCCTGAAACTTTGTTCCGGGTCCCGATCACGCGCTTTTCGTAAGAGCGTGTTTGAAAATTCATTCCCGCCAGATGCGCGTCCCGCTTTGCGGTATATTTGAGTCAAATTCAGGTTACATAGCCCGCTATGCGCCCCTCATTTGGTTCAAATCTTCCACAAATTGTGACGCGCATCTGTCAGAAAGCAATTTTCAAACACGTTCTAAGGCGCGAAAACATCTGCCCTCCCTTTAGTATACGCCCATATCCCCGTATGGGTTCCCGCGGCCAGGGAGGGTGTTTCAGGAGTTTCATGTATCGGAGATTACATTGTAAACTGGATGATACAAAACGCGGCGTAAACGCACAGCAGCGCAATACCCTGAACGCGGAAAAGCTTTCCGCGGGCCAGGGCGGGGACTGTCATGATCAGCATCACCAGCAGCATGACAGGTATATCCATCACCAGGCTGGAATTGATGCCAAAGAGCATGGAGCTTTGGGGAATCGTAAAAGGCGCCAGTGTAACGGATACTCCGCTGACTAATACCAGATTAAACACGTTTGCCCCTACAATATTGCCCAGGGACAGATCGCTGTGGCCTTTGATAAGAGAGGAGATGGCGGTGACCAGCTCCGGCAGACTTGTGCCCAGGGCCACAAAAGTCAGGGCGATAACCGATTCGGGCACGCCCAGGGCCTGGGCGATCAGCGTACCGTTGTCCACCAGCAGATTGGCGCCAGCGGCAATAAGGGCTGCGCCTACTACCAGCAGGATCAGCGTCTTGCCCATGGGCATCAGATCCGATTCATCTTCTTCCTCCTCCTGACCGGCAGGAGCGTTTTTCATCTGCAGCACATTGGCAACCATGTACACAACAAAGACGGTTAACATGATAAGACCTATGGGGCGGGTAAATCTACCTATGCCGTAGGCAGCCACACAGTAAATGGCGGCGGCTGCAAAGAAAAACGCTATGGGAACCCGAAGGGTCTTGGGGTTAACCTTTCCGGGGCGGACAGCGATGGTGATCGCCGCGATCAGGGCAGAATTACAGATTACGGAGCCGATGGCATTGCCGTAGGCGATCTCGCCGTGACCGGATAAGGCTGACATGGTAGAAACCATGACTTCCGGCAGGGTAGTGCCGATGGAGACCACTGTTGCTCCGATGAGCAGTTCCGGCAGGTGGAACCGCCGGGCAAGGGCGGAAGCTCCGTCTACAAACCAATCGCCGCCTTTGATCAGAAAAAGCAGCCCCACAATAAATAGTAAAACAGCAACAAACATATTTTGTCTCCTTTGATTTTTGATCCGCGGCCGTTGCCTCTAAAACCGGAGACAGAATGTTTCTGCCTCCGGTTACGGCAATCTGTTCCTATTTACTTTTGCATGATGTGGATGGCAAATCCGCCAAATTCTCCGTCCAGATAGATGTTTTTCAGCTTGCCGTCATCAAAGTAAGCGGCGGTATCCATGCGAAAGTCAAAGCCTTTTTCCTTTAACTCCGCTACGGCAGCCTCCAGATCCGGGGTTCTCATGGCGATGTGTCCCTTGGCTCCTAAAAACGGAGCTTTCATGCATTCAAAATAAGGACCGGCGAACTCGGACTTCTGGCCGTGGCGGGGCTCCAGGTTAAACATCATGCTCAGCAGCTTGGCCAGATCCGCGGCCTGGTCTGCGTTATTGGTGTTAATACCAATATGCTCCAGTTCAAATTTGTTATTCATCATCAGACGATCTCCTTTACATAGGGAAGATAAGTACCGCGCCTACGGTGAGAGCCAGCAGGCGGATAAAGTACTGTGGGATAGTAAATTTCCAAAACTCGGTGATCTTATAGTTTCCGGTACCCATGATCATGGCAGGCATACCGTCAATGGGCAGAAAGTGTCCGCACCAGCCGGAGATAACAATAGCGGAAGCAGCCGCGGTGGGGTCAAGGCCCAGGTTGACGCAGGTAGCGATAGCCATAGGGGCAAAAACGTAAACCGTGCCGATGGTAGAACCGGTGAGGGTGGCCAGCACACTGGTCAGGACGCAGAAGACGAAGATGAGGACAAAAGGATTGACATTGCCCCCCAGCATCTGGGCCACGGTTTCTCCAACCAGATTGGTCAGGCCGGTGTTTCCAAGGGCGTCCGCGATACCGATGACGCCGGCAGACATCAGGATAATTGGTGCGCTGATGGCGTTGCGGATCTCGTTAAAGTCCATTACTCCAAATACAAGCAGGATGCCTACGGCAAGGCCGGTGATGGCGTAGCCTCTGTCGCCGATGGTACTTTGCAGGACCATACCAACAACGGCAATCACAAAGCTGATGTATGTAACCGTCTCTTTCTGCTTGGTAAGGACGGGCGCACCCTCCCCCTGTGCCTTGGCTTCCTCGCTGGCTTCGGCGATGGGGTGGTCGGGCATGATCTTATAGGCGATGACGCACCAGGCCAGAAAGCCAAGGGAAAGGCTTAGGTTTACAAGAGAGAACTTGAGCAAATTAACATTGGCAGTGACGCCGGCGCTTCCCAAAACAGCTATAACGATACCATACTGCAGCGCGGTATTAAACGGAACCAGCGGGTGGTTGGCCGCAAAACCCGCAGGCATAAGCACCTTGGAAGGCGGAAGCTGCTTATTGTAGGGCAAAGTGGACAGAAGACCGATTACCAGGACATAGTAAGCAGTGGAGCCGGTGCCGAACAGGCTGCATCCCAGCATAACGATGACAATAAGCAGGACGTAAGCCTTAAAGCCGCCCTTGTTAGCCATATTATACATCAAAGCCTTGAATTTGACAATAAAACTGGTTTTTTGCAGGGCTGCTATGATCGCCATAAAGGAAGCCAGCATGACGATGGTGGAGTTGGAAAAACCTCCGAACGCGGTTTTGATATCGGTCACGCCAAACTAATCAGATCAAGGTGCAGCACGTCAATGGCGCCTGGGGTGAACAGGGCGTCCGACACGCGGCCGCAGCGGTGAATAACCATATCCTCCCGGCCCACAAGCTTTTTCGCCTGCTCCATGATCTTCACATCTCCTACAACAATAGGACGACAGTAACCATACTGCTCTGGGTCTGCCAGCGCTTTGACGGTGATCTCCGGGCCGGAGCCTGCGGGATCCCCCATGGTAATGCCAATAATGGGTTTTGTCATGTGCCCCTCCTTATTTAATGCCCTTGGCAGTGTTCTCTGCCAGGACGTTCTTCAAAGCTTCGATTCCCTCTTCCGGAACATAGTTAAACGGCGCGCGGCACTTGCCCACGTTATAGCCGAGCAGAGCCACGGCGGTCTTGATGATGGTGTTGGGGTTGCCGTATTTGAAGGTCTGCTGCAAGATGGCAACAGCGTCCTGGGCCTTCTGGGCGCCCTCTATATCCCCTGCTATGAAGCGGTCATAGATGCTGGCTGCGGTAACAGGCCAGATGTTGGCGCGGCCGGCGATTCCTCCCGCGCCGCCTTCCTTTAAGCATGTGAGGATGGAACCGTCATTGCCCGCAAGGATGGCAACCTCCTTGTTAAGCTCCCTGGTCAGGCGGATGTAAGCTTTCAGGTTTTCGATATCACCGCTGGAATCCTTGGCTCCCACGATAACATCTACGTCCCGGCAAAGGGCCTGAACGGTTTCAGGCAGCAGCTTGTTGCCGGTTCTTGGCGGGATGTTGTACAGGATAATGGGGATGTCCACAGCCTTTGCCACAGCTACATAGTGGTCGTACAGCTCCTTTTGGGAGGCAAGGGCAAAGCTGGGGGTGATGATGGACAGGGCGTCCGCGCCCAGGGCCTGGGCCCGTCTGCTCATGCGGATGGTGTCTGCCGTGGTGATGCATCCACTGCCTGCGTAAACCGGAACGCGGCCTTTTACCTGGTCAATGACCGTTTCCAGGATCTCTTCTTTCTCCTTCATGGAAAGGGCGTAGGCTTCGCCGTTGGTTCCGAAGGGGAACAGGCCATGGACGCCGCTTTCAATCTGGCGTTCCACCTGTCTGCGCAGTTCCTCATGGTTGACGGTCTGCTCGGCATCATCGTTCATCGGGGTAATAATCGGGGGGATAATTCCTTTGATTTTGCTGGTTTTCATGGTAATTCTCCTTTAAATGCTTCAGGGAACACCGTGTATTTTAAGAATTTTGAAACCGTTTCTCCTGCCGTCGCCTCCAGATTGTCGGACGCCATTGAGGAGACCGGCCTTTCCCGCCGGGTCAGGCTTTTGTTTTCCTGCTCGGTTCAGGAAAATGAGGCCATGCCGGAGGTGATGCGTATGATCTGTGAACGCCTTGGCTATCTGACGCTTCCGCTGCCTTCTCTGCGCAGCCGTTCCGACGAGATACCGTCCCTGGCAAGCCTTTACCTTAACAGCCTTAACCTTGAACTGGGCAAACAGTTTTCCGGGTTTGAGCCCCGGGCGCTGGAGCTTCTGCGCCAGTATCCGTGGCCTAATAATTATACACAGTTTAAAAATCTGCTCCGCTCCCTTGCCATCCTTTCTGACGGCCCGTATATCCGCGCCGATACCGTAGCCGAGCTGCTGGCCAAAGAGAGGGTTCTGCGCAGCGCCCAGCCTGTCGGGCTTTCGCGGATCCGGACAGACCAGACCCTGGAGGATATTATCAGCGAGGCGGTCAGGCAGACCGTGGCGGCCCATGGGGGCAACCGCGCGGCGGCGGCCCGCCAGCTTGGCATCAGCCGCACCACCCTGTGGCGGTATCTCGGGCGGCTGGGGGAGGAGCGCGCGGAGGATTGAAGGGGCGTGGTTTTATGCCTTGTGGCGGATCGGATCTTTGGTTTTCGGGAGGAGGTAAGTGAAGGATGAAGAAAAGTCACCCCCCCTTTTTTCGGGTTCTGTGGATGACATGGGTAATGGGTATGCTCTCGGTCATGACAGTGTCGGCGGCAGATGAATCCGTAAGTCCCTGTGTCTGGAAGGCGGAAGAGGGGAAGCAGGTGGCCCAGTGGAGGAAAACTCAGTGGCCTTCCACAGTTTGCGTCAAAAATCATTGATAAGTGGCCTAACTGATAGCACCAGTAGTAATATAACGCTAAGATTCCAGTGGTTTTATGATGCGGTTTCCATGCGTTTTTGTACTGCTCTGGCATGTGCGGGGAGTAGGAAATCCTTATTTCTGTATCTTCCCTGCTTCGCCAAATGAAAATTGCTCCGCCAGATTTTTGTCCGTATCATCATCCTGCCGTACCATTAGTTTTCCATCTTTCTGCACAACCTGCATATCACGGTCATCTTCGA
>CAJUPQ010000117.1 GCA_910588505.1 uncultured Hungatella sp. | reverse complement strand
TATTAAGAAACAAGGAAAACTTTTTGAAGAATTTCTCTCAAAACTCCGTCAAAACCGCCCTGTGCGGTGTTGTAGGTAGTGAGAGGGTTTTCAAGAGGGTTTGGATTATTTCAAGCTTCAGTCAGAAGATTCCGGTATCCCCTATCAAACCCTTATCAATTTTTATCTTTCCGATTATGTTACACACAAAAAGCAGCTTCAACTGACTTGGAGGTAAACCATCAAGTATTCTGTACGGTATTATAAAATAAACTTGTAAGAAGAAAAGAGCAAACAGCTGCCGTCCACAGGATTTCTCACGATTTCTTCTTAATACCAATAAGCTTCTCATTCAAACTCTCCAAAAATCCCTTCGGCAGCCCATCCCCGGCAAACTCCACCATCTTCTCCGGCGTCATGGATTTCATCATCCCCCACATCCCTTTCCCAGGCGCCAGATCAAAATTCGCAGCCAGCTTAACCGCCTTAGACACAATCTCCAGAGCCTCACGGCACTCTGCCAGCTCCTCCAGCGTATCCCTGACACTGTATCTGCCCTCCGGGAACTTCATAGGCGCTTCCAAATCCAAATCACCCGCCAGCTTGAACCAGTTGGCCACGCCCTCAGCCCGGTTCTTCACCTCGGGAAGAACGTAAATAGCCGGCTCCTCATCCACCTTCTCCAGGGTAATGGAATCCCACACATCCCCAGCCTTGGCCGTCACCATATTAAGTCCCGGCCTCAAAGCCGCCGTAAACACAAACACCTTGTCCCCGGTTATCTTCCCGGCGCTCTGGCCGTTTACCATAAGCTCCACCTCCGGCTGATTGGAGTACACCCGAATCCGGGTGGTATCCCCGGCCCGCTGGGCGTAGCGCCGCCCGCAGATGTGAACCATAGGCTCCTTGTTCCAGTAAGCCTTGTAAATATAATAGCTGTCCTTTTTCGTTTTCCTGTCCATGGTCACCAGGCCCTTGTTGTTGCGCCCTCCTACGCCGCCCCCATTCCTGGCCGCACAGCCGAAGTCGAACATATTCCACACATGGCTGGACCAGATCCAGGGACGCTCATCCAGCACCTTTGCCATATGCTCATGGTAAAGCGCCTGATACTCCTCGCTGTAATCCTTGCAGGCAGGCTCAGGCCCATGGTACGTGACAATCCCCTCGCATCCGTACTCGGAAAGCCCCAGGCAGATATCCGGGTGCTCCCCATGAAACTTGTCCAGCCAGGGCCCGTTGTCCGTCATCTTGCCGCCGTACCACCCAAAATAGTGGTTATAGCTCTCCACATCCGTAAGATGGTGCATAGGCCCGTCGGCGGGCGTCATGGAAACGTGGGCAATGGTGGTAAACCGGGTGGAATCCAGCTCATGGGCAAGGTTGTTTAACTCCACATGGTTCTCCACCAGCTTATCCGAAATGCCCCCAATCAAAATTTCATTGGAAATCCCCCAGAAGCAGATGGACGGGTGGTTGTAATTCTGGATAATCAGCTCCTTAAGCTGGCTGACGCAGTTTTCATGGGCAGCAGGGTCCTGATTGAACACACTGATAAACGGAATCTCCGCCCACGCCACAAACCCCAGCCTGTCGCAGGCATCGTAAAAATCCTGAGAATGCTGGTAGTGGGCCAGACGGATGGTGTTGGCCCCCAGCTCCTTGATCATGCAGGCGTCCGCCCAGTGGTCCGACTTTGTAAGGGCATTGCCCTGATACAATTTATCCTGATGGCGGCTCACCCCCCGCAGCGGCGTCTCAACGCCGTTGATCATAAACCCTTTCTCAGGGTCGCAGGAAAACTCCCGCACCCCCGCCTGGACGCTGACCTCATCAAAGGCTTCGTTGCGGCGCCAAAGTGTGGCAGTCACCCTGTAAAGATATGGGTCGTCAATATTCCAGCGGTGAGCCCGGGGCACGGCCACCGTCACCTTTGTATCTTTAGCGGGGCGCGCGGCGGAAGCCACCTCCTTCCCGTCCTCATCCTCAATGCGGTACAGGACCGTAAAATTCTCATCCGGGTCTGCGACCCAGCTTTCCAGTTCAAACTTGGCGCCGTCCTGCTCCCCCCAGGGCATAGGCGTCACTTTCAGGCCCGGACCTCCAAAATAATCCAAATCAAAATGGACCGCAGGCACGCTGATTAAGTTCACCCCCCGATACAGCCCGCCGTAGAACGTAAAATCCGCAGACTGAGGGTACACGCTGCTTTTCTCCCCATTGTCGCAGGCCACCACAAGCAGGTTTTCCCTGTCTTGTCTGCACAAATCCGTCACATCCGCCCGGAAAATCGAGTACCCGCCCTCATGATAGGCCGCCTCCCTGCCGTTTACATACACCGCAGCCTGCTGCCCCGCCGCCAGCACCTCCACATACACCCGCCCTTTGCCCAAAGGCTGTACAGGCGTAGAAAACATCTTAGCATACCAGCATCTTCCCCGGTAATAGCCACCGTTTCCGTCCATGCCGTCCACCCTGTTCCAGGTATGGGGCAGGTCCACATCCTGCCAATGCTCCGGCAATTCCATCGGCAGCCCTGCATCCTCCCGGATAAATTTCCATCCCTGATTCAAATTTATTATCTCACGCATACCCTTCCTGTTACCTTCTTTTTTTGTTAAAATGCGCTGTCAGAAACTTTATTCAGCATGTACTCCCTATCTGATTTTCAGATACCCAAAATCCCCGATATCACTCTGGATACCGGGGACCTTCACAAAAACCGCTTACAGCAGTCCCTTCGCATACTCCGCAATGGCCTCATCCTTGCAGCCTGCAAAGAACAGTTCCTTAAAATGCTCACCTGCCACGGCGCCTTTCACCAGCTCCTGGTCCAAATCCTTCAGACCGTCCAACAAAGGCCGCAGGGTCTCTGAGCGCACCTCATCCAAAATCCGCTTGTTGCGCATCTCCGGCTCCACCCGCTCCGGCGGATAGCCCTGGCCGTGGCCGAAGCCGAAGAGTTTTTCAAAAACATACTCCAGATTCAGCTCGCCGCCCCAGCCAAAGCCCTTGGCAAAAGGCATGGCTACGGCGTTGCCGTCGTTGACGTGGGCAAAGGTATAGGCATCCACCGGGTCTTCCACATGACCGCAGATCACGCCCGGGAAGCTGTTCATGGCCAGCATGGCTCCCTCGCCGGTGCCGCAGCCGGTGACCACAAAGTCAGCCGCCCCACTGCCAAGCAGGATGGCGCCCAGGATACCACACTGGACATAGGTGAGCTGAGCCTTATCATCCGCAGCATACATTCCGTAATTATCCACGGTATGGCCCATGGGTTCTACCACTTTTTTCAGTGCCGCCAGGATCATCCCGTTCTTGCCGGCCTGACTGTTCTCATTGATAAGCGCGATTTTCATATTCAAGATCCTCCTATGGCTGTTTGCCGATGTAGGCCAGGATGCCGCCGTCTACATACAGAATATGGCCGTTGACAAAGTTGGAGGCATCGGAGGCCAAGAACACAGCAGGGCCTGCCAGATCGGCTGCCTCTCCCCAACGGTTGGCCGGAGTCTTGGCCAGGATGAACCGGTCGAAAGGATGGCGGCTGCCGTCAGGCTGGATCTCGCGCAGAGGCGCGGTCTGGGGTGTGGCGATGTAGCCGGGACCGATGCCGTTGCACTGGATATTGTACTGGCCGTACTCGCTGGCGATGTTCTTCGTCAGCATCTTCAGACCGCCTTTGGCAGCAGCATAGGCGGACACGGTTTCCCGTCCCAGTTCGCTCATCATGGAGCAGATATTGATGATCTTTCCGCCGCCCTTTTTAATCATGGAAGGGATAACGGCCTTAGCCATGATGAACGGCCCGTTTAAATCGATGTCTATCACCTGCCGGAAATCCTCTGCGGACATTTCCAGCATGGGGATACGTTTGATGATGCCTGCGTTATTTACCAGAATATCGACGACGCCCACTTCTTTTTCAATCTGGGCCACCATGGACTGGACGGCTGGTTCGTCCGTCACGTCGCAGATGTAGCCATGGGCCTCGATGCCCAGTTCCCTGTAGGCGGCCACGCCCTTTTCGATCAGATCTGGATTGCGGTCATTGAATACGATTCTGGTCCCAGCCTCGCCCATGGCGCTGGCAATGGCAAAACCGATGCCGTAAGACGCGCCGGTGACGAGAGCCACTTTCCCCTCTAAGCTGAAATTAACCATTTATTATTACCTCCTGAAATTTTATTACCTCAAATTACTTAGCCGCTCCCTGAGCCTTCATATCCGCAATTTTCGCCTGAACCTCAATCATCTTCTCCTTATCCAGGGGATAGAACTTCATGGCAATCAGGCTGGCGATCCATCCCAGAATCGGCATGCCCACAAACAAAAACAGGGCAGCCCAGAAAATTCCCGAAGTCAGAGGATCCTCCTGGGTGGGGAACCGGTCCGCAAAGCCGATGAGCACGCAGAACCAACCCACAATAGTGGACGCAAACGATGAGATTACCTTGTCAAAGAACCCGAACACCGTGCCCATCAATGCGGGAGCGTAATTGCCGGACTGGTACAGCTCATAGTCGGCGCAGTCGGCAATCATAGGCGTCGCCAGGCCCACATTGATGCTGGCAAAACCATAAGCCAGAGTGTACAGACCGATAAAGCCGATGGTCATAAAACCTATATGCTCCAGAGAAATCCTCGTGGGGTCGCCGAAGATCAGCAACGCCCCTAAAAGCGCCGAAGATACGATACTGCACCAGGTAAACAGCACCGTTGCCTGTTTGGAAGAAAATTTTGCCGCCACGCTGGTACCGATGATAATCATGATCATGCTGGGGGCCAGGGTAATCATGGACATGCGGCTGAGCATCTTGTAATTGCCGATAATAATGCCGTAGAGCATAATCCCCACCACGGAATTCTGCCGCACCTGGGTGGCCAGCTTGTCCGTGGAAGCCGCCACCACCAGCATCTGAATGGCCCGGTTATTTTTGATAATGCGGAAAATATCCTTGAAACCATACGCGGCCTGCTCTCCCAGCTTGGCGTACGTCTCAGGACGGTCCTTTTCCGAGATGCCGATCATAGCCAGAATCGTAAGCACTACGGAAATGGGTCCAAAGGTGAAAATAACGTCTTTAAACAAATCTGCGGTAAATCCCTGATATTTACTTACCAGCGTATCCGTAATGTACACCGCCATGCCCGCAAACAGCAACGCATTGATGATGCTGTCGATCCGCGCGAACATGGGACGCTGCCCGGGATCGTTGGTCAGCACGCTCTGTCCGCCTCGGGTAGCCGCATTCTGGAAGGTGTAGCCGATAATATACACCAGATAGATCACGGTCCAGTAGATTGCCCTGGGAGCTCCGGCGGGCAGCAGATGGGTGGTGGTAAACATCAGCACCACCGTGACCAGCATAATGAGATTGCCCAGCAGCATAAAGGGCCTGAACTTGCCGAATTTTCCGTTGGTCTTATCCACCACGAAACCGATAATGGGGTCCGTGACCCCGTCCCAGAACCGGGCGGCCATCATAATATTGGAAACCAGCATTACGGCAAGCCCTGCCACATTGCCCGCATAAAGGTTCACGAACCCCATAAGGGACAGATAAATATTGGAAGCGGTATTGTTAAATACGAAAAACAAAAGCTGCCAGGTTTTCGCGCGATTATACTGTTGTTCCATGTAATTTCTCCTCGTTTCCTTTTTTGATTTTTGCTTATAGTATGGCTCAGGAATCCTTTTCTTGGTTTTGCGGATAACTGTTTTTGGATGGTGTTCCCCGGGAACACCCCTCGGAGGGGGGAGTCCAAGAGGTTCAGTGACACGTTCCGGCATTTCAAGTAATGAATGGACTGTATACACGAAAAAAAGCGGGACGTTGCCCGCTTTTCGTACCTATCTCTCACTTGAAATCAATAAATCAATCATTGAACTATCAAATGATCAATACGGGATATCTCCTAATGTTGTAGAAATGAATTCCTCTATTTCCGCATAAGTAGTTTCTTTCCAACTTTCGGCGGCTTGTCTGCAGCCGTTTTTTCATCAGCGTTTAGTGTCCCTACGTGAGTTTAGACCGATATCGGTCTAAACTCACATAATACCCCTCTGACCAGAAGTGACGGTTTCCAAACTTATACCTGCATCCGTGAAACTGGTTGTTTTATGAGGCCAATCCCAAATTGGATTGGCTTGCTCTTGATAAATAGTCCCTCAAAGACAGTATTTTAATGAATGATGATTGATTTTGCTTCCAAATGGCAGTTAGGAATACTGGAAATCCCTAAAAAAGGGCATACTTACCCTCTGATTTTTCATAACTTACCTGGTAAAACGATATTTACAATTAGAAATCTGCGAAAGCTGTATATACCTCCGCGAAAGCATGCCGCCATATATTACTTCGGCCAAGACCTATCAGCAACTGACGGGCATGCTCTGTAACGTGACCTGCCATCATGATCATGTTCCCGATTACCGTGCGCAGCCTCCGGCGTCTGACTTTATGTTTTGTCTCCGTTCCCTTCCTCCCGATGCTTTCCTGGCCGATCATCCGTAGGATGTTATAGGCCAGGATCGTCAGTTCCAGTACCAGCTCGTTGGTCTCAAATTTGCCGGATGGCAGGCGCTCCACATCCATGTCCGTCTTGATCTCACTGTGGAACTGTTCACATTACCCATGGGCATGATACAGACCGATGATTTCGTGATCCGTCATTCCAAGGATTGTCCACCAGGTATTGACCTCGATATCGCCTTCCAGAAGGAATTGTCCATATTTATCAATGGTTCTGTTTATGATCTCATAACCAGTACGCAGTGTGATGTTTTTTTCCCTGCCATCCTCTGTTTGATACGAAACCGGTTTCGAGTCGCTTCCAATATAAATGGCTTTTCCTTCCCGGGGAGTTTCCACATCCTTACTGTGTTCCCGAGCCATCTTCAGCCAGTCC
>CAJUPQ010000116.1 GCA_910588505.1 uncultured Hungatella sp. | reverse complement strand
CCTTTTGGCTTATAATGAGCCGGGGGCTAAACAATCAGGGGAAGCGTTGGGGATTGTTGAGCGTTGCGGGCATTAAAAGAATGAATTTTGGATTTTAGCTCTGGAATGTCTTTTAGTTTATCACGCAGCACACCGGGAAAATCTCCGGTTACAGGAATCTACGGTATGGAAGATTCCTTTTAAAATGGCGGTATCGGCTGAGGTGAGTTCGGCAATCAGCTCCTTTTTCAATTGTTTTAAATCGAAGAGGGTATACAGCAGATCTCCATGGAGGCGCCCTCCCCATTTGAACCGTTCAAAGTTTAAAACATTCAAGTCGCTGTTTGTATAATTTTTACATCCGATCACCCCACGGTTTAAATCCCGGCAGACCTTGCAGGTATAGGACACGGTTGCGACTTTGCCATTTTTATGAGAACGTCCGGATTCCGCAGGCGTATAGGTGTGGGGAGTCATTAACTTGGCAATAGAGTGCGAGGCGATACCGGAACGCCAGTCAAGCCTGCGGGCAGACAGGCTGCTTAAAAAGGCTTTCGCTGCCTGCTCCTTGGAAATGGAATCCGCAAGTTCCACAATCTGACTGACACATTCGTTATGGGAAATGGTGAGCGAGTCAAACATCATCCCTTCCTTTATGTTCTGTCAGCAATGATCTTATCCGCAATCTGTTCCAAGGTGGCCTGCATATCAAGACCAACCAGATTGGGGTATAAGATATAGTCGGTAAGATTGACCAAACCGGTATTGACCTTGAGATATTCCAGCCACCAGTCCATTTCGGCTTCCTCGTGCTTCAGAATCCCTAAAACGATTTCTTTGATCTGTTCATTGGACACATTGTCTTTTGAGGGAGGAGCCATCAGCGCTTTCCTGGCCATGGTTTCCAGACTTGTGTAACTCCAATACCTCTGGAAATCTGTTATCTGCAGCCTTTGATTCCATCCATCCCATTTTCCGTCCCATGATGTCGGGGTTATCCGGCGCTTTTGGCAGCTGTACGGTTTCGGAAAAACTGAAATACTCTGTGCTCTGAAGGCCCGCTGTCCGGTCCGCCCAATATTCCAGCCACTCCAGGAAATGGAAAGGCTTTCCTGTCTCCTTGTCACGCATGGGGATGATCCCACAGTCGTTAGCCAGGTCGTAATACCAGACCGTGCCATAGGTATCCGGCTCCAGGCTGTTTACCACCAGAACACTGTCCATGCCGTCTCCCTCGGTACACAGGGCTATCAGGCCGTTATCAGCGGTAAAAGAAGTATCCTCGTCATAAAACTTGTCCATCTCCTCCTCAGTCATATGAAGAAAGTAAAGGACATGCTCCAAAGTATAAGGAAAGGGCTGTTCCACAGTGCTTTCCTTCTGGCGTAAAGGCAGCAGGCCGTAAAAGGGCTGGCTCCCAGCACTGGCAATGGTGGTGATGAAGCGGCGGTAATCCTCCGGCAGACGGATTCCCTTTTCCGCCTCAAAGGCTGCCACGTCCTCCTCCCTCATGGGCGGTTTCCAGACTGGCGGCCACTTTCCGCAAGAGAAGGAAAATTTTCTGTCATGCAGGGCTTCGATTTTTGCCATAATATGGGCGATACGCTGGTCGTATTGTTCTGGCTGATTCATTTGTCATTCCTCCATAGTTCTTCTTTATCTGAACCTTATTTTATCAAATTTTTGTATGGCTTTCAATCAGATGACAGCGAAATTAAAACATATCATTTTAAACAGGAACCCAAAAGCAAAGCCGGTTTTTGCCGTATTTTCCCCATAATTGAAACTGAGGAGGTGAACATTACAATGATAAAAGCGGCCAGGCAATACGGCCTATGCAGCGGAGGATAGGAGAGAAGACAGCATTATGATGATTGAGGAAGAATCCGTATCAGACGATTCCGGAAATGTGACAGTAATCACGTCTGTTGCTGATGACGTGTTTCTTCCGGTCACCATGATACTGAAAGGCTCGGAAGGAAGATTGTCCCTTACCATCACTTATGACGGGCAGTCGGTAAAAATGAAGCCCGACATATCGGGTGAACAAAGCAACTGATGGAAATGGGGAAAAGCTGGACTCTGGCGCTGTACTTACCATACCGGATAGAGGAGGGGAGATCTATTTTGATTTTCATAAGCCGGAGGATGCCGCAGGGGAAGAACAGTATCAGATTTTCTGGATGGAAAACCGGTGGGAAATAAAAACCGTACCCATTATACTGTGGAGAACTTAAATCCGGAGCAGACATATCAGGCGGAGGTTAAAAGAGGAAAAGGAAACAAAGAGGAAACATTTCTTAAAAGGGAGATCGTTACGGGAAAAGAGAAAGGAAGGCTGGATATTACGAAGGCTCCCTATTTTGCTGTGGGAGACGGAAAGACCATGAACACGGAACGAATCCAGAGGGCCATTGATGATTGCCAGAAGGACCAGCTGGTTTGAGGGGACGAAGCTGCTCTGCTACAGCAGCCTGCTGAATCTGTGACGTCTTGACAGAAACGGCGGTTTACACTGCCATGATGTGTTCATCAGAGGGAAGGGAATCATTGTCAGCGGCGGAAAAGAACTGGCCCACAATGTTATTGAGCAGGAAAAGGAGAATATGAGAGACTATCTCCGGTCTTTAGGCGATAAGATCCTGGAGTGTGAGAAGGAGGCTTATCCATATGTGTAACTGTCAGAATATCAGGATATCGGGGCTGACGTTGAAAAACTGCGCCAGCTGGAATGTGCATATGATTTACTCTGACAAGATCATTACCAATGACTGCACGTTCTATTTGGAGGGCAGGTGGAATCCCTGTAAGGCCATAGAACTGTGCGGTTTTGATGAGCCGGGGCATGAAGTAAAGGACATTGTGTTTGACGGGCTTTGCCTGGGGATGTCCGGGGATAGAGAACAGCAGACCATTTCCCTTCAGATGTGCCAAAACATTACATTTAAGAATATTAGGGCTTATTAAAAGGTGAATTTCTGAGAGCAAAGGGAGCCGTACTCCTTTTCACAACCCCCCGGCGTTTCGGGAAAAGACTGAGGGAACAGAAAGGCTTCCGGCACTCTGCCGGAAGCCTTCCTGTTCGATTATTTGTTGTCAGCTGTAATTGCCTTAGCTGCAGTACGTCCGGAAACGATAATCTCCGTAATCGCGTTGCCGCCAAGTCTGTTGCCGCCGTGGATGCCGCCTGTAACCTCGCCGGCTGCATATAAGCCTTCAATAGGCTTGCCGCTTTCATCCAGCACATGACGGTCTGTATCTACTACGACACCGCCCATGGTGTGATGAGTGGAAGGAGCCATAAGGCGGATCGTAAGGGCCGTACCTTCCAGCTTATAGGAATCTGTGTTGTAGCTTCCGTCCGCATTCTTCTCAACATCGCCAATGGTTCTGGAGGCAATGGCTTTGCCTACATCCTCGAACTCACCCTGGCCCATAACTGCCTTGTCATACTTCTCGATAGTCTCAAGAACAGTCTTGGCATCAGCTGTCACACCGATTTCTTTAAACAGAGTGTTCAGTTCCTCTTCATTCGCGTTTCTTCTGTAGTATCTGCCTTCAAAATCTCCATCTGCAGCAAGCTGGATGGGACCTGGGATCATCTCGGACGCATTGTAAATCTCCATAAATACGCCCTTGGTTCCGTTAACCTCAATACCGTTCTTAAACTCTCCAAGGGAAAGAACGTCACGCTCTGAACCCTCGTCTACGAATCTCTTACCTGTAGTTGGGTTGATATATACTGCATAGTTGCCGCCGCCGAATGCCAGATTTCCGTTGTCAACCCAGCTGATGGGCATCATCTGTGTCCAGCCCTCGCCTGTTACGGCTGCTCCTACTTCCTGGGCCATCTCGATACCGCTTCCTGTCAGGGAGTTGCGGTTCGTGGTCTTGGTAGCGGTAGTCACATACTCAGAGGACCAGTACTTATTTGTCTCAACAACCTTCTCAATGTTGGCCGCGTAGCCGCCTGTTGCAAGGATAACACCTTTAGCCGCCTTGGCAGTAACCTGTGTGCCGTCATACATGGTGGCTTTCACACCTGTCACTCGTCCGTCTTCAACAATCAGCTCATCCGCTGTGGTCCTGGTCATGATCTGGTTCTTCTCATCTTTCTGCAGGAAGTCAGTCATAGGAGCCATAAAGTATGTGCCCCAGCGTCCCTTATACTCTTCCGGAGTGCCATCCCCGTCAGCGTCTACATTGGCGCCGATGAACTCATTCTCTCTGTACCACAGCGCGCCGATCAGAGTAGGCTGAGTATCCTCTACAAATGTAGCGCCCATGGACTCAAGCCACGGTTTAATGTCCTGTCCGTCCTCGATAAACTGTTTTACCAGGTCCACATTGCCATAGATCCACTCGGAACCGTCAGCGCTCTGACGAAGTCCGCCGTAGTAGGTCTGGAAGATGTGCAGATTCAAGGTGGAGAACAGGGTCAGTTCAGACTCCGCCACGCCGGAATCCAGCTTAGGCTGCGCCCAGTCAAGGTATGCCTTGATCTCTTTCTTCAGAGCCTTAAGTGTGGGAAGATAGTCGGCATGCACACCGTGCTTGGAAAGCTCTGCAGCATCGCCGGCTACGTACTCATGGTCTTTGTAGTAATCCGCGTCAAATTCCTCTTCTGACCAGTCATAGATCATCTTCAGTTCATTGATACAGCCGTTTACGGATTTTACTTTATTATATGTATTGCCGTCAAAGCCTACGCCTGTGGTAGCATCGGGGTCTTTCTCATCCCATACCAGATATGGCATTACGCTCTGATACTGACCGCCGGATACCAGGGTATTGCCGCCGATCTCGGCATTCTTCTCGATCACCAGTACCGTGTTGCCGTCCTGGGCCGCCTGAGCTGCCGCGCTGATACCGGCTCCGCCTGCGCCTACGATTACTACATCCCAGGTATCCTCAATGGCATCCTGAGCCTTTACTTCAACTGTATTGGCTGCAAACTGAGAGGCATTGGTAACGCCTGCTTCCTCTGCCGCCGCGTTCACGGCTGCTTTCAGGGCGCGGCTGGAGAATGTAGCGCCGGAAACACCGTCCACACCTGTTCCGTTGGCTTCAATCATCTGGGGAATCAGGATATCAAAAGCAATATCTCCCACATGCTCGGTCTCCACGCTGGAAGTAACCTCAATAGCAGTAACTGCTTTTTCGTCAAATGTTACGCTGACCTCAACCGGTCCATTATAGCCTTCGCCTGTACCTGTATAAGTTCCTGCGGTAAATGCCAGTTCGGCATCAGACGCTGCCTCGCCGCCTTTGGCCTGGCTGATGGCGCTGGCTGCTGCTTTCTTAACTGCCTCAGAAGTAATGGTGGCGCCCGCCACTGCGTCAATCTCCTCTGACTGCGCATCCAGAATCGCCTGCTTCAATGTGTCAAAAGCTGCTCCGCCTACGGTAGGAGTCTCCCCCTCGCCCTCGATGGCTACATCGGTAATCTCGCTGTCGCTGACCGTAATGGTTACGGTTACTGGACCGCCGAATCCCTGTTCTGACGCGGAGTAAGTGCCTGCTGTGTACAATGTCTCTGCCGCCTGAGTTGTAGTCTCAGGTGTTGCTGTCGTCTCTGCAGGCGCTGCGGTGGTAGCTGATGTAGAAGATCCCCCTGAGCAGGCCGCTACAGAAACTGCGGTTGCAACACAAGCTGTGGTCAATAAAATTTTACGTTTCATTTCTGCCTCCCTTTCCTTGCCATAACGGCATTTTCACTGCCGTCGGCTATTGTATTTAGGTTATTTGTCTAACAAACCATACTTATTAAACCATATTTTAGATAAAATAGCAATAGTTTGGGCAAAAAAGTTAACAGAGTTAACCTCTGAATTATGCTTCTTATGGGACGCCGCGCCCTCATAAGCATCTGGCGCTCCATTTATTATTCGGGCTGGATAGCCGGCTGGGCTGCCGGATAGAAGGACAGAGGATTCTGTGCGACGGGAGCTGTATTGATTCTAATGCTAATGCATATTGCAGCCGTCTGTCCCAGAAGGGAAGGGGTAACGTCAAATGCTCGTGCCCGCAACGGATAATCCGGATGCCGCACATTTTGGGGCATATGTCAAGAGTTTTTTAAAATATAAAATTTTTCTTCCGGAGTATGGAGGATGAAATAAAAAAGAGGAACAAAAAAGAGCGGAAATACGGGCTTTAAAGAGTTTCCGAGACCGCTCAATTTTTTGAATGGAGGTTTCACCAATGAGCAGAAAAGAGAAAAAGGCCAGAGAGCAGAAGCATTCCACCCGCCAGCTCATCAACACCAAGGCGGTCAGCGACTACAGCCTTAAGACCTATGACGGGGACGAGCTGGCGTATTTCATGATCCGGCCCACCAACCTGTCGGTACTGTCCGATTCCAGTGTGGGGCCAGGGTGTACGCCCTGATGAACCTATTAAAATGCGTGGCGGAGATCGAGATGCTGTGCTTAAACAGCCGGGAGAATTTTGAGGAGAACAAGAGCTCCTTAAGGAAGCGGGCAGAAGAGGAGAGGAACCCTGTGATCCGCAGGCTCCTGGAGCGTGACCAGAACTTCCTGGATTGTATCCAGGTGCAGATGGCCACGGCCAGAGAATTTTTAATCATCATCCGGCTCCACAACAAGAAAGGGACGGAGGTGTTCTCCTACCTGGACCGCATCGAAAAATCCTTAAAAGAGCAGAGACTCTCTGCCAGCCGGGCGGGGAGCGAGGATATCAAGCGGATCATGGCTGTGTACTATGAGCAGAACGTGACCAGTGAGAAGTTTGAGGACTTTGAGGGGGAGCGGTGGATCATTCCAGATGATTAGGCGGGAACGGTTTTTACCCTACCCTTTCAGGGGATTTTGTGGTATGATGTCAATGGGTTTGGATGGACAGCCTGTTTGTCTGGGTACAGAAGGAGAGGGAGGGATACCATCCCGTGGAATTTGCCGCCCAGCTCCACAAGAGGCTTGTGTTCATCCACCCCTTCAAGGATGCTCATGTTATAATTGGGACAAGGTTAGAGAAACCCAGTAAAATCAACGGGTTTGCACTCCTTAGTCCCAATTTTTTTATGCCCGAAAGGGGAGAACGGAATCACCACACTTCTACATATATTGCTGGTCAGCAGTATGAAAGTCTGATAGCGATTAAAGCAACCATACCATCCGCTGATGATGGATTTGAAGGTCCGAAGTCCTTATAAATGCTGACGGGTTGCAACGGGGCGTTGTAATGATGGTTGACAGGTTTCGGCCGGGTTTAATGTGAACCGGGCGCCATGGGATGGTTAAACCTGTGTTTCTGTACCATGGGGATAAATGAGATTTAACTACGGAAAGCCAGGGAACTTACAGCGCCCATATTGTTGTGATATTTTTGTCAGAAAATCCCGTATCAATTATACATATGTCAGCCGATGTTTAGCCCAAAGAGTTCAA
>CAJUPQ010000115.1 GCA_910588505.1 uncultured Hungatella sp. | reverse complement strand
TGGATGTCCCCGGGCTCGTCCCTCTGCCCGCAGCGGAATAATTTCTGCTTCCTGATGCTCTATGATTATTATAGCGATCGTCTGTATTCATTCTTTCACCTGTTTCACATGATATTGTAGTTTTCCACAAGTAGTATACCATACTTTGTGGAAAATGGAATCTCTTTTTTTCCATTTTACTTATTTTCCTGGACATGTTACTATAGTGTTACTAAACTATTTCAAAAGGGAGAATTTTTATGAATTTTGTCGATCTTCACACCCATTCTACAGCTTCCGACGGGACTCTGGCCCCCGAAGAGGTGGTTGCCAGGGCGTCTCATTTAGGGCTTCGGGCCATAGCCCTGACAGACCACGACACCACAGAAGGCATCGCCCGGGCAAAATCAGCCGCCACGCCTTTGAGCCTGGAACTGATCCCGGGCATGGAGCTTTCCTGTATCTACCAGGGAACAGAGATCCATATTCTGGGATTTTTCGCGGACGAGACAGATAAAGAGCTGAAAGAAGGCCTTGACCGTTTTTGCCAGGTACGTAAAAGGCGCAACGATTACATGCTGGCCCGGTTTCAGGAGGACGGTTTTGACATCACCATAGAGGATCTGACCCGCCAAAATCCCAACACGGTCATCACAAGGGCGCATTTTGCCAGGGTACTTACTGAAAAAGGGTATGTACCTTCCCCTGCCAAGGCCTTTGAGAAATATCTGTGGTACGGCAGCCCCTACTGCGCCCGCAAAGAAACCGTCACCCCCGAACAAGTCATGGACCTGATGAACCGCTGCCATGTGTGGCCCTGTCTGGCTCACCCCATGCAGTACCATCTGGGATATGAGGAGGTGGAAACCCTTGCGGCGCGGCTAAAAGAGATGGGCCTTCGGGGCCTGGAAGTCTACCACTCCTCCCACGTAAAACCCCAGAGTGCAAAACTCCAGGTTATAGCCAAAAAGCTGGGACTTCTGCCTTCGGGAGGCTCGGATTTTCACGGCGACAACAAGCCTGATATCGAACTCGGAACCGGGAGAGGCGGACTCCGGGTGGCGTATCAATTGTTGGAGGATATCAAAGAAGATTACAAAAAGGCGGCCCGGTGAGCAAAAAGATTCTGGCGGTCCGGACATGGCCCATAGCCTTTCCCGGAATATACCGCCAGAATCTTCAGATCTCAGATACATTTTCAGATACATTTGAATGTTATTTCCTGGTCTGCTGCCCTTTCTGCGCCTTCCCGCCTTGTCCCACTTGCTTTCGCCCGTTTGCCTGGCCTTTTTTCTTAAGCCTTTCAGCCACCGCCTCCCGCAAAAGGGCGTAAAGCACAGAACACAGGGGGATAAACACCAGCATACCGATGACCCCCATGGCGCTTCCGCCAATGGTCACGGCTACCAGCACCCAGATGGATGGCAGCCCCACAGACCCGCCCACCACATGGGGATAGATCAGGTTTCCTTCCAGCTGCTGTAAGACCTGGAACACCACCAGGAAAATGAGGGCCTTCACCGGGCTTACCATCAAGATCAAAAACGTTCCCACAGCGCAGCCCACAAAGGCCCCAAATATGGGAATGAGAGCCGTGAATGCGATAAGCACCCCGATCAGCAGCGCGTAGGGCAGGCGCAGAAGGGTCAGCGTCACAAAAAACATCGCCCCCAGGATCACCGCTTCCATGCACTGCCCAGCTAAGAAGTTGGAGAACGTCCGCTCTGTCAGCACAGCCACTTTAAGGGTCTTTTCATAGACCCGCTCCGGCAGGTAAGCCCTACACAGACGCTTTGCCTGTCTGACCAGCCGCTCCTTCTGCAAAAGCACATAGACGGCAAACACAAAACCAATACAAAAACCGGCCACCCCGCTGACTATGGACACAGCGGCGTTTAAGGTGGACGCCAGCATGGTTCCCGCGCCCCTGGAGAGAAAAGCCATGACCTGCCCTCCCAGCTGCTCCCAGTCAATGGTGAAACCGGAGATATACTCCACAATCCCCGGGTTACGCGCAAAGAGAGATTCCGCCTGGTTCTGGACCTCCTCAAAAAACGACGGGACGCTCTTTTGCAGGCTCATGACCGTGTTCTTAAGCTCCGGCCCCACCACCACAAGAACCGCCACCGGCACGCCCACCACAAGGGTGATGGCCAGAAACAGGCTTATGGGCCGTCTGAACCTGCGGCTCTTTCGGATAGGTGTCCGGGTCTCAATGGCCCGCATAGGCACATTCACGATAAACGCGATCGCTCCTCCCAAAAGAAAGGGAGACGCCATGGCAGCGAAACTTCCCATCAGTCCAAACAGTTTCTGATAATTGACTCCCGCCACCACCGCCACCACGGCGAACACGATAAGGCCTCTTATTTTCTTTATGGTTTCTTTATTCAGTTCCACCTCATCCCTCCTCGCTTTTTTTACAGTATACCATCCCCCTCCTCTTCTGGCAAGATAAGTCTTACAGTCAGTGCTCCTCATGTCCTTTGAGCGGGTAACGGTTCACATAGCCAGGCTTCCCCCATTCCACATGGAAAATAACCGTCTTTCCTGGAAACTTTGCCAACCCTCTGTTCATATGATAGACTGTAAAGAAAATTTTCTGGAGGAAACAGTATGAGTGATTTGGCGGCAACGAACTGTGGTTGCGGGTGTGAATGTTCAACAGGAGGCAATGGCGGAAGCGGCATTCTCTGGATCCTGATCCTTCTGTGCTGCTGCGGAGGCGGTTTCAGCTTTGGCTGCGGCGGCTGCGGGAATAACTGCAATACATCCTGCGGGATCGGTTTCGGATGCGACTTCATCTGGATCATCCTTCTGCTGTGCTGCTGCGGAAGCAACAATAATAACGGCTGCTTCTGCTGCTAATCGTCCCATCTCATCTCTCAACAGGCCGCCGGGGTTCTCCCGGCGGCCCGCTTTCTGCGCTAGACCGGATAGAGCGGAACTCTAAATTCGTCATGGTGGTGTATTGTTGAGTGAGCAATCCTCCCTTAACAACCTGAACATATCAAAAAACGGGCCGCTGCCCAAATAACCGCAGCGGCCCCATCCCCTCTACCCGTTCTCCGCCTTCCCTTTCTCCTGGCACATCTGCCACTCTCCCCGCCCTCTCCTCTGTCCGCCCCGTCCCCGTCTTCTGGCCTCCTGCTGCCGTTTGCAGTCCTCGTCAATCTCGTACACCGCGTTTCCATCTATGATCAATCGTTCCGACATTATGTCCTCCGCTTATTTTTCATTCCAATATTATCATATGCGGAATATTTCCCATGAGCCCATCATACACTGTCATCAAAGAGATTTGGAAAGCCGCCAATTATGACTGATGAATCCACCATGAAGCTAACTGATTTTGACTATCTTATCGGCGACCATCATCTTCAGATGGTAAAAGCCGCCATCCCCTATGTAAATGTAACCGGACAGCGTTTCCTCTCCTTCTTTGTAAAGCTGCGGGAATTGCAGCGGACCGTATCCCTGTTTCGGGAGGAGCAGGTAGGGGCCATGGGCATCTGCGCCCCAGGCGACGGCCAGAAAGGTTCTCCCCTGGAGATCATGAAAGCCATAAGGCCCTACGGCAATACCCAGGAGCAGGATCTGATCGACATGCTCTGCAATTTCCTTGCAGGCCCCCGCATGGGCGGACAATACCCGGACATCGTCGCCGCCCAGACCCCGGACCGCTCCGTGCCCGACGATACGCCCCCTACCCAGATCGTTCCGGACCAGGGCCCCATCCACGCCGCCATGCCAAACTATACCCCTCCCCAGCCATTTTCCGACCTGCCCCCGGGACACCCTGTCATCCCCTCCGGTCCGGACGCCGCCGCAAAAGCCAGCCAGGCCATCCAGCCTTCGCCCCAGTCCCCAGCCCTTAGGTCCATGCCTGCCTCCATAGAGCAGATAAAAAATTTCCTTCCCCCGGACCAGCAGTCCCGCCTGGAACAGGCCGCTTTCATGCTCCAGGCTCTTCAACAGTTTACATAAGCCAAACCCACATCGCATAAAAAGGAGGTATGCCCTATGAACAATGACTGGCAAAAAGATCCCCGGCTGAAATCCATGGCGCCGGAAAAAGTCCAGTTTCTCGCCAACTTTGCTGACCAGCTTGCCAGCACGCCAAGAGACCAGATCCTTCCCCGCTTTCTTGGCCTCACGGCGGAGGCCGCAAGCAAAAACATCTCCTTTTCCCAGGAGGAAACCGGACTTTTGACCGATATCCTTACCGGATACTTAAGCCCCGCCGACAAAAGCCGGCTGGATATGTTTCGAATGCTCTCACAGAAAACAACATCCAGGCCCGGCTGACGCCGGCCTGGATGCCGCCTTTGCTATGGGGATATGACAAGGCTCACCTTGAAGCCGTAAGTTCAGGGCTGCAGATATCAAAGCACACGGAATCAATCACGCTCTTTGTGTCATTGCTGTACACCACGATGTTAAGACCCCGCCGGCCTTTCGCCTGCTCCTTCCGGTTGATCTTAATGGAACCTTCATTGCCTCCCCCAGCCGCGCTGACCAGCTCATAAAGTACCTTCCCGCCCCGAAACGCCCCCAGCTTGTACAGCCTGCCGTCCCCCGCCTGCTCCTCCTTTACCCGGCCATGGTCTAAAAGCGCGAAATAACTTTTCATCTCGCCGTTCTGCTATGGAGTCCCAAGTCCCATGGCCTCCATCAGCCGTTCCTGCTGCTCCCCCGCGTACGCCGTCCCGCCCTCCTTCGCGGCAAAAAACACCGTGTACCTCTCATCTCTTACGGCGGACAGATAGGCGTTCAGATCCGTCTCATTGTGCAGCACAAAATCCTTCCAGACACCGTCGTTAAATTCCTTTGTACTTTCCCACTGATCGTCAACACAAGCCTCCAGCCCATACCGGCTCTGACTGGCTCTCGTCAAACCCGCAGACCGTATCCACAGCCTCCTTCTTTACCTTGCCCCACCGCATATCATCCAGAGCCAGCCTGGCATCCCCCTCATCCTTCCTGTTGTCCAGAAAAAGCTCATAGCAGTCCAGCACCACCACTTTGGGAGACTGACGGCCCAGCGCCTCCCGCAGCCAGTAGTAAGAAGCCCACAAACTCTGGTGATTGCTCCCCAGATTATAGCTTCGGATGCCAAAGCTGCTCCCCACCGGATGATTAAAGGCTGCCTTAACAGTTCATCCCTGACGCAGATCTTCTCCTGAAGGCTTTCCGCTTTTATAAGGGCCAGCACAGAACAGCCAAGGACCACCCACTCCTTCCAGGAAAGCCCCAGACTTAGGAGGGAGTCATCAAACAGAATCCATGGGTTGTACACTGTGACCATGTTGTAAACCATAAAAAGTCCCTGTCGTAATCCTCCCGCCCGAAAGATAACCCACGCGGCTGTCACCAAAAACCAGGTAAACACCCGTTCCACCCACACTCTCGCCCGGTTATCCGCCTCCATGCCCAAACTCCCATAGATCCTGTTCCTAAGATTCCCTGTCAGATCGCCCGCGATCTGATAGATCCCGTGGAGCATTCCCCAAAAGATATATTTGTAACCAGCCCCGTGCCAGATTCCGCTGACAAAAAAGGTAACAAGAATATTTCCATACTTCCTGCATCTTCCTTTCCGATTACCGCCCAAAGGTATGTAGACATAATCCTTAAGCCACGAACTGAGGGAGAGATGCCATCTTCCCCAGAATTCTTTTACCGATCTTGCCATGTAAGGATGATGAAAATTGTCTGCCAGCCTGATCCCAAACAGCAAAGCCGTCCCCTTTGCCAGACACACGCAGGAAAGAAAATCCGTATAAAGCTCCAGCCCGTACAATCCCCCTCCCACCAGAACATAGACCCCCTGATAAGCCTCCCACCCCCCAAAGATGATATTCACTGCCGTCCCGGCCCGATCCGCGATCATCAGCTTTAAGAAAAATCCCCACAGCACCAGCCAGGCGCCTTTCACAAACTCCTTCTCGTCGAATCTGTAGCCTTCATACAACTGTCCCGCCAAATCCCCGTATCTCGGGATCGGCCCCTGGATGATCTGTGGAAAAAAACACACAAACAGGGCGTATCTCCCAAGATTCCTCTCCGCTCTTATGATCCCCCGGCTCACATCCACAACATAAGCGATGATCTGCAATGTATAAAAAGAATGGCGTAGTACACCCCCAGCAGTAAGCCCACAAACACATAAAATTTCAAAGAAAGATAAACCATGCCCCGCCTCCGTTCGCCTTTTATACTACTTTATATGACAAGTCAATATAAAAAACTACAAAATGCTATAGTATACGAAAAAGGAGTATGGTAATGAAACCATTAAAAACAAAAGTCAGCATCACTCTTGACGCTGACATCATTGAACAGTTGAAACGTCTGGCTGAAGCAGACGACCGTTCCTTTTCCCAGTATATTAATCTGATTCTGAAAGAATCTCTGGCAAAGAATGGCAGGGAGAATCTGTCATAGCAGATCCCCCACAGCCATCTCATCAAAGGGGCCCGCATCCGCCCCCGCCTTATGGCTTTTGCCATCCTGCCACATTTCACCGCTTTGCCTTCCACTTGCGGAAGCAAAATATAAAATGCCCCACCCTTGTCCGAAACAGGAGATTACAGGGGTATCTTGTCATAAACTCCTCCCGAAACTGCCCCTGGGTCAGCATATCCTCCCTGCGCAGTTCATGAGGTACATCCACCCGAAACAGTCTTCCCATGTGATCAAACAGCTGTTTAAAGATCTGGAGAGCAGCCTGGTCCACCACACCGTCTTTCTTTAAGGCAGACCATCCCAAAAGCATGCCCACCCCCTTTAAGAGCAGCTGTTCCTCCACCCCTAAAAGCAGCCGGATCCTGCTGCCGTCCTCCATATCGTAGTCCAGGCGGCAGTAAAAGCCTTTTCCCACATTCCGCCCGTTATAGTTCTCATCCACCAGCTCCGCGTTTAAACGGAACACATCCTGCATGGCCTGATCCACAACCCTTGCCACCACGGCGATCTCCCCGGAGCGGTCATAAACCCTTTTCAGCGCCACCTTGCCCACAATGGCCTGGTCCTCGGTCATAATATGCCCTGTCAGCCAGCCAAGGAGCACGCCCACAAACCGCTGGACTGACAAAGGCGAAAACCGCTCCGTCTCCAGATTCCACTTCAGTGCCTTTAACGTCTCTCCCCGAAACTTATCATGGACCTTTTTATGCCTTGCATACTCCTTGTACCGGATGGACCTCATATAGGCCTCCTCCTCAAAGAAATGCTTCATGGTATAATTTTCCAGATACTTAAGCCCTTCCCTGCAGGCGCTCTCGCTGTTGACCTCATCCTTCACCAAGACCATCAGCTTTCCCACGATCCGAAAAAGATTGGCATGGGCTTTATCGATCGCCTCTACCCCCAGATTATACTGGTCGTCCCACACTGCCTTTTCCACAACCATTCTCCTTTCCGCCGCAAAACTTTTTCTAAAATGCCATGTTCTCCATCCATTATAGTG
>CAJUPQ010000114.1 GCA_910588505.1 uncultured Hungatella sp. | reverse complement strand
TCACGGCAAGAGGGTGAAGTATGAGGAGTACAATCTGTCCACCCTCCAGAATATTGTGTACATAGAGAAAGAGGACGTGGTTCTGGCTACGTTTATTGATATTACCAGGGAAGAGGAGCAGGCCAAGGCGGACTATGATAAGAAGCTGGAGACTGTTGACCTGGCCCAGAGGGTTATCCACAAGCAGATGATGGTGGCCCAGCAGATCGCGGGGCTTTTAGGAGAGACGACGGCGGACACCAAGACCACCCTGACCAAGCTTTGCCAGTCCATGCTGGAAGACGGCAATGAAAGCGAGGTTCGATAGATGGGAGTTACGGTTGACGTTGCTTATAAGAGCCTGAATAAATTTACGGAGATTCTGTGCGGGGACAGTGTGGAGATCCTTAAGACCGCTGACTCTGACATTTTGATTCTGGCAGATGGTATGGGCAGCGGCGTTAAGGCCAACATCCTGTCTACCCTGACCAGCAAGATTTTGGGAACTATGTTTTTAAACGGCGCTACCCTGGACGAGTGTGTGGACACCATCGTGGAGACCCTTCCGGTGTGTCAGGTGCGGGGAGTGGCTTACTCCACGTTTAGCATTTTGCAGGTGTTTCACAGTGGGGACGCTTACCTGGTGGAGTTTGACAATCCGGGGTGTATTTTTATCCGGGACGGGAAACTGATGGAGATCCCCCAGAGCATCCGGGAGATTGACGGGAAGAAGATCAATGAGTTCCGCTTCCGGGTGAAGAAAGGCGACGCCCTGGTGCTTATGAGCGACGGGACGATCCACGCGGGGGTAGGGCAGCTTCTGAATTTTGGGTGGCTTTGGGAGGATATCGCGGACTACGCGGTAAAAGAGTATGGAAAGACCGTGTCCGCCATCCGTCTGGCTACATCTATCTGCCACGCCTGCGATGAGCTTTATATGTTCCGGCCCGGGGACGATACCACGGTGGCCTGTATGCGCATCATTGACAGCAAGCCGGTGCATCTGATGACAGGGCCTGCCAGCAACGCGGATGATGATGAGCGGATGGTGGCGGATTTTGTAGGGGACCCAAGCGCCAGGACCATTGTGTGCGGGGGGACCAGTTCCACCATTGTTTCCAGAGTGCTTAAGAAACCTCTGGATGTTTCCCTGGATTATGTGGACCCGGAGATTCCGCCCATTGCCTTTATGGAGGGCATTGACCTGGTGACCGAGGGCGTGCTGACCCTGAACCGGGTGCTGCAGCTTCTCAGACGGTATGTGAAGAAGGAGAGCGTGGCGGAAGATTTCTTTGAGGAGCTGGATAAGCCCAACGGCGGGTCCATGGTGGCCAAGATGATCATTGAGGACTGCACAGAGATCCATCTGTTTGTGGGCAAGGCCATTAACAGCGCTTACCAGAACCCGGGGCTGCCCTTTGATCTGGGCATTCGGCAGAATCTGGTAGAACAGCTTCGGAGTACCCTGGAGGAGATGGGGAAACCGGTTACAGTGACTTATTACTAGAAGCGGAGGAAATGGAGGAGAGAGAGCTATGGTGACAAATGACGCAACCATTTTGAAGGTAAAGCATGACGTACTGCGGGAGGTGGCAAAGCTGGCGTGGGACGGAAAACTGGAGGAGGGCAGGGAGGAAATGCCCTACAAGATGATTCCGGGACCTCAGGCCCAGTTTCGGTGCTGTATCTATAAGGAGAGGGAGATTATCCGGCAGAGAGTCCGTCTAGCGGAGGGGAAGTGTCCGTCAGGGAAAGATTCCATGAATGTGGTCCAGGTGATCGGGGCTGCCTGCGAGGAATGTCCCATTGCATCCTACGTGGTGACGGACAACTGCAGAAAGTGTATGGGAAAGGCCTGTCAGAACTCCTGTAATTTCGGGGCTATTTCCATGGATGACACCAGAGCCCATATTGACCCGTCCAAGTGCAAGGAGTGCGGTAAGTGTGCCCAGGCATGTCCTTACAGCGCTATCGCCCATCTGGAACGGCCATGTAAGAAAGTGTGCCCGGTAGATGCCATTACCTATGATGAGTACGGGATCTGCGTGATCGATGAGAAGAAGTGTATTCAGTGCGGCGCCTGTGTCCACAGCTGTCCCTTCGGGGCCATTGGGACTAAGACCTTTATGGTAGATATCATCCGGCTGATCAATGCCGGGAAACGGGTGGTGGCCATGGTGGCTCCTGCCACGGAAGGGCAGTTCGGGCCGGATATCACCATGGCAAGCTGGAGAACAGCCCTTAAGAAGATCGGGTTCGCGGATATGATCGAGGTGGGGCTGGGCGGAGATATGACGGCTGCCGCCGAGGCCGCGGAGTGGGCCGAGGCCTACAAGGAGGGGAAGAAGATGACCACCTCCTGCTGTCCGGCTTTCGTAAATATGATCAAGCAGCATTTCCCAACGCTTCTGGACAATATGTCTACCACGGTTTCGCCTATGTGCGGGGTGTCCAGGCTGGTGAAGGAGAAAGACCCAGGAACCATCACCGTGTTTATCGGGCCCTGCATTGCCAAGAAGAGCGAGACTCTGGATCTGAATATCCAGGGCAACGCGGATTACGCTTTGACCTTTGGCGAGGTTCGGGCTATGATGCGGGCTAAGGATGTGGAGCTGGAGCCGGAGGAGAACAGCTATCAGGACAGCTCTGTGTTCGGCAAGCGGTTTGGCAACGGCGGCGGGGTGACCGCGGCTGTGGTCCAGTGCTTTGAGGAGATGGGCGAGGATATCAAGCCTGAGGTGATGAAGTGCAACGGGGCGGCGGAGTGCAAGAAGGCGCTGCTGCTTATGAAGGTTGGCAAGCTGCCGGCGGATTTCATCGAGGGTATGGCCTGCGTGGGCGGCTGCGTGGGCGGTCCCAGCAAGCACAAGGCCGAGACGGAGGCAAAGAAGGCCAGGGATACCCTGATCGGCCAAGCTGACAGGAGGAAGGTGCTGGAGAACCTTGAGAAGCTGGGAGCGGATAAGGTGCATATGCATCGGAGTTAATTTACTCGCAAATTAGTGCAACGATGTACTAGAGCGTGTTTGAAAATTCATTCCCGCCAGATGCGCGCCCCACTTCGCGGTATATTTGAGCCAAATTCAGGTTACATAGCCCGCTATGCGCCCTTCATTTGGCTCAAATCTCCCACAAATTGTGACGCACATCTGTCAGAAAGCAATTTTCAAACACGCTCTAGAATGGCTTTGAATATGGTACAGGAAAGGTCCCTTCCGGCCAGAGGCCGGGAGGGACTTGATTTTATGGAGGAGGTGAGGTCGTGCTGACAGCGGAAGGAATTTACAAGCGATACAACAGGAAGGAGATCTTAAAAGGCGTGGACCTGACGGTGGCTCCGGGGGAGTGCGTGGGTATCGTGGGGAGCAACGGATGCGGTAAGACCACGCTGCTCTCCATCCTGGCAGGGGCCCTGAAGGCGGATAAAGGGCGGGTGAGCCTGGACGGTAAGGAGATTTCCAAAAGCCCCGCAGATCATGCCAGGGCAGTGGCTTATGTGCCTCAGGAGAACCCGCTTATGGAGGAGCTGACGGTGAGGGACAACCTGCTTTTGTGGTATGGAGGAGACAAGAAGGCCATGGAGCGGGATCTGAAGTCTGGGGCAGCGGCTTTTTTGGGGGTGGGCGACATGCTTAACAGGACCGTGGAGAAACTGTCCGGAGGTATGAAAAAGCGGGTGAGTATCGCCTGCGCGCTGTGCGGCCGCAAGAAAGCGCTGATCCTGGACGAGCCGGGGGCGGCTCTTGATATGGAGTGCAAGGCGGATATCCGCGGTTATCTGGAGCAGTATCGGAGGGAGGGAGGAGCCGTAGTACTGACCTCCCATGAGATGATGGAGCTGTCAGCCTGCACGAAAATGTACGCGCTTAAGGAGGGGAGACTTAGAGCTATAGAGAATGGGCTGTCAGAGGAGGAACTGATCCGGATTTTTGGACAGTGAGAAAGCGCCTCTTTCGGCTCCTGGTGAAGGGAGCCGGAGGAGGCGCTTGTCTGTGTAGATCTAATACTTCGATGTGTCTGTAAAGCTGTTGCCGGAAATGTCATGGTGCTGTGGAGCGGCGTAGCTGCTGGCACTGGATCTGGGACTGGGAGCGGTACTGCCGATGGCCTGGGTGTCCTCCAGACGGAACCGAGAGATCAATTCCTTGAGTACGTTAGCCTGGCTGGAAAGCTCCTCGCTGGCAGCGGCGGACTCTTCGGAGGTGGCAGAGTTGGTCTGTACCACGCTGGAGATCTGATCCACCGCGATGGCGATCTGGGAGATGGAAGCAGTCTGCTCCTCGGCGGCGCCGGCGATCAGGCCTACTGCGTCCAGAACCTTCTTGGAGCTTTCCACCACGACCTGAAGGGCCTGGCTGGTCTCATGGGAGAGATCAAGTCCCTCCTTAACTGCTTTCACGGTACCCTCGATCAGGGTTGTAGTGCTCTTGGAGGCCTCCGCGGATTTGCTGGCCAGGTTGCGCACCTCGTCGGCTACCACGGCAAAGCCTTTACCGGCAGCGCCGGCGCGGGCAGCCTCTACGGCAGCGTTCAGCGCCAGAATATTGGTCTGGAAGGCGATGTCCTCAATGGTCTTGATCACCTTGCTGATCTCGGTAGAATGTGTTTCGATCTTGTTCATGGCGTTCAAGAGGGATTCCATATCTTGGAAGCACACACCGATCTGCTGGTGGGACTGCTCGTTTTCTTTCTTGGCAGTTCTGGCGTGGGAAGCGGTGGATTCCACTTGCTGGCTGACTTCCTGGATGGTAGCGGCCAGCTCTTCCACGGATGATGCCTGCTGGGTAGCGCCCTGGGCCAGAGCCTGAGCGCCGCTGGACACCTGCTCGCCGCCGGCGTTAACCTGATCCGCCGCGGACTCGATCTTGGAAAGAGTCTCGCTCATGGAGACCTTCATGTCCCGCATGGCCTTAAGGATATCAGCGTAATCGCCGATATAGGCCTCGATGTTGCGGCTCTTTACCGTGAAGTTGCCATGGGCCAGTTCTTCCATACAGTAGTTTATGTCGCCGATCAGGGCCTTGACAATTTCTGTCATGCTGCGCATGTTATCCGCCATCTCTCCCAATTCATCCCGGGACTGGTATGTAATCTCTACATTCATATCGCCTTTGCAAACCCGGGAAGCTACCTGGCGCATCTCCTCCACAGGCTTGCGCACGCTGTCGCTCATGAAAAGGGCCAGGAAGATGCTGACCACCACCGCTACCACGATCAGGGCAATTACGATGGTGTCCGCGATACCGACCTGCCGTTCGCCTTCCTCCAGGCTGGCCTGAGCGTTGGCCTCGGCGGTTTCACAGAGACTGGTCAAAATGTCGCGGCTGGAGTCCATGTGAGGTTTGTAGTTGGACTTGTATAACGCCAGCGCCTCATCGTCCTTTTGCTGTTTGGCCAGATCCAGGATCTGGGGCAGATAGCTGGAGGCTTTGTTTAGGTTTTCCTCCACTGTGGCCAGCTGGGTGGATCCTCCGGACGAACCAGTGACCTTCTGATCAATTTCCTTTAATTCATCCACCAAGGTGTAGATGTAGTCGAAATCGCTCTGAGCGTTGGAATGAGCTTCATCAGTATACTCTACAATGGTCGAAAGGATGTTACCACGGGCGGAGAACACGGTACGGCGGGCGTTCATGGCCAGCGATACGGTTTTAAACTGCATCTCATAGAAGTCCTGCAGCCTTTGACTTGACTGATTGAGCATGACGATGGATGTAATACCCACAATGAGCAGCAGAAGCACAATAATAAAATAGGATATGAGCATTCGGCTGCGGATTTTTAAGTTCTTGATCATTTGATTCAACATTTCATAACTCTCCTTTGTTAGATTTCACCTTCAAAAATTAGTGGACACATTTTTCAGGCTTACCCACTGCCGCCTCCCTCTCTTTGTAACTGTATTACATTACGTTCAGACATATGTTCCTATGTCTTCACCTCCCCCCCCTTAAATAAAATTCTTTGTTCATTATACCTCAAAACTTCCCTTTTTAATAGACTGTTTTTATATTTTTACTATAATTTCCTAATGTTTCCAGTGCAACCGCCAAAAACAGGAGCGGTTCACGGTCAAAAAGGGAAGGAAAGATCACTAAGGAAGCTGATTGCCGGCAGCTCTGTACACCTGATACCACTCACTTCTGGTCAACTCTACTTCCGCGGCTTTTGCGGCATGTTTGAGGCGGTCAGGGTTGGTGGTGCCGATGATGACCTGCATTTTGGCAGGATAACGCAGAAGCCAGGCGTAGGCTATGGCGTCGCTTGTGACGCCGTACTGTTCAGCCAGGGCATCCAGAACCCCGTTTAATTCTTTATAGTCCTCGCTTCCTATAAATGTCCCGCCAAAGAAACCTTTCTGCAGAGGGGACCAGGCCTGGACGACCATGTCTTTCATCCGGCAGTACTCTAAGGTCCCACCGTCCCGCATGACGGCGGCGTCAGTCATCATATTTACATTGATCCCGGCGTCGATCAGGGGCGTGTGGGCAGCGCTCATCTGCAGCTGGTTCACAGCCAAGCTGTCGGACAGTCGATCACCTAGGAATTCCATCTGATAGCGGTTCATATTGGATACCCCGAAATTCAGGACTTTTCCGCTTTTTTTCAGGATCTGAAAAGCTTCTTCCACCTCGTCCGGCTCCATGAGGGCATCTGGCCGGTGAAGCAGCAGGGAATCCAGGTGAGAGACTTTAAGTCTTTTCAGGATCCCGTCTACGGAGCTTAGGATGTAGTCTTTTGAGAAATCGTACATGGAATCATGGATGGCGCACTTGGACTGGAGAATCACCCGATTTCTTAAGGAAGGTTCCCGTGAAAGAAGATCTCCGAAGATCTCCTCGCTTTTTCCGGAAGCGTAGATATCCGCGTGGTCGAAAAAGTTTATGCCCTGATCCAGGGCAGTGTGTACATAGCGATCCAGCTGGCCGCTGCTCATCCCGGCAATGCGCATACAGCCTACGCCGATGGCGGATACGGGTTCGTTTAGGTTGCCGAGTTTCAGATATTTCATAGCAGACACTCCTCTCCTTTTCTTTAGTTTAGAGTGGTTGAGGGGATTTGTCAAGCTGTGGGTACCCTTTGTGGGGATAAAATGTCAGGATGTTGATATGAATGAAATGAGGGAGAGGTGTTACGGATTCGAGATCTTATATTAGGCTTCTTTAGTTCATATTATTGATAGAATCTTCCATGTGATGTATGATTAGCCATAAGAGTGTGTATTAAAGTAAACTAATGATGCCGAGGGAATGAGAGAAGACACGAAGGGGTCGGGAGAGACGAGGAAGTGGCTGGGGAGGAAGCGGGACTCATGCAGGAGAAAGGGGGCGGGAGCGGGGGATGCTTCAAAATCTTCTTTTTATGATGTCTTTGTCAGGGACGGTTGTGTTTGTCTTTTATCTGGCAGTATACCCAGTGACGTTTTGTAAAGGACTTTTTTTTAATCATATTCACAAAAAATTTACATTTCAGGGCAAAAAATAGAGCCAGGAACCTGTTTTTTAGATTCCCGGCTCTATAACTCTGCCTATGCGCTTCTATCAGCTTTCAGTTGTTTGACTTCCTCAAGAGAAAGTCCTGAAATATTAACGATTTCCTCTAAAGCATATTTGCCAGCCGCCAACATACGGAGCGCAACTTCTTTCATTCCCTCTTTCAATGTCTGATTCCTCATATCTTCCATAGCACGGCACATAATCTCG
>CAJUPQ010000113.1 GCA_910588505.1 uncultured Hungatella sp. | reverse complement strand
TGGTAATATGCTGCTCCTTGCCTGTTCCCAGATCCTTGGCAGATACATTTACAATGCCGTTGGCATCAATATCAAAGGTAACCTCGATCTGGGGAACGCCTCTCCTTGCAGGCGGGATCCCGTCCAGACGGAACTGACCTAAGGTCTTGTTGTCCCGGGCAAACTGTCTCTCACCCTGCACCACATGGATATCCACAGCAGTCTGGTTGTCAGCCGCGGTGGAGAAAATCTGGCTCTTCTTGGTGGGAATGGTGGTATTCCTCTCGATCAGTCTGGTAGCCACGCCGCCCATGGTCTCAATGGACAAAGACAGCGGGGTAACATCAAGAAGAAGGATATCCCCTGCGCCGGCGTCGCCTGCCAGCTTGCCGCCCTGGATGCCCGCGCCGATAGCAACGCACTCATCCGGGTTCAGGCTCTTGGATGGCTCATGTCCGGTCAGCTGTTTTACCTTATCCTGAGCCGCGATCATACGAGTGGAACCGCCTACCAGAAGCACCTTGCCAAGCTCGGAGGCCGTAATGCCCGCGTCCTTCAAAGCGTTCTGTACAGGAATAGCCGTTCTCTCGATCAAGTCATGGGTCAGCTCGTCAAATTTCGCCCGGGTCAGATTCATGTCCAGATGCTTTGGCCCCTCATTGGTCGCGGTAATGAACGGAAGGTTAATATTAGTAGTGGTGGCGGTGGAAAGCTCCTTCTTGGCCTTCTCCGCAGCCTCTTTCAGTCTCTGGAGAGCCATCTTGTCGCCGGACAGATCAACTCCTTCCGCTTTCTTAAACTCGTCGATGAGCCACTGGGTAATGCGGTTGTCAAAGTCATCGCCGCCCAGTCTTGTATCGCCGTTAGTGGAAAGCACCTCGATCACGCCGTCGCCGATCTCGATGATGGACACATCGAACGTACCGCCGCCCAGGTCATAAACCATGATCTTCTGCTCTTTTTCATTGTCAAGGCCGTAGGCCAGGGCCGCTGCCGTAGGCTCGTTGATGATCCTCTTTACATCCAGACCCGCAATCTTGCCTGCGTCCTTGGTGGCCTGACGCTGTGCGTCGTTAAAATACGCGGGAACCGTGATGACCGCTTCTGTCACGGTCTCGCCCAGATAGCTCTCCGCGTCCGCTTTCAGCTTCTGCAGAATCATAGCCGAAATCTCCTGGGGAGTATACTTCTTCCCGTCAATATCCACCTTATAATCGCTTCCAATATGTCTCTTGATGGAAGAGATGGTCTTGTCAGCGTTAGTAACTGCCTGACGCTTCGCGGGCTCGCCTACCAGCCTCTCTCCTGTCTTTGTAAACGCTACGATGGACGGCGTGGTCCTGACGCCCTCCGCGTTGGCGATAACCGTCGGCTTGCCGCCTTCCATAACGGCCACACAGCTGTTGGTCGTACCTAAGTCAATACCTATAATCTTGCCCATAGCTTTTTCCTCCTATATAAAATCCATTTTTTACATGTGTCTGCTGCCTGATCAAACCGAACCTCTGTCCGGGTACTGCGTCATGGGAACCTTCGCAAAACAGTCAGCCTCTTTTGCCGCTCCCTAATTAGCTACCTGTACCATGCTATGTCTCACCACGCTGTCCCGGTACAGATAACCTTTCTGAAGTTCCTGGACCACCACGTTCTCCCCCTGCTCCTCATCCTCCACATGCATCACCGCGTTGTGGAAGTTTGGGTCAAACTGCTGGCCTACGGCTTCAATGGGCTTAACGCCCGCCTCCTCCAGATTCTTCAGAAGCTGCTTATATATCATCTCCATGCCCTCGGCAAAGGAAGTCCCCTTGGCATCCTCAGGCATTGAGTTTAAGCCTCTCTCAAAATTATCGATCACCGGCAGAATCCGCTCGATGATGTCCTTGGCTCCTATCTCGAACATGGCGGACTTTTCTTTCTCCGTCCGCTTTCTGTAATTATCAAACTCAGCCATATTTCTCTTAAGCCTATCTGTCAGCTCTTCGATCTGAGCGTCCTTAGGATCCTTCTTCTCCTTCTTCTTGCCAAAAAAACCTTTCTTTGGAGAATCCTTAGCCTCCTCCGGCTCCTGTCCTTTTGGGGACTCCTCCGAAGCCTCCCCCTCATCCGGCTGCCTTACCTCCGCGTCCGGACTGTCCGGAACCTGATCTGATCCTTCCGGCCTCTCTTTCCCTCTGGTCTCATCCGCGGCTTCCCCTCCAAGATCCGCCGCCTGTTCCATGTCTTCTTCCCTTCTATTCTCTTCGCTCACTGCACTCTCACCTTTCGTCTTCCTTTTTAAATGTAGCGTCCAGCTGGGTTATGAGATTCCTTAAAGTCTTGAGCACTTTCTCATAATCCATCCGCTTGGGCCCGATGATGCCGATGGTGCCTTTCAGCCCCTCGCCCAGCTCGTAAGTGGCGGTGACCACGCTGCAGTCCTTCATGGCCTGGACCGGGGACTCGTCGCCGATGTACACCTGAATCCCTGTCTCGCTGTCGGCTCCCACGGTATCTACCAGCTCCTGCAGCGTCTCCGTGTGCTCCAGAGTGCTCAAAAGCTCGCTGGCCTTGCGGCTGTCGCTTAACTCCGGATATTTGAAAATATTAGTAGCTCCGCTGGTGTAGATCTGAAGCTCATCCTCGTCGGCCTTGATGACCGCCGCCACCTCGTTGAGCACCAGATCCACCACCTTGCTGTGGATTCCTGCCTGCTCCTTTAACCGGCTGATAACTCCAAGATTGATCTCCTCAATGGTCAGGCCGTTTAAGTTGGTGTTCAGAAGGATGTTCAGGTTCAAAAGTTCCTCATCGCTGATGGCTTCCTCTATGTTCACCATAGTGTTCTTGATGATGTTCCCCTCCACCACCGTCACAATAAGAAGCTTGTGAGTGTCCACCTTAGAAAGCTGGATAAACTTTAACTTGTTGCGGTGGTACTGGGGGCCGCTTATCATGGCCGCGTAGTTGGTGTTGCTGGCCAGGTTCTTGGCAAGAGCTTTCAGCACCTGCTCCAGACGGCCCATGCGCTGGACCATCATCTCCTTGATCTCCGTCACCTCATTATCCTTCTCCAGAAGGATCTGATCCACATAGAAGCGGTATCCCTTGTCAGAGGGAATCCTCCCTGCCGACGTATGAGGCTGAACGATATAACCCATCTCCTCCAGATCGGACATCTCGTTGCGTATGGTGGCTGAACTCCACTTGGAATTCACATACTTGGAAATAGTTCTGGACCCAACCGGCTCCCCGGTCTCCATATAGTTCTTTATGATCGCTTTCAAAATGGTGATCTTTCGCTCGTCCAGTTCCATATCCCCCGTCCTTCCTGTGAGATTTTGGCTTGTTAGCACTCGTTTTGATTGAGTGCTAATTACTATGCTCCTAATATAGTCCTTTGAATACTTTTTGTCAATACCTTTTTTAGAAACTTTTCTCTGTTTACTATTTACCATTTTGAGGACATTCTTGCCCTTTGGAAACCACTTTTCCCTGGAAATTCTTGCGATTTTACCAAAAATCCCCCACTCTGCCACGATTTCCTTGACTTTTAACATATTTGTAATATAATTGTAACCAATAAAACTGTTAGATTTTAGGTTCAAGAGGAGAACGATCATGAGACACTCAATGTTAAAAAAGTTATCACTTGCCTTTGTGGGCGGAATCTTTGGCCTTGCTGTTTCCTTTTCTGCCATGGCCGCCACACCGGCAGGAACCTTAGAGGGTGCGGATAGCTCTTCCATCTATGGTTGGGTTTGGGACAGCGACAGCTACGGCCACGTGATCCCGGTTGAGATTTCCGTTTATCCCCAGGATTCTTCAGAAGCAATAAAGACTGCCACCATAAAGGCTGATCATTATCAGGAAAAACTCCAGGAAAGCATCGGAGACGGATACCATGGATTTAAGTATTCCATGGACTGGAATGCGTTTGAACAGCAAAAGTTTCGGGTTACGGCCTACGCCGTGACAGAGGAAGAGCGGGTTTTCCTGGGTGAACTTACTTATCATAAAGATTCGGAGCAGTTCGTCTTAAGCTCCGACGCCACAAAAGATACACAGGAGAACAGGCCGGAGGAACCTGCGCCCGCCTCTTTGGCTCCCCAGGGACCGGGCCAGATCACCGTAACCGGACAGGCGCCCGCCGCCTTGGGGGACGCGGCTAAAACTTCCGTCTCCACCACTGCGCCAGGGCTGGGTACGGACAAAGCTTCCGTCTCCACAGCCGCCCCGGGACAGGACGCGGACAAATCTTCTGCTTCCACTGACGCCCCGGGACAGGACACGGACAAATCATCCTCTTCCACCACTGCCCCGGGACAGAGTTCAGACTCATCGAAGGATACCGCCGGTCAGTCTTCTTCCCAGGAGGCCTCCAAAACCTCCGACACTGGAAAGTCACAGGCTGAATCCGCGCAGAACAGTTCTGCCCCGGGAGGGAGCCCGGACAAGCTCCCCTCTTCCCGGCAGATAGGCCCCGGCTTCGCTCCCAGGAAGGAAACAAAACCAAAACTGGAACCGGTTTCCCTTGGCATGTTCACAGTCACCGGCTACTGCGGTTGCGATATATGCTGTCCCTCATCCATATCAAAGCTGACCTACAGCGGGACCGAGCCACAGCCGTTCCACACTGTGTCCGCTGACATCGAGATCTTCCCCATCGGCACTCGTCTGATGATCGGAGATACGATTTACACGGTAGAAGATATCGGTTCCAATGTAATCGAGAACAAGATCGACATCTTCTATGGCACCCACGAGGAGGCTTTAGCCCACGGCACCACCACGGAAGAAGTATTTTCCGTACCTGAATAAAATAAACTGCATAAAAGCAGCCCCGTTTTTCCGGCCTGTCACTTGGCCGGGATGCGGGGCTGTATTTTCTCACTTTCATTCCTGTTACCTAAGCTGGATAAAGAGGAACTTTAAGTTGCCAAGCGCAGGGTCACTAACCTAACGGTTGCCGACAAATTCTCATCGGAATGTTTGGCATATCTGAACCCGGACGGGACATCTCTCCTTCTCTGACTGGCCCCACGACACTCTTCGCCCTATGTTCACAAAACCTTAAATCCCCTTTCCCCCACCCCCAAACCACATACCAAACTCACAGCAAAAACTCGCTGAGCACATAGTTACTGATATCAACCCCAAAGTCGCTAAGCCGCACATAGGGCTCCTCCAGGATCACAAGCCCATTTTTCACAAGCTTGTCCAGAACCTTTCCGTACACATCCCCCAGCGTCACCCCAAACCGCTTCTCAAACTCCGTCCCTGACACGCCCCGCGTCATCCGAAGCCCCAAAAACATAAATTCTTCCATCCGTTCCTTTTCGGTGAGACGGACGATCTCCTTGTGAAGACGATCATCCGCGTCCGCCCCCTCCATCTCAATCCCGCAGTACACCTCCAGGTCCGCCTCATTGCGAAACCGGAAGCCATGGATATAGGAAGAGGCTCCCAAGCCAAGGCCAAGATACTCCACCCCAGTCCAGTACCCTGTGTTGTGGCGGCACTCAAACCCGGGCCTGGCGTAGTTGGAGATCTCATACCGCTCAAACCCATGGCTGTGAAGATACTGCTTTGTCAGGTAATACATCTTACGCTCTTCCTCTTCATCGGGCAGCAGCTCCGGATGGCCATGATACCTGCTGTAAAAAGGCGTACCCTCCTCGATCATCAGGCTGTAGGCCGAGATGTGCTCCGGCTTTAACATCGTAACCCGTTTCAGCGTCGCCTTCCAGGAACTTAAGGTCTGACCAGGAAGCGCGGACATCAGATCAACGCTCACATTGGCAAATCCCGCCTGCCGCGCCCGCTGATACGTCTTCAAAAATTCATCATAGGTGTGGACGCGCCCCAGGGTCTTTAATTCCTTGTCATCCGCCGACTGAAGCCCGATACTGACGCGGTTGATACCGCTCTCCCTGCAGGCCTGAAGCTTCTCCATGGTCACGGTTCCCGGATTCATCTCCATAGTCACCTCCGCGTCCACCTCCAGGCGAAAATTCCCTCTCACCGCCTTCATGATATCCAGGATCTGTCCTGGCTCCAGCAGCGAAGGCGTGCCGCCGCCCAGAAACACGGACACCACCCGATACCCGGGATAGTGCTTGCTCTGACAGGCGATCTCCTTGATCATCTGCTCCGCATACCTCCTCTGGATGTTCATGGGAGCAGGCCCTGAGAGGAAATCGCAGTAACCGCATTTTCTTTCGCAAAAAGGAATGTGGATGTATAATTCCAATGGTTTTCTCAAGATCTATTCCTCGTCCAGCCTCAGCACGCTCATAAAGGCTTTCTGCGGAATTTCTACATTGCCGACCTGGCGCATCCGCTTCTTTCCCTCTTTCTGTTTTTCCAGAAGCTTTTTCTTCCGGCTGATATCGCCGCCGTAGCACTTGGCCAGCACATCCTTGCGCATAGCCTTCACTGTCTCCCTGGCAATGATCTTTCCTCCCACAGCCGCCTGGATGGGGATCTCAAACAGATGGCGCGGGATCTCCTCCTTCAGCTTCTCGCACATCTTTCTCCCCCGCTCATAGGCTGAGGAAGCGTGGACAATAAAGGATAAGGCATCCACCTCCTCCTTGTTGATCAAAATATCCAGCTTCACCAGCTCCGACTGCTCGTACCCCTTGATCTCGTAGTCAAACGACGCATACCCTCTGGACCGGGACTTCAGGGCGTCAAAAAAGTCGTAGATGATCTCATTAAGAGGAAGCTCATATTTCAACAGGGCCCGGGTGGTCTCGATGTACTCCATACCCAGGTAAACGCCCCGCCGCTCCTGACACAGAGTCATAATCGCCCCCACAAACTCCGTGGTCACCATGATCTCCGCCGTCACAATAGGCTCCTCCATAAACTCGATCTCCGACGGGTCCGGCAGATTAGAGGGATTAGTCAACTCGATCATATCACCGCTTTTCTTGTGAACCCGGTACACGACGCCGGGGGCCGTGGTCACCAGATCCAGGTTGTACTCCCGCTCCAGCCGCTCCTGGATGATCTCCAGGTGCAGAAGGCCCAAAAAACCGCACCGAAACCCAAACCCAAGGGCAATGGATGTCTCCGGCTCAAAAAACAGGGAGGCGTCGTTTAACTGCAGCTTTTCCAACGCGTCCCGCAGATCGTTGTACTTGGCCCCGTCCGCAGGGTACAGGCCGCAGTAGACCATGGACGTAACCTTTTTATACCCTGGCAGCGGCTCCGAACACGGGTTAAATTTATCCGTGATGGTGTCCCCAACCGCGGTATCCTTCACATTTTTGATGCTGGCCGTAATGTAACCTACCATACCGGCGCTCAGCTCCTCACAGGGGATAAACTGACCGGCCCCAAAATAGCCGACCTCCACCACCTCTTCCTCGGCTCCTGTAGCCATCATGCGGATGGTGGTCCCCTTCTTTACGGTGCCCTCCTTGATCCGGCAGAAGATGATGACCCCCTTGTAGGAATCATAGAGAGAGTCAAAGATCAGCGCCTTCAAGGGAGCCGCGGCATTCCCCGAGGGAGCCGGGATCTTCTCCACGATCGCCTCCAGCACTTCTTCTACATTGAGCCCTGTCTTGGCCGAGATCCTGGGCGCGTCGGCGGCCTCCAGGCCGATAACATCCTCAATCTCCGCCGCCACCCGGTCCGGCTCCGCGCTTGGCAGGTCTATCTTATTCAGGACCGGGAACACGTCCAGGTCGTGGTCCAGGGCCAGGTAGACATTGGCCAGAGTCTGAGCCTCAATCCCCTGGGCCGCGTCCACCACCAGGATGGCCCCGTCGCAGGCCGCCAGGCTCCTGG
>CAJUPQ010000112.1 GCA_910588505.1 uncultured Hungatella sp. | reverse complement strand
TCCCCCTTCACGGGTGGCTTCCCACGGCCCATCCCGTGGCTCCGGCCTGCGCCAGCGCGGTGCTCTCCGGCCTTATCACCAAGGCGGGCGTGTTGGCGGTTATCCGGGTGGTGTACTTTATCGTGGGGCCTGACAGGCTTTGGGGAACCTGGGTGCAGAACGGGTGGATCCTTCTGGCACTTATGACCGTGTTTATGGGCTCCATGCTGGCTTACAAGGAGCCGGTGCTGAAAAAGCGTCTGGCCTACTCTACGGTGAGCCAGGTCAGCTACGTGATGTTCGGATTAAGCCTTTTGACTCCCTTAGGGTTTGTGGGGGCTTTAAGCCACGTGGTGTTCCACTCAGTGATCAAGCATACCCTGTTTTTGGCGGCGGGCGTCATCATCGTGACTACGGGGTGGACCAGAGTGGAGCAGATGCGAGGGCTGGGAAGAGTGATGCCCCTGACCCTGGGCTGCTACACCATAGCATCCCTGGCCCTGATCGGCATTCCGCCGGCCAGCGGCTTTGTCAGCAAATGGTATCTGGCTTCCGGCGCCCTGTCCTCAGGTACAGGCATCTGGTCCTGGGTGGGGCCTGTGGTTCTGTTGGTCAGCGCCCTTTTGACTGCCGGGTATCTGCTGCCTCTGACCATTCAGGGATATTTTCCGGGCCATGATTTTAAGGGCGAGGAGATCGAGAAGCGGAAACTGGCGGGAAAGGAGCCGTCCCTGTGGATGCTTGGACCTGTGGGGATCCTGGCTGCTGCCGCTCTTTTATTCGGGTGTTTCCCGGACAGCATTGTGGCTATGGCCCAGTCCATAGCAGCCATGGTACTTTGACGGAGGGATGAATATGAGCGAAATAATACTGGCCCTGCCGGTGGTCTTTCCCATCGTCGGCGGACTGGCCATGCTGTTCCACCAGCCTGGGGAGGGGGTCGTACCCTGGAACCGGAGACGGGCTCTTCTGACAGCAGGCCTGGTGCTGCTCAACAGCTTTTTTGTGGCGGCTATCCTGGTCGGAGGTGTGGACGGGGAACGCCGGCTGGTGGTGTTTAAACTGTACTCCTCCCTGACGGTCATGTTTAAGCTGGACAGAATGGGAGCGCTGTTTGCGGGCATGGTGGCGTTTCTGTGGCCTCTGGCCACGCTGTACGCCTTTGAGTATATGGAGCATGAGGAGAGAAGGAACACGTTTTTTGCCTTTTACCTTATGACCTACGGGGTCACGGTGGGGATCGCCCTGGCCGGAACCCTGGTGACACTTTATCTGTTTTATGAGATGCTTACGTTTGTGACCCTGCCTCTGGTGATGTTTCCTCTTACCAAGGAGGCGGTGCGGGCAAGCCGGGCATACCTGTACTACTCCATAGGCGGCGCTGCCTTTGCCTTTATCGGCATGGTGTTTGTGCTGGGCTTTTCTTCCATAGAGACTTCGGAGTTTGTGGCAGGCGGGATGCTGGATCTGGCCCGGGCGGGACAGAACCGGAATACGCTTCTTTTGGTCTATGTGCTGGCGTTCTTCGGGTTCGGCGTGAAGGCGGCTGTGTTCCCCCTGTACCGGTGGCTTCCCAAGGCGGCGGTGGCCCCCACTCCTGTGACGGCCCTGCTCCATGCGGTGGCGGTGGTAAAGTCCGGCGCGTTCGCCATCCTGCGGCTGACGTATTTTAGCTTTGGCATCGGCTTTTTAAGGGGCAGTTGGGCTCAGTGGGTGGTGATGTGCGCGACCCTGGTGACAATCCTGTTCGGATCCACCATGGCGGTGAAAGAGGTTCACTGGAAGCGGCGGCTGGCCTACTCTACGGTCAGTAACCTGTCCTACATCCTGTTTGGGGCGACTCTTATGACCCCCTTTGGGCTGGCGGCGGGGCTTAGCCATATGGTGGCTCACGCTTTTATGAAGATAAGCGCGTTTTTCTGCGCGGGCGCTGTGATGCACAAGTCCGGAAAAACCTACATCTATCAGCTGGACGGCATGGGAAAGAAGATGCCCATAACCTTTGGGTGTCTCACCGCGGCCAGCTTGTCCCTCATGGGAATCCCTCTGTTTGCGGGATTTATCAGCAAATGGAACCTGGCCCAGGCGGCCTTTGAGTGCGGCGGCCTTATGGGAGGTGCAGGCGGCGGGGACGGCGGCGTGGGCCGGTGGCTCCCCTATGCGGGGGTGGCTGTGATCCTTTTGTCGGCTCTGCTGACCGGGATCTATATGATGACGGTTCTGGTGAGAGCTTACTTTCCAAAGATCGGGGAGACTGTGGCGGATGACAAAGTGACAGACCCTACCTGGAAGATGCTGGTGCCTCTTATAGTGTTCACAGTGGTCATTCTGGTCATCGGCGTGAATCCGGCTCCTCTGATGGAGTGTTTGATGAAGATTGGAGGTGAGGTGGGAGTATGAACGGATGGGAGATTCTGATTCCGGGGTTCTGCGGCATGGGGCTTCATCTGAAGATGGATGGGTTTCGGATGGTGTACACGGCCATCGCTGTGTTGATGTGGGGCGTTGCCGGGGTATTTTCAAGAGAATACATGGCTCACTACAAGAACAAAGCCAGGTATTATATCTTCTTCTGGGCTACGTTTTTGGCTACGGTAGGCGTATTTTTATCGGCGGATCTGTACACCACCTTTATCTTCTTTGAGATCATGTCCTTCACCTCCTATGTGTGGGTGGCTTTTGACGAGAGGGCGGAAAGCCTTCGGGCTGCAGAGACATACCTGGCGGTGGCGGTCATCGGCGGCATGGTGATGCTTATGGGGCTGTTTTTGCTCCACGATGTTCTGGGGACTCTGGACATGGATGAGATCGGTCCGGCGGCCAGGGCGGTCCTGGCAGGAAGGGAGACCTTTGAAAGCGGCCAGGCCGTCCATGTGGCCGGCGGTTTTGGGTCGGCGAAAGCGCAGCTTTACGTGGCGGGAGGCCTTATGCTTTTTGGCTTTGGGGCCAAGGCAGGGTGCTTTCCCCTTCATATCTGGCTGCCAAAAGCCCATCCCGTGGCTCCGGCTCCGGCCAGCGCCCTTCTGTCAGGTATCCTGACCAAGGCGGGGGTTTTCGGCGTGATACTGGTGTCCTGCGTTATGTTTGGGAGCGACGGGGCGTGGGGGCTGCTGATCGCGGGGCTTGGCCTTGTGACCATGTTTTTGGGGGCGCTTTTGGCGGTATTTTCCGTGAACTTAAAGCGGACCCTGGCCTGCTCTTCCGTGTCCCAGATCGGCTTTATCATGACAGGTATCGGCATGTCCTGTCTTCTGGCCTGGTCAGGGGAGGGCAATCTCCTGGCAGTGCGGGGGGCGTTTTTGCACATGGTAAACCACTCCCTGATTAAGCTGGTGCTGTTTCTGTGCGCCGGCGCGGTGTATATGAATCTCCACCAGCTGGATCTCAATGACGTGCGAGGTTTTGGGCGGGGGAAGCCGGCTCTGTGCTTCTGCTTTTTGATGGGGGCTCTCGGGATCGGCGGGATACCCCTGTGGAACGGGTATGTGAGCAAGACGTTGCTCCATGAGAGTATTGTGGAGTATGCCCATCTGTTGGAGGAGGGTGCGCTGGCCGGTGAGGCGGTAGGCGTTTCGCCCGCGCTGCTTCCGGTTCTCACGAATCCGTCGGTGTGGAAGGCAGCAGAGTGGGTGTTTCTCTTTACAGGCGGCATGACGGTGGCGTATATGGTGAAGCTGTTTGTGGCGCTGTTTGTGGATCGCCACCCTGACAGGCAGGCGGAGTTTGATGAGATGTCCTCCCACTACATGAGGCCCCTAAGCAGGGCCGTGTTGGTGGGCGCGGCGGCTATACTTCCTGTCCTGGGAATGGCCCCTCACCTTACCATGGACCGGCTTGCGGACCTGGGACAGGGATTTTTCCAGGGAGTGGGCCATGCCCATGCCATACACTTTTTCTCCTTTGTGAACTTAAAGGGCGGGCTGATCTCTATCGGCATCGGCGCTGTGCTGTATCTGGCTGTGATACGGCAGTTCCTCATGAAGCCCGGAAAGGCAGGCGGGAGGGATTACGCAAACCTGTGGCCTGTGTGGCTGGATCTGGAGAACCTGGTGTACCGTCCGGTGATTGAAAAGGCTCTGCCGGGGATCTGCGGCGCTGTGTGCAGGTCCTTTGACCACATGGTTGACGGCCTGGTGGTTTTGGCAAGGAAGACCGTGTGCAGACAGCTTCCGGAGCCTAAGACGTACCTGGAAGGAAACTGGCTGGGCCATGTGCTGGGAGCCTTTGTGGACAATTGGCTGCTTTTGTGGGACGGCCTTACCGGAAAGCGGAAAAAGGGAGATCCCAGAGGGTCTGCGGTCAGTCGGTTTATAGACAGAGAGCGGCGGATAAAGCATATGGGAGAGCTGGTGGAACAGAGCTTTTCCTTTGGACTTATGCTGGCGTGTATCGGGCTGTGCGTGACATTGGGGTATCTTCTGGCCTCGTTTTATTATGGGATGTGACGGGGGAGCGGTATGGGAAACGTAAAAAAGAGAGATCTCATCATTGCTTTGGGCTTTGGGATCATGATGGGGATGGTCAATCTGTTCTCCCACAGAATTTTGGAGATTGATTTTCGTTCCCAGGAATTATTGGAAATCCAGGCGGGAGACCTTAAATGGTTTTTGGCCGGGACTTTGATCGGGGCGGCATGTTATATGGCCGTGTATCTTATTAATAGCCGCTGGGATTTAAGGAAGACAAAGACGCCTGTGGCCGGAAAGAAAGCGTTTTGGTTTACGTTTGCCCTGACCATGGTTTCCTGGAGCCTGCAGCTTTTGGCCAATAATCCCTGCTTTTTGCGGTATCGTTTGTGGGGACTATGAATGCCTGTTTCCCGTGGAGCAATGGAAGGAAAGCTACAGTCCCATGGCTGTGGACACGATCAAATGGAGCGATGATTTTAACCGATACTGGCTTAATGATCATGAGGAACTTTTTCTGAAGACATGGATGCATATGGCCAGAGGATATGAAAAGGAATATATCACGGCCTGGCTTTATCAGACCTACGGGGTCTGGTGTACGACCCTTACCGCGAATAATTCGTCCCAGTCCGTGTTTGGCCCTGATCCTGACTATATGTATGCATTGCCGAAGACCGGAAGACGGGAACAGGCAAGTTACATCCCCATTCTTCCTAAGGCCGTAAGCGCCGCGGTGCGAAAGCTCTTTGGCTATGTGAATTTTTTGGGGGCGGGGCAGTGTCTGTGGCTTACAGTCATCTGTGGGCTGATGGCTGTCTCCATGAAGGATAAAGGCGGGATCGCCATACTGCTGCCAGGGTTAGGGGTTACAGGAACGCTGTTTTTGTCAACGCCCTTATCCACAGCCTTTCGGTATTCGTTTTGCTATGTGATCATGCTGCCGATTATGCTGTGTATATTAAATACCTGTTTTCACAAAGAGGGAACCGCGTGACGCGTAAAGGACTGCCGACTCCGGATTTTTCAAGATCCGGAGCCGGCAGTCCTTTTATATGTGGGGTCAAAATTCCGGTGAATAAATCACCTACGCTTCGCTTTTGGGGTATGCCGCTCCCTTCCTGGTCAGGCCGACGCCTCCTGGGAGCTGTCACAACTGCATGGCTCATCCCGGTCCGACGGCTCCCGGGGGCTTGACTTGGAATCCAGTTTTGGTATTTCATCCAGAGTTTCCTTCTTATCCTGTATCAGCTTCCACCCGATCCATATGATGAGGAACGCTGCCGCCAGCTGGGGAATAGCCCGGATCCAGTGGCGGAGGATGGACAACAGGACAGAGGAAAGTCCCAGCCAGTCGGAAAAACTCCAGATGGCTGACCACAGATGGTTCCATATGATGCTGACGCCGATAAAGATCAGGATAAAGGCTGTCAGCCTTCGGTTTTTCAGGGTCCAGCCGCGGATATCCTCAGGGCTCATGTGGAACAGATAGTCATCTTCCAGGGCATAAAATTCTTCGTCGGACATGCAGTTAAGGTTGTGGGTGTGAAAAAAGCTGAAAAACCACAGCACTGGGAGCAGGTAAAACAGGGGAGGAAAAAGATTGCCGAACATCATGATCCCTCCCCAGAACAGTACCATGATGCTGCCGCCCATCTTGTAAAATCCCAGATACATCTCCCCGGCTCCCGGGAGCAGGGACACAAAAAAAGTAATTAGTTTATTTTTTTTATTGGTCATACAAGGACACCTCCAGGTCAAAGAATGATTTGGACAGTTCATTGATTTTTCCGTGCCATTCCTGTATTTTTTCGTAGGCTTCCACATGGATGGGGAGTCTGTCAGATGCCTGCGGGAAAACAGAGTATCGGTTTCTAAGCCGGGGCATGGCGATGATAAACCCGATGGAGCAGGCGGCTGCCAGCCCCACCTTCAGGCTGTAGCACAGCAGCCGGGTTTTTTTGGAGAAGTGATTGGTCCCGGCGATCAGCCGGACATCCGCCTGTCTGCTCCCGTTAAGAATGGAGGATTTCAGGTTGAAAGGAGCCATGTAAAGTCCCAGCTCTTCCAGGCGGTCCGCAAATGCTTCCGCCTCTGCCTCATCCTGTGCCATAGCCTCCAGGGAAAATGTTTCAAAGAAAGTATTATCCATGCAATAAATCCTCCTTTCTGTACAGTTTGCGCAGCATGGCTTTTGCCCGGTATATCTGCGTTTGAATCGTCTTTAGGTTTTTTCCTCTTTTTTCTGCCATCTCCCCGGCGTCCATCTCATGGTAAAAATGATCCAGAGCCACCTGGCGGTAGGGTTCTTTCAGCTTCATGCAGCAGTCGTAAAGCTCCTGCCTCAGCACATTGTCCATAACTTCGTTTTCCGGCGGCGGCTGGGCGGGGGAGCAGGTGATGAGGAACTGGCCGTCCGTGGGGATCTGTTTTCTGCCGGAGTGTTTTAAGTAGTCCAGGCATTTGCGGGAGGCGATCTTGCAGAGCCAGGCCCGCTCATTTTTGCCGTCAAAGTATGCCAGGTTTTTATATGCCGACAGGAAGGTCTCCTGGGTCAAGTCCTGGGCGTCAAAGTAATCCTTGGTCAGTTGGAAGCAGATAGAATAGATCAGATTCTGGTATTTGTCGATCCACTGTTCCAGTTGCTTATCCGCGTTGATCCTGCTCACCTCCCATCTGTTAATTATAACGCTGTCAAAAGGGTATTGTCTTCAAAAGTTTATTGTTTAACAAGAGAGATTTGCGGATTGAGAAAATATAAAGCCAATGGTATACTGGAAAGAAATGGAACGAAACGGCCTGTAACTGTGGGAGTGTCCAAAACTTGGGAAAAAGGAGGGGCAGAATGAGAAATCTGACCGTGATCTCAAAACACAATATGGAGTTTCTCAAAGGGGAGGAGAAAACCGCTGCGGAGATGGTGGAGTTTTTAAATCAGGGGGCTATGTACCGGAGCTTTGAGCAAGTTCTCAAAAAGGTGTATCAGGAGCAGGATCTAAAGATAAGGCTGGAATCGGGTATGGCGGACCTGACAGGGGATAGCAGAGAGAGTATTGTCCGAAAGGTCAGCAACTGGATAAAGGGGAAGAATATCCCCAAAAACAGGGAGACCCTGTTTCAGATCTGTTTTGTTTTGGGGCTGGATGAAAGCAGGGCGAATCTGATCTTAGGAACAGCCTCGGAGACCGGGATCCATTACCGGAAACCGAAAGAGGTGGTGTATGCCTTTGGCCTGCGGACAGGGCTGTCCTACCAGGAGACGGTTAAGCTTTACCGGCGGGTGGAGGAGAACTTTTTTTCGGAAACGGACAAAAAGGAAAAGCAGACAAAGGATGGCGGTATGGTGTACACCAGGATGGTAAAGGACGCTTTTTCCCAG
>CAJUPQ010000111.1 GCA_910588505.1 uncultured Hungatella sp. | reverse complement strand
CCACGGCCTCAACAATGCGAATGTTGCGCGCTCCCAACTGCGCTAATGCCCCATGACCCTATTTTATCACGTTATGAAAAAAATGCAAGCCCTCTTTTTATTTAATTTTGTCGAAATTTGCAGGATGAGAGTTTTTTCATATAGTAAAACGGAAAAAAGTATGCTAGAATGAGAGAAATGGACAGCCGAAAAAGGCAGAACTTAAGAAACGGCAGGCAGCAAGAAGGCAAAAGACAGGTGAGGGAACATGAGAGAGCGGATCAACCGCCTTGCAAAGGGTATCATAGATATGGATGTGCCACAGCTGACGGTGCAGCCTTTGATCATAGAGGAAGAGATAAAAACAGGGGAGAGGGTAAGAGGGGACCTGGCGGTGGTCAGTGAGAATGACATTCATGGCAAGGGACTGGTATATTCTTCCAATTACAGAGTGAAAGTGATAAATTCCTCTTTTGGGGGGACTCGGTGCTTTATTGGCTATGAAGTAAACAGCAAGTATCTGGAATACGGGGAGACGATCGAGGGATCTTTTTATCTGGTGACCAACGGAGGAGAAAAAGAGGTTCCTTATTCTTTTCGCCTGGAGGCGGGCAATTCTGGAAAGATCCTCTCCCAGCTGAAAGAGGCTAAGGATTTCGCGGCCCTGGCAAAGAGGGATTATGACCTGGCGCTGCGGCTGTTTGAGTTCCGGGATTTCGCGGACGCGCCCTTTATGCAGGACATGGGCATCCGGGCGGTGTATGACGGGCTGAGAGGACAGGGAAACCGGTTCGGCCAGCTGGAACAGTTTTTTATTGCCCTGAGGATCAAGGAGCCGGTGAAGCTTCATGTGGAGGGACTTAAAAGAGAATACTATGCCTCGGACCAGATTATTTCCGATGTGGTGGAGATCAGGAGGGAAGGCTGGGGATATCTGCCTGTGACCGTGAAGGTGGAAGGAGAATTTATCCAGAGCCTGAACCGGACCATACAGGATGAGGAGTTTGTGGACGGCATCTGCCGTTTTCCCTATGAGATCAATCCCGTATCCCTTCACGGGGGGAAAAACTATGGCAGCATCACCGTGGAGACCATGTACGAATCTATAGAGATAGATATTGAGGCTCACGGGATGCCGGGAGGAGACAGAAGCGGGGAACACAGAAAGTACAGCCGGTATGGGCGGTATCTGGCCCTGCGCCTGGAATATGAGGCGGGCAGAGGGGAAAAGGAAAAACTGGAACGGCTTATGGCGGAGGAGTTAGAGCAGCTGCGCATGAGCGGAAGCGGTGCCATGGAACAGGAAGAGACGGCCCGCCTCTCCCTGATGCAGGCGGAGCTTATGGCGCTTCTGAAAAAATATGAGGAGGCCAAGCCGTTTTTGGAGGCGTGTGGGGATATTATCCTGGAGCAGCGCATGGAGGATCCTCAGTGGTACTGCCTGTACGAGTATGTATCTGTGTCTGTGTACCCGGATAAGGAGAAGATGGAGTCCCTGCGCAGGCTGCTGGGCAAATACGTGGAGGAGGGCAAGGCGGATTACCTTCTGTTCTATCTCTGTACGGTGTGTGACGAGACCTGGAGCTTTGAGAATCCGGGAGAGGTTTTAAGCAGGCTGAAAGTGCTCTACGGGGAGGGGTGCCGCAGCCCCTTTATGTACCAGCAGGCTCTTAATCTTTGGAATCAGATGCCCCAGCTTCTCTACGGCATCGGGGCTATGGAGCTGCAGGCTCTGAATTTTGGGGCAAAAAGGCATCTGGTCAGCGAGGAGTTGGCAGTGAAGGCGGCTAAGCTTTCAGGGGTCAACCGCCATTTTAAACCTTTGTGCTGCAGGATGTTGAAGCAGCTCTATGAATGTTATGACCGGACGGAGATCCTGGAAGCGGTGTGCAGCTTGATGATACGGGGAGGCTGTCAGAGGGAGTCGGATTTTATCTGGTATGAGCGGGCGGTGAAAAAACAGCTGAGTCTCACCAGATTGTACGAATATTTTCTCTACTCTCTGCCTAAAGATTATAAACAGGCCATACCAAAGCAGGTGCTTCTGTATTTTTCCTATGAGCATGATCTGGAGCGTGGGTGCCGGGAGGCGCTGTACGAAAATCTGGTGCGCTATGTCAGCTCGGAAAGCTCGGTGTACAAGGAGTATGAGCGCAGCATCAGCCAGTTTGCAGTGGAGCAGGCCCTGGAGTCCAGGATCAGCAGCCGTCTGGCGGTGATCTATGAGGAGATGATCTACGCGGACATGATCGACTCGGCTCTGGCAAGGGCGCTGCCAGCCCTTCTTTGGTCCTACCGCATCAGCTGTTCCAACAAGCGGATGAAATACGTGGTGATCTGCTATGAGGAGCTGACAGAGGAGGCTGTGTATCCTTTGGAGGACGGGGTGGTCTATGTGCCTATCTTTTCCAGGGAGGTAAGGATCCTGTTCCAGGACGCTTACGGCAACCGTTATACAGGGATCGGCTATGTGAAAACCAGGGTGCTGGATAAGCCGGAGCTGGAGAAGCGATGCTTTGAGATGGAGCCTGACCAGCCGATGCTCCTTCTGGCGGCCTGCAAGGAGGCGGCGGAGAAAGTGCTGGACGAGGAAGGGCGGCAGATCTTGGAGCGGGCCATCAGCAGCCTGCCTCTACACACGCTGTACCGCAAGAAGCTGATGGAACGATTGATCGGATACTATAAAAAAGAAGGGGCGCCCGGGGGAGAGAGCAGGATACTGCCTGTCTTGGCAGGGGACGCGGGATTTTTGTCAAAGCCTCAGAGAGACAGCCTGTGCGAGGCGCTGGTAACCCACGGCTATATGAAGGAAGCTTACGACATGATGGTCCGCTTTGGATCTGCCCTGAAAGAGGACAGCTTACAGAAGCTGTGCAGCCGGATGATCCTGGACCAGATGTTTGATCAGGACGAGTTTCTCCTGGCTGTGGGCTTTGGGGTCTATGAGGCGGGGAAGGCGGACAGCGTGATCCTGGATTATCTCTGCGAGCATTTTAACGGAACCTGTGAGCAGATGTACGGGGTGCTGCTAAAGGGCGTCAAGGAAAAGGTGGAGACCTACGACCTGGAGGAGCGGCTGCTGGGACAGATGATGTTTACGGGACAGGCGCGGCAGATCGACCAGGTATTTGCCCTGTATGTCACCAGAAAAAAGACAGGGGAGAGTATTGTCAGGGCATATTTTACCATAAAAAGTTCGGAGTATTTTCTCCATGATGTGCCGGCCATGGAGAAGGTGTTTACCTACCTGGAAGGGCTGCTTTGGAACACGATCGACAAGGGGAGCGTCTCCACCATCTACCTGCTGGCTTTAAGCAAATATTACAGCGGCCTTCCGGCGCTTTCTAAGGAACAGGAACGGTTGTGCCAGATCATCGTGGATCAGCTTCTGGAGGACGGCATGGTATTTCCGTATTTTAAGCTTTTGGGGCAGCAGATCCGGATCCCGGAGGATATTATGGACAAGGCTATGTTCCAGTATGTGGGGCAGAGGGACTCCAGGGTGGAGCTTCAGATCCGGATTCTTCCCCAGGAGGAGCGGTTTCACAGGGATGAGATGAAGCGGATGTACCAGGGGATCTTTGTCAAGCAGAAGGTTCTGTTTGAGGGGGAGATCATGGAGTACGAGATCTACGAATATAAGGGTGACGAGAGAGTCCTTGTGAGGGAGGGAAGCGTTGCCTGCGACGTTCGGGATCCTCAGGATAAAAACAGCCGATTCAGCCTGCTAAACCAGATGTCCCTGTGCCTGAACGTGAAGGAGGAGGAAGGGCTTCGGGAAGCCATGGTGGAATATGTGCAGAAAAATGCCGCGGTGGAAGAGTTGTTCCAGCTTATATAGATCAGATCGGTGAATGATAAAGGAAGAAAAAGGAAAAGTTGATGGATGGACTAATACTTGGATTGGATCTGTGCGACGCCTACACGCAGCTTGTCTGTGACCAGGGGGAGAAATCCTGGACGCTGCCAACGGTGATCTGCAGAAAAAAGGAGGAAGAATCGTGGATGGTGGGCGAGCCGGCCTATGCCAGCGCCTTAGCCGGAAGCGGGGTCATGGTGGACAAGCTGGTAAAGCTGGTGACCAAGGACGGCACAGCCACCATCGGAGGCATCCGTTACACCGGAACCCAGCTGCTGACGCGTTTTTTGATCCAGGCAGTGGCTCTGGCCAAAGATGAGTATAACACGGACAAGATAAAACAGCTGGTATTTTCCGTGCCGCGGATCGAGACGCGGCTTTTGGCGTGCCTGCGGGGCTGCGGGGAGTATCTGCAGGTCGCGGGGGAAGATATTCACATTATGAGCCACACGGAAAGCTTTATGTACTATGTGTTAAGCCAGAAGCGGGAGGTGTGGAATAACCAGGTGGGGATGTTCGATCTGTCCGGGGAAGGCCTGTGCTATTATGAGATGAAAGTCCAGAGAGGCCTTAGACAGACAACGGTTATGGCAGAGAAGGAAAGGCTGGAGGAAGGGTTCAGCCTGGATATCCTTAATTCATCGGCAGGGAAAAAGATGGCGGACAGGATTCTGTGCTCCTGCGGAAACCGGATGATGCAAAAGAAACTGTTTTCCTCCGTGTTTCTTATGGGAAAAGGGTTTGAGGAGCGGGACTGGGCGGAAGGGTTTATGAAGCTGGTGTGCAACCGCAGGCGGGTGTATGTGGAAACGGAGCTGTTTGCCAGGGGCGCCGCGTACCGGGCCGTGGATTTTCTGCGGGAGAAGAGCATTTACCCCTACGTATGCATCTGTGAGGGGCGTCTGGATTCCAGCGTGTCCATGCGGGTGCTTTATAAGGATCAGGATAATCAGCTGATGTTGGCCAAGGCGGGGGTCAGTTGGTACGAGGCGGCAAAAGAGGTGGAGCTGATTCTGGATGGTCAGGATTATCTGGAGTTTATGATCACGCCGCCGGACCAGAGAAAGAAGAAGACTGTGAGGATGGAGCTGGAGGGGTTTCCCAAACGGGGAGAGAAGACGTTGCGGGTCCTGGTCCAGATCGGATTTCTGGATGAGCGGACCATGACAGTGACAGTGACGGACCAGGGGTTTGGGGAGTTATTTCCCTCTACAGGAGCAGTGCTAAGACAAGAGGTTATGTTATGAGTGTGATCGTGTGCGGACAAAAGCGGGCCCAGCGTCCCTTTTATCTGGAGGAGCTGGGGATCAATATCTATAGCTGCCAGGAATTTTGTTATGTAGTCTACCATCATCCGCTTCTGTTTATGGACGGGATTATGGATCAAAGCCTGGTGGATTTTATCAGGGATGAGTTCGACATGGGCTTTGTGGCGGCCCGGCTGGAGCAGAGGATAAAAAGCGGGGAGAGGCAGGAGGATATTTTGCTTTTCTTTATGCAGGAGTGCAATTACTATACTACCGCAGAGTTAAATAAGCTTCGCCAGACCCTGCAGTCCTTTAAAAAGCTGTCGGTCTTTGAGTACGCCAAGAGAAAGGCGGATTACCTGGCTCAGTTTAAGCAGTACGGGCGGGCCATCGCCGGGTATGAGGAGATCCTGGAGGAGCGGGACGGGCGGGCGGACGACCAGTTTGTCAGCCGGGTCCTCAACAATCTGGGGGCGTGCTATGCCCGGGTCTTTCAGTTTCGGAAGGCTATGGAGGCCTATGACAAGGCCTACGAGAAGCGGAGGGATATGGCCACCCTGGAGCGGATGTATCACCTGACGCTGCTGGATTCGGGGCTGGACTTAAAGGAGCGGTACCGGTCCGCGGCGTCCGGAGAGCTGCTAGAGAGATGGAAGCGGGAGTTTGAGAAAGCCCAGGAGGCGGCAAAGGAGTCTGTGGGCGTGAAAAATATTGGGGATCTGTTTGAGAAGGACTCGGTAAGAAGGCTGCAGGGAGCCGCTAAGCTGGTGGAGGAGTGGAAGCAGGAGTACCGGGGTATGGCCTAGAGTGTGTTTGAAAATTCATTCCCGCCAGATGCGCGCCCCCCACTTCGTGGTATATTTGAGCCAAATTCAGGTTACATAGCCCGCTATGCGCCTTTCATTTGGCTCAAATCTCCCACAAATTGTGACGCACATCTGTCAGAAAGCAATTTTCAAACACGCTCTAGTACATCATTGCGCAGAGAATATGGGAGGAAGTTATGAAAGCGGGAAAGAAAGCGAAGACTTATGAGATGGACATGTGCAGTGGACCGATCTTTATCAAGATCGTGGTGTTTGCCGTTCCGCTGATCTTGTCAGGTATTTTGCAGCTTTTGTTCAATGCGGCGGATATCATTGTGGTGGGCCGGTTTGCGGGGAGCGAGTCCCTGGCAGCCGTGGGTTCCACCTCGGCTCTGATCAATCTGCTGGTCAATGTGTTTATCGGCCTGTCTGTGGGAGCCAATGTGATGGTGGCTCGGTTTTACGGCGCGGGGCAGCAGCGGGATCTGGAGGAGACGGTCCACACGGCTATGGTAATGGCGGCGGTGGGCGGGGCTTTTCTGGTCCTGGTGGGAGTTGTGCTGGCAGATCCGCTTTTAACGCTTATGGGGACGCCGGACGACGTGCTGCCTTTGTCCGCCCTGTACATGAAGATCTTTTTTGTGGGCATGCCGGTGAATCTCATCTATAATTTCGGCAGTGCGATTCTGCGGGCTGTGGGGGATACCAAGAGGCCCTTGTATTTTCTCCTGATGGCGGGGATCATCAATGTGGTGCTGAACCTGTTTTTTGTGATCGCCCTGTCCATGGGAGTGGCTGGAGTGGCCCTGGCCACGGTGATCTCCCAGTGCGTCTCTGCGTTCCTTATTGTCCGGTGTCTGATGAAAACCGACGCGGGATACAGGCTGGAGCTGAGAAAGCTTAGGGTGGTGAAGAATAAGGCCCGCTCCATTGTGAAGATCGGCCTTCCGGCAGGGCTTCAGGGGGCTATCTTTTCCGTGTCTAACGTGCTGATCCAGTCCTCGGTAAATTCCTTCGGTTCCGTGGCCATGGCGGGCAACACGGCTGCTCAGAATATAGAGGGGTTTGTGTACACGTCTATGAACGCGGTGTACCAGACAGCCTTAAGCTTTACCAGCCAGAATTTTGGGGCAAAGCAGTTTGACCGAATGAGGCGGATCCTTGTGTACTGTCTCATGCTGACCACTATGGTGGGCTTTGTGATGGGCGGCGGAGCGGTGGTCCTGGCAAGACAGCTTTTGGGGATCTACTCCTCGGACGGGGAGGTGATCCGGTATGGGATGAATCGGCTGCGGATCATCGGGACCACCTACTGCGTCTGCGGGCTTATGGACTCCATGGTGGGCTGTCTGCGGGGCATGGGATACTCGGTGATGCCCATGATCGTGTCTCTCACCGGGGCCTGCGGGCTTCGGGTGCTGTGGATCTATACCGTGTTTGCCATGAACCGGACGCTGCAGACGCTCTACATATCCTATCCCGTGTCCTGGGGGATCACGTTTGCGGCCCATCTGGTGTGTTACCTGGTGGTGATCAAGAAGGTGAAGAGGCAGATGGGAGTTTTAGCGTAAAAAAATATAATAGGCATTGACAAAGAGCGGGAAATTGACTATATTACTTAAAAGAAAACAAAAACGGTTGAGAAGAAGAGGAGTACGCTTAAAAACCCTGTCAGAGAGGACCGTCCGCCGGCTGTAAGGCGGTCTCAGGAAGTGGAAGCGGAAGGTGGCTTTGGAACCGGGGCGGTGAAAAGGGAAGTAGCTGCCTTCGCCTGGTCAGCGTTAGAGAACCTGAGAGATATATGGTGTGGCGCGGATTTACAGATTTGTATGTCCGGGCAGGTATGCAGGACGTCATATAAAAAAGGTGGTACCGCGGAGAGATTCGCCCTTTGCATGAGAGATCATGGGGAGGGCGTTTTTTGGTTTCCTGTGAAATTGATATATAATTGAGTGAGCAAAGGGGCGAGGGTAGTCGTGAGGCCAGTCAGAGAAGGGAAGGATGGTCCTGTCCGGGTTCAGATATGCCAAACATTC
>CAJUPQ010000110.1 GCA_910588505.1 uncultured Hungatella sp. | reverse complement strand
GACGGTAAACTCTCTGAACCTCCTGGATCATATAATCCTGAACGGCCCGGACACCCTTGATCTTTAAGATGTCGTGAGGATTCACGCTGCCTTCTGTCAGCTCGTCACCTGCCTCCAGCACCTGGCCATCCTGAACCTTGATGCGGGAACCATAGGGGATCAGGTAAGTCTTGGAATTGCCGTTTGCGGTATCCGTGACCATGATCTCCCTCTTTTTCTTGGTATCCTTTATAGTCACCGTGCCGCCGAACTCCGTGATGATGGCAAGTCCCTTAGGCTTACGGGCTTCAAACAACTCCTCCACACGGGGAAGACCCTGGGTGATATCGCCGCCGGCAACGCCGCCGGTGTGGAAGGTACGCATGGTCAGCTGGGTGCCTGGCTCGCCGATAGACTGGGCGGCAATGATTCCAACCGCCTCTCCCACCTGAACCGCCTGGCCAGTGGCCATGTTGGAGCCATAGCACTTGGCGCAGACTCCGATATGGGATTTGCAGCTGAGAACGGTACGGATCTTAACGCTCTCCCTGCCCAGCTTCTGAAGCACCCCGATAACAGCCTTCGCCCTCTTGGGCGTACACATATGGTTGGCTTTCACCACCACTTCCCCGGTATCCGGGTCTGTGATCGTCTCCGCGATATATCTGCCTGTCAGTCTCTCCTCCAGGCTCTCAATGGTCTCCTGGCCGTCCATAAAGGCCTTGATCTCCATAAACGGAATGTCCTTGCCCTCACAGCAGTCCACCTCCCGGATGATGACATCCTGGGAAACATCCACCAGACGCCTGGTCAGATAACCGGAGTCCGCTGTACGGAGAGCAGTGTCAGATAGACCCTTTCTGGCGCCGTGGGCGGAAATAAAGTACTCCAGTACATCCAGTCCCTCACGGAAATTAGACTTAATAGGAAGCTCAATGGTATGTCCCGTGGTATCTGCCATCAAACCGCGCATGCCTGCCAGCTGCTTAATCTGCTTATCTGAACCACGAGCTCCGGAATCAGCCATCATAAAGATATTGTTGTACTTGTCAAGACCGGTCAAAAGGTCGTGCGTAAGCTGATCGTCCGTGGTCTTCCAGGTCTCAATTACCTCCTTGTACCGCTCCTCCTCAGTGATCAGGCCTCTCCTGAAGTTCTTAGCGATCCGATCCACCGTAGCCTGGGCGTCAGCGATCAGCTGGGGCTTGCTGGGCGGAACCGTCATATCCGAGATGGATACGGTCATAGCAGCCCTGGTCGAGTACTTATAGCCAATAGACTTAATATCATCCAGAGTCACCGCTGTCTGGGTCGCCCCGTGAACATTAATGACCTTCTCCAAAATCTGCTTGCACTGCTTCTTTCCCACATGGAAATCAACCTCCAAAAGCAGCTCATTGCCCGGAACGCTCCGGTCCACAAATCCCAGGTCCTGGGGAATGATCTCATTGAAAATAAAACGCCCTACCGTGGATTCAATGATGCCGCTCTTAACCGTGCCGTCAGCCATAGTCTTCTGCACTCTCACCTTTACCCTGGAGTGGAGGGTCACAGCGCCGTTCTCATATGCCAGGATCGCCTCATTGGGATTCTTAAAGCACATTCCCTCCCCCTTGGCCCCAGGCCTTTCCTGGGTCAGGTAATAGATTCCAAGAACCATATCCTGGGACGGCACCGCCACAGGGCCTCCGTCCGAAGGCTTTAACAGGTTGTTGGGGGACAAAAGCAGGAACCGGCACTCTGCCTGGGCCTCCACGGAAAGAGGCAGATGGACCGCCATCTGATCCCCGTCAAAGTCAGCGTTAAAAGCCGTACACACAAGAGGATGCAGCTTGATGGCCTTGCCCTCCACCAGAATAGGCTCAAAGGCCTGGATTCCCAGCCTGTGAAGCGTAGGCGCCCGGTTTAACATCACCGGATGCTCCTTGATCACATCCTCCAGAACATCCCAGACTTCCACCTGAAGGCGCTCCACCATCTTCTTGGCGTTCTTAATATTGTGGGCCGTTCCATTGGCCACCAGCTCCTTCATGACAAAAGGCTTAAACAGCTCAATGGCCATCTCCTTCGGAAGCCCGCACTGATAAATCTTAAGCTCCGGGCCAACCACAATAACCGAACGGCCGGAATAATCCACACGCTTGCCCAGCAGGTTCTGGCGGAAACGCCCCTGCTTGCCTTTCAGCATATCAGACAAAGACTTAAGAGCCCGATTGCCGGGACCGGTCACAGGCCGCCCCCTTCTCCCGTTGTCAATAAGCGCGTCCACAGCCTCCTGGAGCATACGCTTCTCATTGCGCACAATAATATCCGGCGCGCCCAGTTCCAAAAGCCTGGCCAGACGGTTGTTCCGGTTAATGATTCTTCGATACAGATCATTTAAGTCGGAAGTGGCAAAACGGCCGCCGTCCAGCTGAACCATAGGACGGATATCCGGCGGGATCACCGGGATCACGGTCATGATCATCCACTCCGGCCTGTTGCCGGAATTGCGGAACGCGTCCACCACTTCCAGCCTCTTGATGATCCTCGCCCGCTTCTGGCCTGTGGCGTCCTTAAGGCCTTTGCGCAGCTCCTCCGAATCCTTCTCCAGGTCAATAGCCTCCAGAAGCTCCTTAATGGCCTCCGCCCCCATTCCTACGCGGAACGCGCCGTAGCCGTATTTATCGATTTCCTCCCTATACTCCTTCTCAGACAAAACCTGCTTGTACTGAAGAGAAGTGGTTCCGGGATCCAGCACGATATAGGATGCAAAGTACAGCACCTTCTCCAGCACCCTGGGAGAGATATCCAGAATCAGGCCCATGCGGCTGGGAATCCCCTTAAAATACCAGATATGGGACACCGGCGCCGCCAAAGCGATATGACCGGTGCGCTCCCTGCGGACGCTGGACTTCGTAACCTCCACGCCGCATCGGTCACAGATGACGCCCTTGTATCTGATCTTCTTGTACTTACCGCAATGGCACTCCCAGTCCTTGCTGGGACCAAAGATTCTCTCGCAGTAAAGTCCATCCTTCTCCGGCTTCAAGGTTCTGTAGTTAATGGTCTCCGGTTTCTTCACTTCGCCGTGAGACCACTCCAGAATCTTCTCCGGAGAGGCCAGACCAATCTTGATTGCATCAAATGTCAACGGTTCATAAGTTTCGTTCGTCTCTGGCATGATGGATACTCCCTTCTATTATTCTTCATAGGAAGATTCGAAATCCTCGAACATCTCCTCAGCGATGCGGTCTCCCTCATCATCGTCCTCTTCTTCCGCCTCTGCGTCTACGTCCACCAGCTCGCCGTCCTTGAACTCCTGCTCCTGATAACCGTAGCTGCCAAACGACTCCTCCTGCTCATAACGTCTGTCGCCTTCGATAATGGAGCGCAGGTCCGTATCTCCATAGTCAATATTCTCTGTCAGTTCCACTTCCGTATTGTCATCCCGCAGCACCCGCACATCCAGTCCCAGAGACTGCAGCTCTTTCAAAAGCACCTTAAAGGACTCCGGAATACCCGGCTCCGGAATATTCTCGCCCTTAATGATGGCCTCGTAGGTCTTCACCCGGCCGGTCACGTCGTCCGACTTCACCGTCAGGATCTCCTGCAGAGTGTAGGAAGCGCCATAAGCCTCCAGAGCCCAAACCTCCATCTCACCGAAACGCTGTCCGCCGAACTGGGCCTTGCCGCCCAGAGGCTGCTGGGTAACCAGCGCATATGGCCCGGTGGAGCGGGCATGGATCTTATCATCAACCAGATGGTGGAGCTTTAAGTAATGCATGTGTCCGATGGTTACCGGGCTGTCAAAGTACTCCCCGGTCCTGCCGTCCCGCAGCCTGACCTTACCGTCGCGGCTTAAAGGCACGCCTTTCCACAGCTCCCTGTGCTCCAGGTGCTGCCCCAGATATTCCATCACATCCGGCTTCAAAGTATCTTTATACTTCTCCTGGAAATCCTCCCAGGAAGAATTCACGTAGTCATTAGCCACATCCAAAGTATCCATAATATCGATCTCGTTGGCCCCGTCAAACACAGGGGTGGCGATGTTAAAGCCAAGGGCCTTTGCCGCCAGGCTTAAATGGATCTCCAGCACCTGCCCGATGTTCATACGGGAAGGCACGCCCAGAGGGTTCAGCACGATATCCAGGGGACGGCCGTTGGGAAGAAACGGCATATCCTCCACAGGAAGCACTCTGGACACAACACCCTTGTTTCCGTGACGGCCGGCCATCTTATCACCTACGGATATCTTTCTCTTCTGGGCAATGTAGATGCGCACCGTCTCATTGACGCCCGGAGACAGCTCGTCACCGTTCTCCCTGGTAAACACCTTAGCATCCACAATGATCCCGTAAGCGCCGTGGGGAACTTTCAGGGAAGTATCCCTCACCTCCCTGGCCTTCTCGCCAAAAATAGCCCGCAGAAGCCGCTCCTCCGCTGTCAGCTCCGTCTCCCCCTTGGGAGTAACTTTACCCACCAGGATATCCCCGGCCCGGACCTCCGCGCCGATGCGGATGATCCCTCTCTCGTCCAGATCTTTCAGGGCATCCTCGCCTACGCCGGGCACATCCCGGGTGATCTCCTCCGGCCCCAGCTTCGTATCCCGGGCCTCGGCCTCATACTCCTCAATATGCACGGATGTATACACGTCATCCTGCACCAGTCTCTCGCTTAACAGGACCGCATCCTCGTAGTTGTAACCCTCCCAGGTCATAAACCCGATCAGAGGATTCTTGCCCAGGGCGATCTCACCATTCTGGGTACTGGGACCGTCCGCGATGACCTCGCCCACCTCCACATGGTTACCCTTAAACACAATAGGCTTCTGATTATAGCAGTTGGACTGGTTGCTTCTCTTAAATTTTGTCAGGCGGTACACGTCCTTGCCGCCGTCTAAATCTCTCTTAACAATGATCTCATTGGAAGCGGACCGCTCCACCACGCCCGCGTGCTTTGCCACCACGCACACGCCGGAGTCTACCGCCGCCTTTGCCTCCATACCGGTTCCCACCACAGGGGCCTCCGTAGTCAGAAGAGGCACGGCCTGACGCTGCATGTTAGAACCCATAAGGGCGCGGTTGGCATCGTCATTTTCCAGGAACGGGATCATGGAGGTAGCCACGGAGAACACCATCTTCGGAGACACGTCCATCAGGTCAATATTCTTCTTCTGGAACTCGGACGTCTCCTCCCGGTAACGGCCCGACACATTATTCCGCACAAAATGCCCCTCCGCGTCCAGAGGCGTGTTGGCCTGCGCCACCACAAAGTTGTCCTCCTCATCAGCGGTCAGGTAAACCACCTCGTCCGTAACCCTGGGGTTTGCAGGATCTGACTTGTCAACAATGCGGTACGGCGCTTCCACAAAGCCGTACTGATTCACCCTGGCATAGGTAGCCAGAGAGTTAATAAGGCCGATGTTAGGACCCTCAGGGGTCTCAATGGGACACATGCGGCCATAATGGGTATAGTGAACATCCCGGACCTCAAATCCTGCCCGCTCCCTGGACAGACCGCCAGGCCCCAAGGCGGACAGACGCCGCTTGTGAGTCAGCTCTGCCAGCGGGTTATTCTGGTCCATAAACTGGGACAGCTGGGAACTTCCGAAGAACTCCTTCACCGCCGCGGTCACAGGCTTAATGTTGATCAGAGACTGCGGCGTAATCCCGTCCATATCCTGAGTGGTCATGCGCTCCCGCACCACCCGCTCCATACGGGACAGACCGATGCGGTACTGGTTCTGAAGCAGCTCGCCTACCGCGCGGATACGGCGGTTGCCCAGATGGTCAATATCATCTGCCGTACCGATCTGCTCCTCCAGATGCATATTATAATTAATCGATGCCAGGATATCCTCCTTGGTAATATGCTTTGGCACCAGGTCGCTTACGCTTCTGCGGATAGCCGTCTTCAGCTCCGCCTCATCATCGCCAAATTCTGCCAGGATATTCTGGAGCACAGGATAATATACTAACTCCGTAATCTCCGTCTCTGCCGGGTCAAAGCTGACGTAATGGGACAGATCCACCATCATATTGGAAAGGATCTTCTCATTCCGCTCGATTCCCTGGATCCACACAAAGGGAATACCGGAATTCTGGATCTCCTCTGCCAGATTCTTATCCACAGCGGTCCCCGCCTCTGCCAGAATCTCACCTGTGGTCTCATCCACCACGTCTTCTGCCAAAGTGTGGCCGGCAAGGCGGTTTTTAAACGCCAGTTTTTTATTAAATTTGTAGCGCCCCACCTTGGCAAGATCATATCTTCTGGGGTCAAAGAACATGCTGTCAAGCAGGCTCTTGGCGCTGTCCACAGAAAGAGGCTCGCCGGGGCGGATCTTCTTATATAATTCCAGGAGGCCGTCCTCATAATTGTCCGATACGTCCTTGGTAAAGCTGGCCAGAAGCTTAGGCTCCTCGCCGAACATATCGATGATCTCCGCGTTGGTCCCATATCCCAGGGCGCGGATGAGAACCGTCACAGGTACTTTTCTGGTTCTGTCAACACGAACATAGAAGATGTCATTGGAGTCCGTCTCGTATTCCAGCCATGCGCCTCGGTTGGGGATTACCGTGCAGGTATACAACTCCTTGCCAATCTTATCATGTCCAATGCCGTAATAAATACCTGGGGAACGCACTAACTGGCTGACGATAACACGCTCTGCTCCGTTGATCACAAAGGAGCCTGTATCGGTCATAAGCGGAAGGTCGCCCATAAAGATTTCATGTTCATTGATCTCATCTTTGTCTTTGTTGCAAAGTCTAACCCTCACTTTCAAAGGTGCCGCGTAGGTAGCGTCGCGCTCTTTGCATTCTTCAATGGTATACTTGATATCATTTTTACATAATGTAAAATCAACGAACTCCAAACTCAAATGGCCCGCGAAATCCGAGATTGGAGAGATGTCGCGAAAGACTTCTTTCAACCCCTCATCAAGGAACCACTGATAGGAGTCTTTCTGAATCTCTATCAGATTTGGCATCTCAAGAACTTCCTTCTGCCTTGAGAAGCTCATTCTAAAGCTTTTCCCTGCTGTTACAGGACGCATTCTGCTTTTCTCCATTAGACGTCTCACCCCTGTTTTCTTTCATTCTGATTTTGGGCATACTGGTACCATCAGCGCACAAGTTGCCACAATAGTGCAATTTCCATCTTAACATAGGGGTTTTGGCGTGTCAAGCTTTTTTTCTGTTTTTTGCCGCTTTTTGTTGCCTTTTTCCTCAATCAATGGTATACTATACTGTATCTATTCCCAAAAAGACATAAGTTGGAGGTATTCCCAGGTGAACACGATTTTAAATGTACTGCTGGTCATTCTTGTTATTGTGGCCATCGCCTTGGCTGTGCTGTATTTTATGGGACGGAAACTGGAGAAACGCCAGGTAGCCCAGCAGGATCTTTTGGAGGCTGCTGCCCAGACTGTCACCATGCTGGTCATTGACAAGAAAAAGATGAAGATCAAAGACGCCAATCTTCCCAAGATTGTTTATGAGCAGACTCCCAAGTATTTAAGGTGGGCCAAGGTCCCGGTAGTAAAGGCAAAAGTAGGCCCCAAAGTCATGACTCTTCTGGCAGACGAGAAAGTATTTGCCGTTCTTCCTCTTAAGACAGAGGCCAAGGTAGTGATCAGCGGCATCTACATAACCCAGTTAAAGAGTGTCCGCGGAGGCGCCATTCCCGCTCCGCCGAAGAAAAAAGGGTTTTTTGCCAGATTTAAGAAGGACAAGAGTGACAAGAAGAAATAAAAAGACGATTCCCCCGGCCCACGAAGCGGCGCGGGGGATTTTTATGTCCTGACAAGACCTGCAGCCGTCAAACTTCCCGTGGACAGATCCTTACTTCCATACAGTTGTCCGACACATGGCTGTGGCCGGAGTACAGAGCGTACTCCACCCGGGCCCATAAAAGCCCTTCCTCCTCACGCGCTTCAAACGCCCGGGTACGGATATCCAGACGCAGCCCGCCCTGGGAGCCTCCGTAGAACACGCTGGTCTCCTTTCCCTTCTCAAAGACCATCTCGCCTCCCCCGCCATTTCCCGTAATCGCCATAAGCTTCTCTGTAACCTTCAGACGTTTTACCACGCTGCCTTCCTGGCTTCCTATTATATGATGTTGGGGTCAAATAAGTCCCATTTAGCACCTTGAAAACTTCACACAAATA
>CAJUPQ010000109.1 GCA_910588505.1 uncultured Hungatella sp. | reverse complement strand
AAAGACGCTGATGTGGCACAGGTGGTAGCGCACCTCATTGGTAGTGAGGAGGTCACGGGTCCGAGTCCCGTCATCAGCTCTTTGGAGAATTCCCTGAAGATAGCGGTTTTATTCGATAAATGCCGTGTTTTCAGGGATTTTTTACGTTATGAATATCATGGTTGAAATGATGTATATAACGCCTGAAAAGTATAAAATATCACATGATGTACTCATAATAATCACCCTTTTCCGCAAGACTCAGATCGGGTGAGAACACATCCCCCGGCTGCCCAGGTAAGCATATTATATTGTTATGGTATACTGTTGTCAGGATAAACAAAAAGAGGCAGTAAGATGCCAACCCCAAAATCCCCCTTTCCTAAAGAAAAAAAATATGGTATGATAGCCTAATATTGGGAATGGAGGAGTTTTATATTTATGGAAGAGAACAAAGAAGCTTTAGAGGTTTCCAGAAACTTTATAGAGCAGGAGATTGACAAGGACCTGGCGGAGGGGGTATACGACCATGTGCAGACCCGCTTTCCGCCGGAGCCTAACGGGTATCTTCACATCGGACATGCCAAGTCTATCTTGCTAAACTACGGGCTGGCCCAGAAGTACGGCGGAAAGTTTAATATGCGGTTTGACGACACCAACCCGACCAAGGAGAAGGAAGAATTTGTCCAGTCCATCATCGAGGATGTAAAATGGCTGGGAGCTGACTTTGAGGACAGGCTGTTTTTCGCGTCCAATTATTTTCAGCAGATGTATGAGTGTGCCATCCTGCTGATCAAGAAGGGAAAGGCATTTGTCTGCGATCTCAGCGCGGAGGAGATCCGGGAGTACCGGGGAGACTTTAAGACTCCGGGCAAGGAGAGTCCCTACCGGAACCGGTCCGTTGAGGAGAACCTGAAGCTGTTTGAGGAGATGAAAGAGGGCAAATATAAGGACGGGGAAAAGGTGCTGCGGGCCAAGATCGACATGGCCTCCGGCAACATCAATATGCGGGATCCGGTCATCTACAGGGTGGCCCGCATGAGTCATCACAACACAGGGGATCAGTGGTGTATTTATCCTATGTATGATTTTGCCCACCCCATTGAGGACGCCATTGAGCACATTACCCACTCCATCTGCACCCTGGAGTTTGAGGACCACAGGCCGCTGTACGACTGGGTGGTGCGGGAGTGCGAGTTTGAGAATCCGCCAAGGCAGATCGAGTTTGCCAAGCTTTACCTGACCAACGTGGTCACAGGGAAACGGTATATCAAGAAGCTGGTGGAGGACGGCATCGTGGACGGCTGGGATGACCCTCGCCTGGTGTCCATAGCTGCTCTGCGCCGGAGAGGGTACACGCCGGAGTCCATCAGACGGTTTGTGGACCTGGTAGGCGTGGCTAAGGGCAACAGCTCCGTGGATTATGCCATGCTGGAGTACTGCATCAGGGAGGATCTGAAACTGAAAAAGCCTAGGATGATGGCTGTCCTTGACCCGGTGAAGCTGATCATTGACAATTACCCGGAGGGGGAGACGGAGATGGTGTCCATTCCCAACAACCTGGAAAATGAGGCTCTGGGGGAGAGGCAGGTTCCCTTTGGGAGAGAGCTTTATATTGAGCGGGAGGACTTTATGGAGAACCCGCCTAAGAAGTATTTCCGGCTTTATCCGGGCAATGAGGTGCGGCTTATGGGCGCGTACTTTGTAACCTGCACCGGCTGTGAGAAGGATGAAGACGGAAAGGTTACAGTGATTCACGCCACTTACGACCCGGAGACAAAAAGCGGCTCGGGCTTTACAGGCAGAAAAGTAAAGGGGACCATCCACTGGGTGGCAAAAGCCGGGGCCGTGAAGGCGGAGTGCCGTCTTTATGAGAATATCGTGGATGAGGAGAAAGGGAAGCTGAACGACGACGGGACCCTGAACCTAAATCCCAACTCCCTCACAGTCTTAAAGGACTGCTATGTGGAGCCGGAGCTTGCCAGGGCAGAGGCATATGACAGCTTCCAGTTTATGCGGAACGGGTATTTCTGCGTGGACGCAAAGGACAGCAGACCGGATCATCTGGTGTTTAACAGGATCGTGTCCCTTAAGAGTTCGTTTAAGCTGAACCAGTAAGAGCCTATGGAGCTGATGATCCCTTTAAGATCTGACGGACCTTCCCTGTATGAGCAGATCTATGAGTATGTGAAGAAAGAGATCCGCAGAGGCAGCCTGGCGGAGGGGACGCGGCTCCCCTCTACCAGGGTTCTGGCAGAGAATCTGAAGGTCAGCCGTTCCACCACCCAGATGGCTTATGACCAGCTGGTAGCAGAGGGGTATGTGAATGCGGTTCCCCACAGAGGGTACTTTGTGCTGGGGGTGGAGGAGATGGTGGAGGTGGAAGTAGAGCTTCCCGGAGGATTTATCCGGGAAGAAGAGGGGGAGCAGGGGAAGACGATTATTGATTTCTCGCCAAGAGGCATTGATCTGACCCACTTCCCCTACAATGCGTGGAGAAAAGTTACAAAAAACACCTTGGTTGAGGACAATAAGGAGATGTTTCTCACAGGCTCGCCTCAGGGGGAGCCTGCCCTTAGGGAGGCCATAAGAGGGTATCTCCACTCGGCCCGGGGCGTCAACTGCAGGGCGCAACAGATCATCATCGGCGCAGGGAACGAGTATCTTCTGATGCTCCTGTACCAGATCCTTGGGCCGGGGCGGACCATTGCCATGGAAAACCCTACCTATAAGCAGGCCTGCCGGGTATTTGAGAGTCTGGGGTATGAGATCGCGCCTGTGGATATGGACGGTTCCGGGATGGAGGTAAACGCTCTGAAGGCAAGCCAGGCGGATATCGCCTATGTGATGCCCTCCCACCAGTACCCTACAGGCATCGTCATGCCGGTTGCCAGAAGGCAGGAGCTTTTAAGGTGGGCGGGAAAGAAGGCGGAGCGATATCTTATTGAAGATGACTATGACAGTGAATTTCGCTACAAGGGCAAGCCCATTCCGGCTCTCCAGGGCCTTGACAAGGGCGGAAAAGTCATCTACATGGGGACTTTTTCCAAGTCCATTGCCCCGGCCATTCGGGTGGGCTACATCGTCCTTCCCCAGCCTCTTTTAAGGATCTACCGGCAGCGGCTTGGCTTTTACGCATCCACCGTGTCCAGAATCGATCAGAGGATCCTCTATCAGTTTCTGACAGAAGGGTACTATGAACGGCATTTAAACCGTATGAGAGCTATTTACAGAGGGAAACATGACGCGCTTTTGGGACAGCTTCGGCAGCTGGAACAGGATTTTGAGATCTCCGGCGAGAACGCGGGTCTCCACATCCTTCTGACCAGCAAAAAAGGAAAGCCAGAGGACTGGCTGATCCGGCGCGCGGAGGAAAAGGGAGTGAAAGTCTACGGCCTTTCCTCTTACTTTATCTACAGTCACCGCCGCTGCCGGTCATCCACCGTGCTGCTGGGATATGCCAGACTGAGCGAGGAGCAAATCAAGAGGGGAGCAGAGCTTCTGTGGGAGGCTTGGAGAGAAGATTGAAAATGCCCGTGAAATGGCCGTTCCAAAACGGAAGGCATTCTCACGGGCTTATGTTAACCGCACAGTGGAATCTTATTCCACGGTGGTATCTTCTTCGATGGTGGTGGCTACTGCCGGCTCCATGGGTTTTACCCCGCTCTCCACAGTGTGGTCTGCCGCAGCTGCAGCGTCGGTTCCAGCGGCTGCATCCCCGGCCGTTTTGGCCTCTTCCTTCTCCTCCTGGGCCGCGTCATCGACAGAGCCGGCGTCTTTCTTCTCGCCCAGGGGCACATAGTTGCGCTTAGCCGCTTCCCTCTCATGAGGAAGGGTGCCGTCAAAATCATCATCGTCCCCTTCGAAATCGTGAAAATCTTCATCCAGCTCCGCGTGGAAGGACCGGTACTTAAAAAAATAGGAAACGCCGGCGGCGATCGCGGTGGAAATGGCTGTGAGAGCAAGGAATCTGCCCAAATTTTTCTTTGCCATAGTGGGATGCTCCTTTCTGCTTATCTTTCATCATAATAAATCTATTGTAATACCATTGTTCCAAAAAAGAAAGGCATATATTTAAAAAAATTTTATAAAATAGTTAAAGGGTTTGGAAAAATTTGAAAAAATTAGCACTCACCCCTTGACAGTGCTAACAAAGGGTGCTATAACATTGATGTGAACAAAAGGAAATCATTCTTAAGGAGGAATTATATATGAAATTAGCGCCGTTATTTGACAGAGTTGTTTTAAAGCAGCTGGTTGCAGAAGAGACCACAAAGTCCGGCATCGTACTTCCGGGCCAGGCCAAGGAGAAACCGCAGCAGGCGGAGGTGATCGCGGTAGGCCCCGGCGGAGTGGTAGAGGGCAAGGAAGTAACCATGCAGGTAAAGGTAGGGGACAAGGTGATCTTCTCCAAGTATTCCGGCACGGAAGTGGAAGTGGATGACGAGAAGTATGTGATTGTAAAGCAGAACGATATTCTGGCAGTCATTGAGTGATCATCATAGAAGGAAACAGGAATAAAGAATAGAGACAAACTGGAGGAATGAAATCATGGCAAAGGAAATTAAGTATGGCGTAGACGCGAGAAAAGCCCTGGAGTCCGGTGTGAACCAGCTGGCTGATACGGTTCGGGTGACTTTAGGACCGAAAGGAAGAAACGTAGTTCTGGATAAGTCTTTCGGAGCTCCCCTCATTACCAATGACGGAGTGACCATCGCAAAGGAGATCGAGCTGGAGGACGCGTTTGAGAACATGGGCGCTCAGCTGGTGAAGGAAGTTGCCACCAAGACCAACGACGTGGCCGGCGATGGAACCACCACCGCTACGGTCCTGGCCCAGGCGATGATCAACGAGGGCATGAAGAACCTGGCGGCAGGGGCCAACCCTATCGTTCTGAGAAAGGGCATGAAGAAGGCTACGGACGTGGCTGTTGAGGCGATCGCCAACATGAGCCAGCCTATTAACGGCAAGGATCAGATCGCCAGAGTGGCGGCGATCTCCGCTTCCAGCGACGAGGTGGGCGAGATGGTGGCTGACGCTATGGAGAAGGTTTCCAAGGATGGGGTTATCACCATCGAGGAGTCCAAGACCATGAAGACAGAGCTTGATTTGGTGGAAGGTATGCAGTTTGACAGAGGTTATGTGTCCGCTTACATGTGTACGGATATGGACAAGATGGAGGCTAACTTAGACAGCCCCTACATCCTGATCACGGACAAGAAGATCTCCAACATCCAGGAGATCCTGCCGCTGTTAGAGCAGATCGTACAGTCCGGCGCCAGACTTCTCATCATCGCTGAGGATGTTGAGGGCGAGGCCCTGACCACCCTGATCGTGAATAAGCTGAGAGGCACCTTCAATGTTGTTGCCGTGAAGGCTCCCGGCTACGGCGACAGAAGAAAAGAGATGCTTCAGGATATCGCCACTCTGACCGGCGGCACAGTGATCTCCAGCGATCTTGGCCTGGAGCTTAAGGATGTGACCATGGATCAGATGGGACGGGCAAAATCCGTTAAGGTTCAGAAGGAGAACACGGTTATTGTGGACGGCGAGGGCAACAAGGCTGATATCGACGCCAGAATCGCTCAGATCAGGATGCAGATTGAGGAAACCACCTCTGATTTTGACAGAGAGAAGCTGCAGGAGAGACTGGCCAAGCTGGCAGGCGGCGTAGCCGTTATCCGGGTCGGCGCGGCTACAGAGACAGAGATGAAGGAGGCCAAGCTCCGCATGGAGGACGCTCTGGCAGCTACCAAGGCAGCTGTGGAAGAGGGCATTATCGCAGGCGGCGGTTCCGCGTATGTTCACGCCATCGCGGAAGTGGAGAAGATTCTGCCTGACCTGGAAGGCGACGAGAAGACCGGCGCTAAGATCATTTTGAAGGCTCTTGAGTCTCCGCTGTTCCACATCGTGGCAAACGCCGGACTGGAAGGCGCCGTGATCATCAACAAGGTAAAAGAGTCTCCGGTAGGTACCGGATTTGACGCGTACAAGGAAGAGTATGTGAATATGATCGAGGCAGGTATCCTGGATCCGGCCAAGGTGACCAGAAGCGCGCTGCAGAACGCTACCAGTGTTGCCTCTACCCTGTTGACAACCGAGTCCGTTGTTGCTAATATTAAAGAAGAGACTCCAGCTATGCCGGCAGGCGGCGGTATGGGTGGAATGATGTAAGCGAAAGAAGAGCGAAGGTAACAGTTAACGCAAACCGCGGGAGAACGCCATGCTTGCATGAGCGTTCTCCCGCTGTTTATGTTTAACTGCAAAGAAGAAAGGATTGCGTGCGCCATGAATGATTCCTACACAGAATGGCTGGTTAAGCGGAAAGCTCCGGCCAGCAGCATGATCATCAAAGGGGCTCTTATCGCCCTGTGCCTTGTCAGTATTTTTCTGGCTTTGACCACTATGTTTGGCATTATTGTCATGACGGTGGTGGGCGCGGCCACCTATTTTCTGTTCCAGAACCTGAACCTGGAATTTGAATATCTGATCGTCAATGATCAGATTACCATTGATAAGATCATGGGGAAAGCCAGAAGAAAGAAAGCGTGGGAGGGAGCCCTGGGCGAGGTGCAGATCGTGGCTCCCATAGACTCCTACCTGATCAAGGATTATGAGAAACCAGGCACTAAGACTCTGGACTTTGCTTCCCATATGCCAAATGCCAGGGTGTATGGCATGATCCACCAGGGAGACGGGGGGCAGGTGACCAAGATTATTTTCGAGCCAAATGACAAGATCCTGCAGCACATCAGGCAGCGGGCTCCCAGAAAAGTAGTCCTGTGAAAAATCTATTTGACAACCCCTATTAAATTTGATATATTAGGTTACTAATAACACAAATTAATAGAGGAAAGAGAGGAAAATTTTCATGGGTACAATTATCGGTGAAGGCATTACTTTTGATGATGTTTTGTTGGTTCCCGCTTATTCGGAAGTAATCCCTAATCAGGTAGATCTGACCACCCGTCTGACAGCTAAGATCAGACTAAACATTCCGCTTATGAGCGCCGGCATGGACACGGTGACAGAGTACCGCATGGCCATTGCCATGGCAAGACAGGGCGGTATTGGCATCATCCACAAAAATATGTCCATAGAGGCCCAGGCAGAAGAGGTTGACAAGGTAAAGCGTTCAGAAAACGGCGTGATCACGGACCCATTTTATCTCTCTCCGGAACATACATTAAAAGACGCGGATGAACTTATGGGCAAGTTCCGCATTTCCGGGGTTCCCATCACAGAGGGCAGGAAGCTGGTGGGGATCATCACCAACCGGGACCTGAAATTTGAGGAAGATTTTACTAAGAAGATCAAAGAATGCATGACCAGCGAGAACCTGGTGACCGCCAGGGAGGGAATCACCATGCTGGAGGCCAAGAGGATCCTGGCCAAGGCCAGGGTGGAGAAGCTTCCCATCGTTGACGGGGATTTTAACTTAAAGGGACTTATTACCATCAAGGACATTGAGAAACAGATCAAGTACCCCAATTCTGCCAAGGACTCCCAGGGACGGCTTCTGTGCGGCGCCGCCGTGGGCATTACGGCTAATGTGCTGGACCGGGTGGAGGCTCTGGTGAAGGCTCATGTGGATGTGGTGGCCTTAGATTCCGCCCACGGACATTCTGCCAATGTGATCCACTGTGTGAAGATGATCAAGGAGGCGTACCCCGAGCTTCAGGTGATCGCGGGCAACGTGGCCACAGGGGAGGCCACAAAGGTGTTGATCGAGGCCGGGGTGGACGCGGTCAAAGTAGGGATCGGGCCTGGCTCCATCTGCACCACTCGTGTGGTGGCAGGCATCGGCGTTCCCCAGATCAGCGCCATCATGGACTGCTACGCAGTGGCCAAGGAGTACAACATCCCCATTATTGCTGACGGCGGAATCAAATACTCGGGGGATATCACCAAAGCCATCGCTGCCGGCGGAAGCGTGTGCATGATGGGCAGCATGTTCGCTGGCTGCGACGAGAGCCCGGGATCTTTTGAGCTGTATCAGGGGAGAAAGTACAAGGTGTACCGGGGCATGGGTTCTATTGCCGCCATGGAGAACGGCAGCAAGGACCGCTACTTCCAGACAGACGCCAAGAAGCTGGTTCCCGAAGGCGTGGAGGGCCGGGTGGCTTACAAGGGCATGGTGGAGGATACGGTGTTCCAGATGC
>CAJUPQ010000108.1 GCA_910588505.1 uncultured Hungatella sp. | reverse complement strand
ATATGACGGAAAATCATCCACAAAGGCAGGTGCAGGAGAGATTCCGAGAGTACATAAATAAAAAACGGAGGTATTTGACATGAAGAAAGCAGCAGTGATTCTGGCACCGGGGTTTGAGGAGGGTGAGGCCCTCAACGTGATCGACATTCTGCGGAGAGCGGGGGTTGACTGTGAGTCCGTAAGCCTGTCGGGAAAGCAGGTGACAGGCTCCCACAAGATTACGGTTTTGTGTGACAGGGAGCTGGCCGCGGATGTCAGCGGGTATGACATGATCGTGCTGCCAGGCGGACTTCCGGGGGCGGAGAATCTGAGGGACAGCAGCCTTTTGATGGATGTGGTTAGAGAGATGGACAAGGCCGGCAGATTTGTCTGTGCCATCTGCGCGGCTCCCATCGCTTTGGAGCGGGCCGGAGTGCTTGAGGGAAGGACATGGACCGCCTATCCGGGCTATGATCAGAAAATCAAGGCCGGGACGTTTTCCGGGGATGAGGTGGTTGTGGACGGTAATGTGATCACCAGCAGGGGCCCGGCCACGGTGTTCGCGTTTGCCTACAGGCTGGCTGAGGCTCTGGGGTGCGATGTGTCGGAGCTTAAGGAGAAAATGCTGTATCATTTTGCAATGGGCAAATGATTTACGGCAAGCTGCCCGTGGTGTTCTTAAGCGTGATGGCCACGGAAAAGAAGGGGTCTACCAACAGTGTGATCGCCTCCTATATCCTGGAACACATGGAGGATATGAGGGATTTGGGTATTAAGGAGCTGGCGGCAAGGTGCCATGTGGGGCTGGGATCTGTGTCCAGGTTTTGCAGGGAGATCGGCCTTCAGGATTTTGTGGAGCTTAAGGAGCTTTTGTGGTCCGCGGAGATGAATTATCAGGTTTGTTCCGGCCAGGAGACTGCCTATGACAGGGCAAAGGATTACGGGGACAGGGTAAAGAGCGCCATTGACATGGTGACCTCTACCCTGTCCCTGCAGCTGGTTGGGGAGCTGTGCAGGGATTTCATCAGGTACGAGAGAGCGGCGGTCTTCGGGCTTTTGAAGGCAGAGGGAGCGGCGGTGAACCTCCAGACGGATCTTCTGATGCTGGGCAGGCAGGTGTACACCAATATGTCCTATAACCAGCAGATCGGCTATATCCGTCAGGCGGGGAGAGGGGATCTGATCGTGATATTCAGCTGCACTGGCTCTTATTTTGAGTATGAGAGGGAGGCACTTTTTGGGGGGCGGGATAAAGGGGACTGGCCTAAGATATGGGTGGTGTCGGGAATGCGGCGGGATTTTCCCGGGTATGTAGCTAAGGTGTTGTACTACCGGTCTCTGGGGGACCAGGCCAGCCATCCGTATCAGCTTCAGTATATAGCAAGTATTATCGCCCAGGAGTACGCGGTTTTGACCGGACAGTAGGGGGCGTTTACTTCCAAATAGGATATGTACCGAGGCGCGGAGACAGGCGCATGTTTCAGTCCGTTTCAGCCTGAGGGCTGGGAAGAGAATTCGTGAATCTTATTACAAGGATAAGGGGCTTTTTGTATGGCAGTTTGGAGAAATGAAAAGGGCCAGGCAGTGGCCGGAAGGACGGAGCACATCGAAAGGGCGGCGTTTGGCCCGTTGGAACACACGGAGATCCGCTGGCTGGGCGGTTCGGGGGCTATGATCAACAGCCGGGGGACCTGTGTTTTTGTGGACCCGGTGCTCAGCGGCTTTGACATGCCTCTTCTGATTGAGGTTCCGTTGACAGAGGAGGAGGTTCCTCGCCTGGACGGCGTTTTGCTGACCCACTGTGATAATGACCATTACAGCCGTAGCACCTGCAGAGGGCTTAGAGATGTGACAGAAGGGTACCACGGGCCCCAGTATGTGGCGGGGCTTTTGAAGGAGGAGCTGGGGATCTCCGGACATGGCCATGATATCGGGGAGCGTTTTTCGGTTGGCTGTATGGAGATTTCCCTGACGCCGGCTTGGCACAACTGGCAGAATGAGTCGCCGAAACACCACACCCGTGAGTTTGCCAGGGAGGATTACTGCGGGTTCTGGATGGATACGCCGGACGGGAGCGTGTGGGCTGTGGGGGACAGCCGCCTTTTGGAGGAGCAGCTGCATATGCAGGCACCGGACGCCATGCTGTTTGATTTTTCGGACAGCCGCTGGCACATCGGCCTGGAGGGCGCGGTGAAGATGGCGGCGGCTTACCCGGACACGCCTCTGATCTTGTGGCACTGGGGAAGCGTGGACGCGCCGGAGTGGAAGGAGTTTAACGGGGACCCGGATGAACTTCGGGCCAGGGTGGTGAACCCGGAGCGGGTGGTGGTCCTGGCTCCCGGACAGGCCTACAGGCTGAAACGTTTGTAAACCTCTGTCCCATTGGCTGGCTCATGACCGGAAAATAGGCGGTTTAAGGGTGATCTGAACGGTTACGAAAATAGAGGACAGGGAGGCTGCGTTTGTGCGGGTGTTGATTGCTGAGGATGAGTTTGAGCTGGCCAAAGGACTTAAATTCCTGCTGGAGAAGAATAAGTTTTCCGTGGATGTGGTCCACGACGGGGCGGCGGCTCTGGAGTGTTTTGGGACCGGGTCCTACGATGTGATCGTCCTGGACATTATGATGCCAAAGGTGGACGGGCTTAAGGTGCTTAAGACCATACGGAGAACCGGGTCCGGCGTGCCGATCCTGATGCTGACGGCTAAGGGGGAGGTGGAGGACCGGGTGCAGGGGCTGGAGGCAGGGGCGGACGACTATCTTCCCAAGCCATTTGCCACCAGGGAGTTTATCGCCAGGGTGAAGGCGCTTTCCAGGCGAAACACGGCGTATGCGGAGGCGGTGCTGGAGTTTGGGGATGTGCGGCTGGACTGCAACCGCTATGAGCTTTCCTGCGGGGATGTGTCGGTGCGGCTGAACAATAAGGAGTTTCAGCTGATGGAACTGTTTATGCGGCATCCCCATTTTGTCTTTTCCACCAGCCATCTGATGGATAAGATATGGGGCCAGGATTCGGAGGCGGATTTGAATGTGGTCTGGACCTATGTTGGGTTTATCCGGAAAAGGTTAAAGCAAGTGGGCGGCGGTGTTGAGATCCGGACTGCCAGAGGAGCCGGGTACTCCCTAGAGGAGGTCAGATGCTGAGAAAGATACAGAGGCGGTTTATTCTGGCGGCCATGGCGGCTTTCGGGACGGTGATGCTCTTGATCGTGGCCGGGATCAACCTGGCCAATTACGTGCAGACCACCTCCAGGCAGGACCGTCTTGCTATGGTTCTTCTGGAAGGCCATGACCGGCGCGGGGGCGGGCCTCCGGGGAAAGGCAGGCTTTTCGGAGGCAGGCCGAATGGGCCGGATGGAATGTTTGGAGACGGGCGGGAGGATGTACCTGGGGATGTATCCGGAGGGGCGGGTGCCGTCATACCGGGAGGCTGGTATGACGGTGGGCCAAAGGATGATCAGGGGAAGGACTCCGGGAACCTGACGGGAGAGTTTATGCGCGGGCTGCCGGGGGCAGGACCGGAGGCGGAGTTTACCACCCGGTTTTTTACGGTGGTCTTTGATTCTTTTGGGGAAGTGAAGGAGATTTCCAGGGATTACATCGCCTCCGTTGATGATGAGACGGCAAAAGAGTACGGGAGGGCGGTTTTCCTAAAAGCAAGGGAAAGGGGATACTACAGGGATTACCGCTATGTGGTCAGGCGGGATGAGGCAGGGACTGTGGTTCTCTTTCTCAATTCCTCCATGCACATACAGTTTATGAAGTCCCTGTTTTTTGTGTCCTCTGCCATTGGGATCCTGAGCCTTTTTCTGGTGTTTTTTCTGGTGGTGTTTTTTTCCGGATATGCGGTGCGGCCTTATGTCAGGAACATGGAGAGGCAGAAGCGGTTTATCACCGATGCGGGCCATGAGCTGAAGACGCCGATCACGTCCATCGCCACCAGCGCAGATATCGCGGCTATGGAGCATGAGGGGGATGAGTGGATCGCCAATATTCAGAAGCAGGCGGCGCGCCTTGCTAAGCTGGCAGGGGATCTGGTGGCGCTGTCCCGGCTGGATGAGGAGACGCCTTTTCCGGAGAAGTGCCAGTTTTCTTTGAGCGACGCGGCGTGGGAGGCGGCGGAGCCTTTCGGAGTTATGGCAAAGGCCGGGGGAAAACAGTACTCCCAGAATATTGCGGAGAATGTGGAGTTTTACGGGGAACGGGATTCGGTCCAGAAGATGATCTCCATTCTGCTGGACAACGGGGTGAAGTATTCTGACGCAGGCGGCAGGATACGCCTGGATGTCTACAGAAGGAGGGGAAAGGTGTGGATTGAGGTGTTTAATACCTGCGGTCTGCCAGATGGGGCGGATTTGAACCGGCTCTTTGACCGGTTCTACCGGATGGATGAGTCCAGGTCCGCGCGTACGGGGGGGACGGGGATCGGGCTGAGCATGGCTCAGGCTATTGCGGAGGCTTACGGCGGGAGGATTGAGGTGAGGCGGGTCGGGGAAGAGGGGATATGTTTTAAGGTTGGGCTGTGAGGAGATTGGCATTGCTGAAACTGCTCTCAGGATATTAAGAAGTTAAGAACGATTTCTTGCGAAAAATGGCGAATTGAGTGAGCAAAGGGGGCGGGGATTGTCGTGGGGCCAGTCAGAGAAGGAGAGATGTCCCGTCCGGGTTCAGATATGCCAAGCATTCCGATGAGCTCTTGAAGCGGAAATCAGTATATTATTGAGTGATGTTAGGGCGATGTTGTCGCGAATCTGAAAGGCTTTGTCTCCTTGTAATATTATTAAAATTTGGCGCTGTCCAGTAACCAGGTTGGCTGCCGTATTTTGACCATATGAAAGGATCATGTTTACGGCATTTGCAGACTCTGACAATGCACTTTTTCTCTGACACTATTTGGATTTTTTATAAATTTATATAAAATATTTTTTGCCCGGAGTCCAATGACAGAGATAAGGATGGCTACTGTCGTAACCGTGCTCCGGCGCGGGGAGTCCGGCAGGCCGGACTCTTTTTATTTTTCTATAGGAATCTTTGTCCTGTTTTGTTCAGAGAAAATACACACTCTATTTTAAGTACATTTCAGGAACCCCCTTTATACTTTTTCCCATGAGCAGGAGAGAAGAAGCTCTTGGAAAGGAGAAAGGCTAAGTGAGTGAGAACGCAGGTGAAAGAGTATGTTTTCGTCATGAGCTGAAATATCGGATCGGATACCCCCAGTACCTGGAACTGAGAAGCCGATTGAGGACGGTTATGAGCGCGGACAGCCACACAGGTGATGACGGTAGATATCTGATACGGAGCATCTACTTTGACAATTACCGGGATAAGGCCCTCAGGGAGAAAATAGACGGCGTCTCCAGGAGGGAAAAGTTCCGGATCCGGTATTATAACGATGACATTTCCTACATGACTCTGGAGAAGAAGGTGAAAGACAACAGCCTTTGCAGGAAGTATGACGCGGATATCACCCTGGAGGAGTGCCGCCGGATCCTGGAGGGAGACCTGGAGTGGATGCGGGCTTATCCGTCGTCTCTGGTGCAAGAGCTGTATGGGAAGATGCGCTTTCAGATGCTTCGGCCCAGGGTGGTGGTGTCGTATATAAGGGAGCCCTACATATACAGGGCGGGAAATGTGAGGGTTACTTTTGATTCCCACATCCGCACGACCCTGTACCACAGAAGCTTTCTTGAGGAGAGGACAGCGGATATCGGGGTTTTGGACCAGCCGGGGGATATGATACTGGAGGTGAAATTTGACGCCTTTCTTCCGGAGGTGATCCGCTGCATGATCCAGACCGGTGGCGCCAGGCAGCAGGCATTTTCCAAATACCAGGCGTGCAGGCGGTTCGGGTAGCGGCAGGGACAAGAATCGGCTGGATGAGGCCGGATTGGAGCCAGACTTTTTTCGGGCCGGTCCTGGCAGAACGGAAGCAGACGGGATGGGAAAATGGTTCGGCTTTAGGCAGCGGGGCGTGAAAAAGAGATGAGAACAGAATAAGGAGGATACATAAAGTGACTTTTAATGATGTGTTTAAATCCAGCTTTCTGGAGAGTGTGACGGAGTTTTCGGCGGTTGACACGCTGATAGGCATGTTGTTTGCCCTGGTGATCGGGCTGTTTATTTTTGTGGTGTACAAAAAGACCTTCAACGGCGTCATGTACTCCACAGGTTTTGCCATGACCCTTGTGGGATTGTCCCTTGTGACCACCCTGGTGATCATGGCGGTAACCTCCAATGTGGTGCTGTCCCTTGGTATGGTGGGCGCGCTGTCCATCGTCCGTTTCCGGGCGGCCATCAAGGAGCCTGTGGAAATCGTGTACCTGTTCTGGGCCATTGCGGTGGGAATTGTCATCGGCGCGGGCATGATTCCCCTGGCGGTTATCGGCTCCGTGATCATCGGGGTGATCCTGATTCTCTTTGCCAACCGCAGGATTCACGACAATCCCTACATCCTGATCTTTAACTGCAGGGATGAGAAGGCGGAGGAGAGCGCGATCCATCTGACAGGCAGCGGGGTGGAGCGGTTTGTGGTGAAATCCAAGACCGTGAACGGGGCAGGAATTGAGGTGACGGCGGAGGTTCGGCTGAAGGACGCGGGGACGTCATTTGTAAACCGGTTAAATGACATTGAGGGTGTGAATGAGGTTACCCTTGTGAGCTACAACGGGGAGTATATGTCCTGAGAGAGGAGGTCTGTCATGGTTGCCTACAAACATATTACAAAGCTTATCAGCGTGATCGTGGCAGCCGCGGTTGTGGTGTGCGTGCTGGCTTTGATGTTCCCGGAGCGGGTGGCGGAGACCTTCGGCGAAGGCGGCGTGGCCCTTCGGTATGAGGCGGAGCTGTTTGACACCAGCCGGATCATGGAGATAGACATTCAGATGGATGAGGAGCAGTGGTCGGATATGCTTGCCAATGCCGCCCAGGAGGAGTACTATTCCTGCGATGTGGTGATAGGTGGGGAGACCATTTACAATGTGGGTATACGGCCAAAGGGAAATACCAGCTTATCCAATATCGTCATGGATCCGGAAACGGACAGGTACAGCTTTAAGATGGAATTTGACCGCTATGTGGACGGGCAGACCTGTTTCGGGCTGGATAAGCTGGTTTTAAACAATAATTACGCGGACGCCACCAACATGAAGGAGGCTCTTGTGTACGATATGTACCGGTATCTGGATGTGGACGCGTCCCTGTACAACTACGCCAAAATATCCGTGAACGGAGAGTACTGGGGCGTGTATCTGGCCCTGGAGGCCGTGGAGGACAGCTTTCAGCTGAGAAATTACGGGACGGCGGACGGCAATCTGTATAAGCCGGAGAGTATGGGCATAGGAGGAGGCCGCGGCGGAGACGGAGGCGGTTTCGGCGGGGAAGGCGGTCCCGGCAGAGACGGAGGCGGTCCCGGCGGGGAAGGAAATGGTTTCGGTAGAGACGGAGGCAATTTTGGCGGGGAAGGAGACAGTTCCGGAAAGCCGGAGATGCCGCCGGAAGAGATAGGGGCTCAGCTTGACGGCGTGGAGCAGACATCTGTAAGAGAGCCGGAGCAGGCGGCTAAAGAAGATACAAGGCATCCGGAGCAGGCTGCAGATGGAGAGCAGGCCACAGAGCAGGGCAGCCAGCAGGTGTCGGAGCGCCAATGGGAGCAGACGCCGGATGAGAGAGACGAGGCGGTGATGCCAGGGCGAGAAGAGGAACCGATACCGGACGGAGAATCAGAAGCGAGGTCAGAGCTAAAATCAGGAGCAGCATCGGGACACGACTCTGAATTAGCGCCAGGCTCTGATTCAGAATCGATACCAGACAGAGACTCGGAACCAGTATCAGAAGAAGAGGGCATGCCCGGCGGCCGGGCAGGACGGCCTGACCGGGAAGGTATGCCCGGGCGGGGCCCCTCCATGGGCGGCAGCGGCGGGGACTTAAATTACACGGACGACGATCTGGACAGCTACTCCACCATATGGGAAGGAGAGGTGAATAACACCGGAAAGAAAGACCACCGCAGGGTTGTGGCAGCCCTGAAAAACATAAGCGAGGGCAATGACCTGGAGCAGTATATGGATGTGGACAACATCCTGAAATACATGGCAGTACATGTTTTTTCGGTTAACCTGGACAGTCTCTCCGGGGCAATGGCCCACAACTACTATCTGTACGAGGACAGCGGACAGTTGAACATCCTGCCATGGGATTACAACCGTAACTATTCAGAACCCCCCTTATTCAAAGATGAAATCAGGATGACCTGAGATT
>CAJUPQ010000107.1 GCA_910588505.1 uncultured Hungatella sp. | reverse complement strand
GCTGACCTCTCCGGGCGCAAAAGACTGTATCAAATGGTGTCCGAGGTTGTCCCCTTTGTCCCGTGCCTTTGACAGCGTAAAGCCAAATTCAATATCTGCCGTCTGATACGAGCAGCCATTATTCCACGTCGCTGCCCAGGGCCTTAAACTGGATAAAACTGATAAGTCCGATCATCAGCGCCAGCACAACCCCCATGGCATTGGCATACCCGTACTCAAACCGCTTAAACGCGTTCTCATACAGATAGTACATTATGGTAGTCGTCCGATAATTAGGTCCGCCGGAGGTAAGGAGCTGAATCAGTGAAAAGCACTGGAATGAGTTAATGGTAGTTATGACCACAATGTAAAGGGTGGTAGGCAGAAGGCTGGGCCACTTGATCTGCCAGAACACCTGCAGGTCATTGGCACCGTCCACCTGGGCCGCCTCCACATAATCCTTGGGAACATTGCCCAGAGAGGCGATGTAAAGGATAATGGGCTGGCCCACGCTGGTGGTGATCAAAATGATCAGGATAGCCCAGAGGGCAAACTTCTTATCTCCGGTCCACATGATATTCTTCTGAATAATGTTCATGCTCTTTAACAGCCAGTTCAGAATACCGTTTAAGGGGTCATAGATCCACTTCCACACAACCGTAACCGCAACCGTTCCGGTTACCACAGGGAGGAAGAACACACACCGGAAAAACGACCGGGTAAACGGATTCTTCTCATAGGTCATAGCAGCCACGAACAAGGCAAACAGAACCGTGATCGGCACAGAACCCACCACCAGGATCAGGGTGTTTACCAGAGACTTCTGCCACACCTCATCCTTGAACATGTTCACATAATTGTCCAGGCCGATAAATGTCATGCCCTTCATATTATACCGAAACAGGCTTGTCACAACGCCCATGATCATTGGCAGTAGAACAAAAATACAGAAAAAGAAAAGCGCTGGAGCCAGAAACGCATAAGAAACCAAAGTCTCCCTCATGCGGATCTTGTTAATCTTGGAATGTTTCATGCTTCCTCCTGTCCGGCCGGTCTCTCACCGGCCCTTTAAAAACTTCTCCCCATACAAAACTGTATGAGGAGAAATGAAGAAGTGTCATATGGATTCATCCAAATCCGCGCAACTACTGCGCGTTTACAATAGACTGGTTCGCCTTGGTCACGAAATCATTCACTGCGTCTTCCGGTGTGGAATCACCATTGAGAACTGCCTGCAGCATGGGGAACCAGTAAGTCCTCATCTCCGCAAAGCCCTTGATGGTGTTGTAGTATGGAGAGTAATACTTGGTCAGACTTGCGTAGAAGCCCATCTCCGCATCGCCTGGATACAAGTCGCCCATGGACTGGCGAACCGGGAATACGCTGGTTCTCACCACGTCCTTTGGACCCCACTCCTCGTCATTGCACATGAAGTCAATAAACTTCTTGGAAGCTTCCGCCTTGGCAGCGTCGCCGTTATCAAACACACAGAACCCGTTAACCAGGTACTCCAGCTCCGGAACGCCGTCGTCAGACGGGAACGGAAGGGCGATCGCCTCGATCTCGTTCTGCTTCAAAGTCTCCGCCCTCTGGGAAGCCAGACCCGGGGACCACAGAGTAGTGAACGCGGTGTTGCCGGCCACAAACTGGTCTACATCCTCGCCGCCGTTGTACGCGGAACCGTTAAGCATATAGCCCGCGTCAACCCACTCTTTGATCTTGGTCATAGCCTTGATACCGCCCTCGTCGTTCAGCGTGTACTCTGTCACCTCGTCATTGGTCACCTGGCTGTCATAGAGGTTGGTAACAAAAGCGCGGATACCCTGGTCGCCGCCCTGTCCGGAACAGTAGACCGTAGCTCCGTTAAATCCTGCCGCGCTCAGCTTCTGAAGCATCTCCTCAAACTGGGCCGTCGTCCAAACCCTGTCGCCCTCCAGATTGACGCAGCTCATGGCGTCAGCCGCCTCAAGAGCCTGCTTGCTCACTGCCATACAGAACGCCGCGGTACTGATGGGATACATATAATAGCTGCCGTCGTCAGACTTACAGGAGTTCAGAAGAGCCTCATTATCCACATCTTTCACAAAATCATCCGTAAACATATCATCCAATTTCACAAGCTTTCCGTTCTGCGCGTAGGAGATGATACGCCCCGGCGCGTCGAACAGCACGTCGCACACAGTTCCGGCCTCAATAGCCGCCGTGATCTTCTCCGGCCCTGACGTAAAGTCAATGGTCTCAAGATTCACCTTCACATCCGGGTTCTTGGCCTCAAACGCGGCGATGATCTCAGCCTCATAAGTTCCCGCCGGCTTATCCGCGTCCTGCGCGTAGGTAGGGAACGCCCACCAGGTAATCTCAACCCCCCCCTGCTGGTGCCGGTGTATCAGATCCCCCGGCTGTAGTCTCTGCCGCCGCGGCCGTGGTGCCGGTATCCGCTGCCGGAGCTGGCGTAGTTTCCGTGCCGCTGTTTCCGCCGCCGCATCCTGCCAGTGTGGTGGCAAGCAGCGCAGTAGCCAATCCCAGTGATAAAATTTTCTTCATAGAATGTCCTCCTTATGAAATTTTGACTAATTCGCAGGGATTTTTCTCCCTCTTTTTGTTATATTTGAATTATATATCAGAAAATTTCTTTTGTCAACAGGATTCCATAAAAGAAAACATTTTCATTATTCAGATAATTTTTACCACAATCTTTCCAAAACCGAACCGGAAGTCCGCTCATTATTTTTGCTGCAGGCCTCAAAATACCGCCTGTAATACTCGGTGTACATCAGATCAATCAAAAACAGCTGGCTGATCTCCCCGGATGTGGACCCGCCCTGTAAAGGCCCCTCGTTTGCCCCGCTAAGGAGGGTCAGATCCGCATAGGACGTCAGCGGGGACTTGCTGAACCTGGTAATACAGATCACCTTAGCACCCGCCTGTTTTGCCAGCTGCGCCACATGAATGGTGTCCTTTGTGGCTCCTGAATAGGAAAACACCACCGCCACCTCATCCGAATTCATGGTGGAAGCCACCATGGCCTGCATGTGGGAATCCTGGATGCAGTACACCTTAGGCTCTATGCGCAGAAACTTATTGGCAGCCTTAAGAGCAGTGAGAACACTGGCCCCTACCCCGAAAAAATAAATCTTCTTCGCTTCGTGAAGCCAGTCTATCGCCTGGTTGAACACTTTCTCGTCCAGCAGGGAGTGAGTCTCCGTCAAGGCGTGGACATTGGTATTAAGCACCTTTTGAGCCAATTCATGAAATGTATCATTTAACCCTACGTTGCCTGTAAATCTGCTGTGCTCCTTCTCGTTTTCATTGAGACTTAACGACAGCACCATCTTAAACTCCTGATACCCTTTCAATTCCATGGATTTGCAGAACCGGAACACGCTGGTATCCCCTACCTGACACGCTTCCGCCAAATCCGTAATAGACATAAACAGCACTTCTCTGGGATTCTGCAAAATAAAATCAGCCACCTTTTTTTCCGCCTTTGTAAACTGATTGTATGCAGTCCTCATTTTTACCAAAAAATCGCCTTGCATCAATACCCCTCCTTCTGTCGGTCTTCCAATGTTGTAATTTAAGTCTTTTTCATCTGCTCCATTGCCATCCAGGACGCTCCCATAAGCCCCGCCTTATTTCCAAGGGCCGCTGTCTTTAATTCCACATTGCGGAAGCTGTCCATAATACGGTCTGTGGTCCTCTCTTGCACCTGTCCCAGGATATAGGGCTGCTCCATCACTCCCCCGCCCAGGATCACGCAGGGCGGATTAAAAATATGGATAACCGTCACTAACCCGTGAACGATCTCGTCAATCCATCTGTCCACAATCCCGCGGATCTCCGGTTCCTGAAACCTGGCAAATATCTGTCTCCCGTTTGTGATCGTTTCGTCAAACCGCTTCGCCTCCGCCACCAAAGCTGTGGCGGACGCGTATTTTTCATAACAGCCGCTAAAGGGCTGCCCCTCTGCGCGGCTTTCCGGGTGTACCACCATTCCGCCAAACTCCCCGGCGGAAAACATACTGCCCGAATAAATCTTCTTACCTATTACAATGGCCCCGCCTACTCCCGTTCCGTAGGTCAGACACAGAAAATCGTCATAGTCTCTGCCTGCTCCCCAGACGGCTTCCCCCAAAGCCGCCGCGTTCACGTCATTCTCCACAGCCACAGGCACTCCAAACTCCGACGCCACCAGATCCCTAAGCCGGGTTCCCGTATACCCTGGGATGTTCTCATTGGCATATCGGATAAATCCCTCCTTTGAATTTACCTGACCTGCCGTGCTGATCCCCACACCGTCAAAAGACCCGTAAGTCCCAAGGATCTCCAGGACCCGGCTTACCACGTGGGAAGCTCCCTTTTTGGCGTCTGTGTCCTGCTCCTGGGTCCGCACCAGTTCCTGACCGTTCCATAAACCCGATTTTATGGAGGTTCCTCCGATATCTAATACCGCGATTCTCATAGGACGCCCCTTATCTGCCGATAGCAGCCACAAACCGTTTTGTAATCTCAAGAGGTCTGGTGATAGCCCCGCCGATCACAGCTGTCCACACGCCGCTGTCCAGAGCTTTCCGAAGCTGGTCCGGCGTCCAGATGCCGCCTTCCGCAACCACTGGTTTCCCACAGTCCCGTGCCAGCCGCTCCATCACCTCAAAATCCGGCAGCGCTGTTCCCCTAGTGTACTCCGTGTACCCCCGCATGGTGGTTCCTATCAGATCAAACCCGATCTGTGCCGCGTGAATCCCCTCCTCATAGCAGGAACAGTCAGCCATAAACAGCTGATCCGGATATTTCTTACGCACCTCCCCAAAAAACTCATCCAGACTCTTTTTGTCAGGTCTTGGCCTTTTGGCAGAATCCGTGGCGTCTGTGGCGATGATAGAAACGCCGCACTCCACAAGGGCGTCAATCTCCTTCATGGTAGGCGATATGTACACGTCACAGTCATCATAATTCTGCTTAATGATACCAATAACAGGAAGGTCCACTGTCTTCTTAATCTCCGTAATGTCCGCCACCGTGTTGGCGCGGATCCCCACCGCTCCGCCCAGCATGGCCGCATACGCCATTCTCGACATAATGTAGGAACTATGCAGCGGCTCCTCCTCCAGCGCCTGACAGGAAACGATAAGTCCCCCCTTAATCTGTTCCAAAATCTTCTGGTTTGCCTGGTTCATGGTATTGTCCTCCTTAAAATTGGCCCTTTAACGTGTTAAAAGTTATATATCATACTATAACATATCCAAAAATCTTTTTCAATGCCATGGAGTAAATAAAAAAAATTTTTATTTTTCTTGATTTTTTTCCAAAAAAGTGGTATGATTTACTTGACAATGAAAATTTTTTCTGAAAGGACAGGTACCCTTATGTCAAAGTACAACACAGACAAATTCCGTCACATAACCGTCGCCCTCAACACTCCCTTTAAAAAGGACGGTTCCGTAGATGTGGAGGCTGTAAAGGCCGTATCCCGCTACTTCCGCGACAAGGGGGTAAAGCAGATGTACGTATGCGGCAGCACCGGCGAAGGCTTTCTTCTGGACACAGAGGAGCGCATGCTGGTAACCGAAACCGTGGTCAATGAAGTCGGCGATGACATGAACATCATCGTCCATGTAGGCTGCGCCGACACCAGGCACTCCTGCATGCTGGCAGAGCACGCCGGCAAAGTGGGAGCCGCGGCGACTTCCGCCGTTCCATGCGTATATTACCGCCCCAGCGAAGAAAGCGTATACCGCCACTGGACCGAGATCACAGCGGCTGCCGACCTGCCTTTCTTCATCTATAACATTCCTCAGCTGACAGGCTTCAACTTATCCATGAATCTGTTCAACCGGATGCTGGAAAATGAGCGGGTGGCAGGAGTCAAGTGTTCCTCCGACCCGGCCCAGGACATCCTCCGCTTTAAGAATGCAGGGGGCAAGGACTTCCTGGTATTCAACGGGCCGGACGAGCAGTTTGTAGCCGGACGTCTTATGGGCGCCGACGCTGGGATCGGCGGCACCTATGGCGCTATGCCGGAGCTGTACTTAAAGATGGATGAGCTTATTAAGAAAGGCCAGTGGGACAAGGCCGCAGAGGTTCAGGCCATCGTCACCCCGCTGATTTACCGCCTCTGCTCCTTTGCTTCCATGCACGGCGCGGTAAAAGGGATCATCTCCCTGGACGGCTGCCCCATGGGCGACCCCAGGCTTCCCTTCCTTCCTGTAGCTTTAGACAACCCGGACCTGGTTCAGCTCTACAAAGACATTAAACAGGCCATCGCTGACACCAGAGACCTGTAATCTCACCGGTTGATTTAGCCGCTGATTTCAGTTTTCCACATATCGCACCAATAGCCGATGTGACCATCCCGGCAAGCCGCCGCAAGAGCGCGGAGGCTTGCCGGATTTCCATGCTTTAAGGGGGTTTTTATGAAAAAACATATTGTATGCTATGGCGACTCCAACACCCATGGCTACTGCGCGGAAACGGGAGGCCGTTTCGATGAGGAGGCGCGGTGGACCTGCCTTCTCCAGACATACCTTGGAGACAATTTCCTGGTTCTGGAGGAGGGTTTATCCGGCCGCACCACCTGTTTCGACGACCCCATCCATGAGGGCCTGTCCGGCTTAGACCATATCTATCCGTGCCTTATGAGCCATGAGCCTGTGGACCTTCTCATCATCATGCTTGGCACTAACGACACCAAGGAGCGCTTCGGCGTCTCCCCTGCCTGTATTGCCCTGGGACTGAAACGCCTCATCGCCAAAGCTCAGTCCACAAACTGCTGGCGGGACCAGAAACCTAATATCCTGGTGGTGACTCCCCAGAACATTGACCCTCAGTACATGGACACGGACATTGCTCTCACCATGGGAAAGGGCTGCGCGGAAAAATCCCAGGGACTGGCAAAGCAGTATGAACTTATAGCCCAGACCATGGACTGCCACTATCTGGATGCCAACAAGGTTCTCACCGCCAAGCCCAATGATATCGACTTTATGCATCTGACAGAATCAGGCCACGGACAGCTGGCTGCGGGACTGGCTAACTTTATCCTTGGAATCATATAGCCACATATGAAAACTCACATTCCATTGGCCCTGCCAGAAACAGCAGGGCCATTTCTATGATCTTTCTCAAATCAAATCTCCCTGCAGCCTTCCCTCCCAGCCATGGCCTGCAAAATCCCAAAAAGTTCCGTCAAATCCCCAATGATGTAGGAAGGCCTGACGCCTCTCTTCTCCATCTCCTTTTCCCTCTCCTCCTCACTCTTATTCCGGCAGAACCAGCAGGTGTCAATCCCAGCGTCGATCCCGCCTTTAATATCCGATGTCAGGGAGTCGCCAATGACCAGCGCTTCTCTGGCGTCGAACCGCTCCACATGGCTCTTCACATAATCAAAAAATACCCTGGACGGCTTCCCCGCGCCGATCTTTCCGGAAATAAACATCTGCCTGAAATACCTGTCAAGCCCTGATCTGGCCATGCGGGATGTCTGGGTCTCCTCCACCCCGTTGGTGATCACATACAGCCCATACCCGTTTTCCTTCAGCTTCCCCAAAACCTGATGGACCTGGGGAATCTCCTGGATTCCCTGATTCAGATACCTGCGGTATGTCTGCTCCCAAAGCCTGCCGTCCACCTGCCTGCCATACCGGGCCATCAAGTCCGAGAATCTGCGGTTCACGCCCTCCTCCACGGCAATCTCTCCCCGCTCAATGCTTCTCCACAACTCCCTGTTCAGCTTTCTATAGGTCCCATATATCTCCTCTGTCCACAGCTCCCCCATCTCCTCCATCATAGAGCGAAAAGACGCTGCCTCGTTGGCGTCAAAGTCCAGAAGGGTATCGTCAGCGTCAAATAACAGTATTCGATAGCCCATAATACGCCTCCTTTCGATATTATTTGCGGGTAACGGGAATATTTTACCATGAATAGATAAGAAAAGAAAGATATTTCAAAACAAAAAAAGATTAGTATTTTATCAAAAAAAGGGCTTTCTGAAACATCAGAAAGCCCCATAAAGTCTAGCTTCTTACTGATTACTCAACGATAGAAACAACTCTGCCTGAACCAACAGTCCTGCCGCCCTCACGGATAGCGAACCGAAGTCCCTGCTCCATAGCTACCGGATGGATCAGCTCAACGCTCATCTCTACGTTGTCGCCAGGCATACACATCTCAGTACCCTGAGGCAGCTCGCAAACGCCGGTAACGTCGGTTGTTCTGAAGTAGAACTGCGGACGATAGTTGTTGAAGAAAGGAGTATGACGGCCGCCCTCGTCCTTGGTCAGAACGTATACCTGAGCGGTAAACTTGTGATGGCACTTTACAGAGCCCGGCTTACACAGACACTGTCCTCTCTCGATGTCGGTTCTCTGAACGCCACGAAGCAGAGCGCCGATGTTGTCGCCGGCCTGAGCCTCGTCAAGCATCTTACGGAACATCTCGATACCGGTAACAACAGTCT
>CAJUPQ010000106.1:8070-8755 GCA_910588505.1 uncultured Hungatella sp. | reverse complement strand
TATGTTTGGTTTCAAGACCCTAATTCAATATCAACACAATTTTTGACTAACACCTTAAAAATTTAGATTGGGGAGGGGCTGACGCAGATATCAAGCACTATTACTCAGTTATTAATGCAACGATGTACTAGCGATGTTATTAACTTAAGCGACTCCTGGTAAGCCAGTGACAACCTTAAGTTACACCTGAATTTATTGGAGTGCCAATTCATCGGGTTTTTGATGATTTGTACGAAAAACGGCGATTTACATTACATAAGATCGTAGAGTACATTTTAGTTTCACCGCCGAAAACTTCGCATATGATGAAGTAAAGAGAATCAGGAGAAGTTTATGACAGAATATTCTCCCCAGTGGAAGGAAAGAGTCCAGCCAGGCGCTCATGTTGTTCGGGACATGGACTATTTTCAGGGGATGTATCCTCAGAGGATAAAGGAGATTCAGAGGTATGTGATACACCAGTGTGACGCCATGGACTACAGTGGTAGCCCGATCTATGACGAATTTCCCGACATGCTGATGATCGAGCAGGCCTGCCGGGCTGTGTGCGGGATGGTTCCCAGGGACTGGATCACCGGCGAAGCCCAGGAGAGGGATTGGACACAGGATGATACGGAGGCGGAAGAGACGTATGCGGCCCAAGATATCGAGGCGCTCCAGAGTCGTCCAGGAGGTCCGCCGCCGG
>CAJUPQ010000106.1:0-7970 GCA_910588505.1 uncultured Hungatella sp. | reverse complement strand
GAGGCCGTCCGCCAGGAGGTCCGCCGCCATGGGGCCCGCCGCCGGGAGGCCGTCCGCCAGGAGGTCCGCCGCCATGGGGCCCGCCGCCGGGAGGCCGTCCACCAGGAGGTCCGCCGTCATGGGGCCCGCCGCCGCGGGATAATTGGCTTATAGATATTGTGAAAGTTCTTTTTATGAATGAGATCCAGAGAAGAAGATGCCGTATGGGGAGATGTTAAGATAATACCGAGATGACAAGAAAGGACGCCGTTTTGATCGGCGTCTTTCAGTTTATCGGAAACAATTTCATAAAAGATTAAGTTGTAGTTTTTTTGGATAGCATTTACAATAGAGAAAATGCGGACAAAGGAAGTTTTTATATATGAGTAAAATAGTCAAAAGAACATTGATCCTGGCGGGCGTATTCATAACAGCCCTTGGGATTTATTTTATAACGGCCCAGAGCACCATGAACAAGTCAGAGACCGTGTACACAGTCATGGAAGAGCCCACGCTTCCCATAGCCTACGCCCGAATGAATGAGGGTGAGGAGAGCCGTTTAACGCCCTACCGCCAGGAGATGGACCAGACCATCCTGCGGGAATCTCTGGTGGTCCTGCCGCAGGACCGGAGACTTAACATACGGGTTGCCTACAGCCAGTCCCAGATAGCCGCGGCTCAGTATGAGATACGGAGCATGGATCTGGAAAGGCTGGTGGAGCGCACTCCTGTGGAAGATCTGGAACAGGGCAGGGAGGATATTCAGATGGTCCTTCCGATCCAGAATCTCCTTTCCCGGGATACGGAGTACATGCTGCATCTGATGATAGAGACTGTTGACCAGGGAGTGATCCATTACTATACCCGGATTCTGTGGACGGAACAGGACTACGGAGCCCAGATGACAGCCCTGGCCAGGGAATTTTCCACCAAGAGCATGACGCCGGGGCAGGCGGGAGATCTGGTAACTTATCTGGAAACTTCGGAGACTGCGGACAACTCCTCTCTGGGCCATGTGACCATCAAGTCCAGTTTTTCCCAGCTGACATGGGCAGGCCTTGATATAAAGCTGGAGGGGGAGATGCAGGTGATGTTAAAAGACCTGGACGGGATCATGGGACAAGTTCAGGTTCAGTACCACGTAAGCCGCCAGTCAGAATCCGGGGAGAAAGAGTACTATGAAGTAAACGACTACTACACCATGCGCTGGAACACAAAAAGAATCTACATGATGGCTTTTGACCGGGTGACTAACCAGATCTTTTCCGGGGAGAGAGACTTGTACTCCGGCCGCAGGCTCATGCTGGGCATTGGCAATGATGAGGCCATCCAGCTGGTGAAAAGTCCTGACAGCCGGTATCTCGGCTTTGTGTTTAACCGGGATCTGTGGTGCTATGACCAAAACCAAGACGAGACAAGGGCAGTGAAATTATTTTCATTTCGGAGCAGTTCGGATGAGAGCGGCAGGAGCAGCTATGACCAGCACGACATCCGCATCGTGTCCGTAAGCGATGAGGGGGACGTGGTGTTTCTGGTGTACGGGTACATGAATCGGGGACTCCATGAAGGAATGCAGGGGATCAGCCTGTGTCGGTACGATCACTCCGGCACCATAGAAGAGCGCTTTTTTATTCCGGCGGAGGAATCCTTTGACCAGATAAAGCTGGATATCGAGAAACTTTCCTATTATAGTGAGACAGGGATGCTGTATCTTTTCAGGGGACAGACCATCTTTGGAGTGGACCTGTCGAGCAATGAGCATATTGTTGTGGCTGACGGCCTGAAAGAGGGGACCTACGCCATCAGCAAGGACAGCCGAAAAGTGGCCTGGCAGGAAGGGACGGACGGCGGTGGGACAGTCATCCATCTGTTTGACTTAGCCACAGGAGAAAACCGGGAGATCCGGGCTCAGGAGGGAGACCAGATCCAATGCCTTGGCTTTGTTCAGGATGACTTTGTCTATGGCCTTTCCAGGCAGAACAGCCAGTGGATCCTCAACGGGCGTCAGGAGAGCCAGCCTATGTATGCCCTGGAGATCGTGGACAGCGACCTTAAGCTGCAGACCCGATATGAAAAAGAAAACAGTTATGTTGCGGATGTGGAGGTGGAAAGCGCCCGCGTTCATGTAAGGCGTTACGAAAGATACGGGGAACACGATTACTCCTATATAGACGACGATACCATTGTCTGCAATACCGCTGTGGAAGAACCCTACATGGAGGGGATCGGGTGGTTTGCCTCCGAGATACGCAGGAAATTGTATTTTATCCAGCTGGATACCGAGGTCAGGTCAGGCAGGACCGTGAAGGTGGCGGCAGCCCGGCGGATCACTTATGACCAGTCAGAGACCATAGAATTGAAGTCCGGACTTCCCGTGTCAGGCATGCGGTTCTACGCCTACGGCCAGGGCTGTCTTCTGGGGATCTATGAAAAATTCGCCGATGCCGTGGAAGCATCCTACGAGCATATGGGGCTGGTGACAGATGAAAAGCAGCAGATCATATGGAACCGTGTGAACCGGGACCCTGCGGTCACGATCCGGGATGCCCAGAAGGCAGCTTATGACATCATCCGAAGTCTGGGGGAATTTACAGAGAGCATGAACACAGACAGCGGCGTCACCCTTGTGGACGCCAGAGGATGTTCCCTGAACCAGGTGCTGTATTTCATCGGCCAGGGATATCCGGTGTTAGCTTATGTGGAAAATGGTTCCTATGTCCTTCTCAATGGTTTTGACCAGTATAATGTATCTATTTTTGATCCATCCACAGGCCAGAGCGTGAAGATGGGGCTTAATGATGGAGGACAGTATTTCGCAAACCTGAAAAATGACTTTATCTGTGCGGTAACCACGGGAGATCTCCAAAAACCGTAAACAAAAGAGCCGGACTTGACGTCTTCCCAGACATGGAGTATAATTTACGTGAGCGAAAGAAAAAAGTAAAGTGTTTGTAAGAGAATAGATTGATAATCGAGGTGCGGAATGGAACAGTATATTATGAAAGGCGGCAACCCGCTGGCAGGAGAAGTGACTATCAGCGGAGCGAAGAATGCTGCTCTCGGTATTCTGGCGGCTGCGATCATGACGGATGAAGATGTCATCATAGACAATCTTCCGGATGTCCGGGATATCAATGTCCTTTTGGAGGCCATTGAGGAGATTGGAGCCAGGGTCGAGAGAATTGACAGACATACTGTAAGAATTAACGCAAAAGATATCCATGAAGTGGAAGTGGATGATGAATATATACGAAGGATCCGGGCGTCCTACTATTTTATCGGAGCCCTTTTAGGCAAATACAAAAGCGCCCAGGTGCCTCTGCCCGGAGGGTGCAATATTGGCAGCAGACCTATAGACCTGCATCTGAAAGGTTTTCGGGCTCTGGGCGCGAAGATTGAGATCGAGCGGGGGGCGGTGGTGGCCCACGCCATTGACCTGGTGGGAAGCCATATTTATCTGGACAAGGTGTCCGTAGGAGCTACCATTAATATCATGATGGCAGCTTCCCTGGCGGAAGGGCTGACCATCATTGAGAATGTGGCAAAAGAACCCCATGTTGTGGATGTGGCTAATTTCCTAAACAGCATGGGCGCTAATATCAAGGGAGCAGGCACGGATATTATCCGCATTCGCGGCGTCAGAAGGCTCCATGGAACCGAGTACTCCATTATTCCGGACCAGATCGAGGCCGGAACCTTTATGTGCGCGGCGGCAGTGACCAGGGGAGACGTGACGGTAAAGAATGTGATCCCCAAGCATCTGGAGGCGATCTCAGCCAAGCTTCTGGAGATTGGGTGCGAAGTCGTGGAATTTGACGACGCCGTCAGGGTGGTGGGAAAGCCCTATCAGAGACATACCAACATCAACACCCTTCCTTACCCGGGCTTTCCTACGGACATGCAGCCCCAGATGTCAGTGACCCTGGCCCTGGCCCACGGCACCAGCATTGTGACGGAAGGGATATTTGAGAATCGGTTTAAATATGTGGATGAACTGGCCCGCATGGGCAGCAATATAAAAGTAGAAGGCAATGTAGCCATCATTGACGGGGTGGGCTGTTTTACAGGCGCTTCAGTCAATGCCCCGGACCTTAGGGCAGGGGCGGCCCTGGTGCTGGCCGGTCTTGCTGCCGACGGGTACACGGTGGTGGACGAGATCGGATACATACAGCGGGGCTATGAGCATTTTGAGGAGAAGCTGAAAGGCTTGGGAGCCATGATCGAGCGGGTGGACTGCGATAAGGACCAGCAGAAATTTCGTCTGAAAATTAGCTGAGTGGCTGTAACAGTTCAGGGGTTATCTGAACGGTTACGAGTGGTTAATTTTAGCATGGGAAAATTTATGCCGGAACCCTTGACAGCCCAGGGAAAATCCGCTATAATTTTTACGTTACATGTAATACCTGACAATTGAAAAGTACGTATATCCCTTATTCAGAGTGATGGAGATACAAAGGATCTGTGAAGTCACGGCAACCCCCGGTTGATATATAGGACGGGAAGGTGCCAACCTGAGCGAGAAATCGAACAATAAGAGGATTTGATGTAAAGAGATCAAGTCCGCAGTTCGCACTACGGACTTTTCGTTGTGTCTAAATGATTCCAAGGAGGAAAAACAAATGGAAAAACTGTTATTTACATCTGAGTCCGTGACAGAAGGACATCCGGATAAGATGTGCGACGCGATCTCCGATGCGATTTTGGACGCACTGCTGGAGCAGGACCCCATGAGCCGGGTGGCCTGTGAGACCGCGGTGACCACAGGGATTGTGATGGTCATGGGAGAGATCACCACTAAGGCCTATGTAGACATGCAGAAGGTTGTCCGGGAGACCATTCGGGAGATTGGCTACGACAGGGCAAAATACGGATTTGACTGCGACACCTGCGGCGTTATCACTGCCATTGACGAGCAGTCCACAGACATTGCCATGGGCGTGGACAAGGCTCTGGAGGCCAAAGAGAATAAGATGAGCGACGCGGAGATTGAGGCCATCGGAGCAGGCGACCAGGGTATGATGTTCGGATTCGCCAGCAACGAGACTCAGGAGTATATGCCTTATCCCATTGCTCTGGCCCACAAGCTGGTGCGGCAGCTGACTAAGGTTCGCAAGGATGGAACTCTCACATACCTTCGCCCCGACGGCAAAAGCCAGGTGACCGTAGAGTATGATGAGAACGGCAAGGCGATCCGTCTGGACGCAGTGGTCCTTTCCACCCAGCATGACGAGAACGTGACCCAGGAGCAGATTCACGCGGATATCAAAAAATACGTGTTTGATCCCGTCCTTCCGGCTGACATGGTGGATGAGAACACCAAGTTCTTTATCAATCCTACGGGAAGATTTGTCATCGGCGGACCTCACGGGGACAGCGGATTGACAGGAAGAAAGATCATCGTGGATACATACGGCGGCTATGCCCGTCACGGCGGCGGCGCGTTTTCCGGCAAGGACTGCACGAAGGTGGACCGTTCTGCAGCCTACGCGGCCAGATATGTGGCAAAGAACATCGTGGCCGCGGGCCTTGCGGACAAGTGCGAGATCCAGCTTTCTTATGCCATCGGAGTGGCACAGCCAACATCCGTCATGGTAGATACCTTTGGCACAGGCAAGGTGAGCAACAGCTGTCTGGTTGAGATCATCCGCGAGAACTTTGACTTAAGGCCGGCAGGCATCATTAAGATGCTGGACCTGAGAAGGCCTATTTATAAGCAGACCGCGGCATACGGACACTTTGGAAGAAATGACCTGGATCTGCCATGGGAGAAGCTGGATAAAGTGGAATTGCTGAAAAAGTATCTTGCATGAGCGAAAAGAGACAGTATCATGGACTTGACGTGACAAAAGTGATCCTGGCAGTGCTTGTGAGCGCGCGGCATGTGATCCAGATCTTTTATCCTGCGGAAAGTAAGTGGCGTATGGTGATTGGAGGGTGGCTCTCTAACCTGGCGGTGCCGGGGTTCTTTGTCATGGCAGGTTTTCTCTTGTTCAGGAAAGTGGAAAATGGCAGAACAAGAAAAGATCAGGCGATCATCAAGGCATATTGCCTGCGCATCGCGAAATTGGCGCTGATCTGGTCGGTTCTCTATCTTCCGATTGAGGCACTAAACTGGCTGGGAAAAGGAATCAGCTTGAAAGAGTGGGCATTGTACTACATGAAAAATTTCTTTTTCAGTCATCCTATGCCCCAGTTATGGTTTCTTCCGGCCCTTTTGACCGCGTGCCTGCTGGTGTGGCTTGGCTGTTTTGCGGGAATGAAGATCTGGCAGATCCTCACAGTGGGATGGATCTTGTTTTTGATCGGGTATGTTGGCGATAACAGCTATTGGGCCGGACGTCTTCCCTTAAAAATGCAGGATATCTTGGGGATCTACAGCCGAACTTTTATTACCATGCGAAACGGGGTGTTTTATGGAACCTTCTATGTGGCAGTGGGCCTGTGGATCGCAAAAGCGAAAAAGCAGATTCCATTTTGGCCCGCGGTGTTGGGCTTCCTGATCTCTGTGCTTGCGATGTACGCAGAGGTGGATCGGTTCGGCAACACGAATATGGTGCTGACAGCAGCGCCGGCAGCGTTTTTTATGGTATCGGCCGCGCTCCGCGTTACATGGAAGGATCGGAAGATATATTCCAGACTGCGAAGTATGAGCCAGTGGATTTATTTGTCTCACGTATATTTTATCCATCTGTTTTCCCTGACAGCAAAGTGGAATCCCATTCCCCTTACGAAAAAAGGGATCATGGTGTCGGTTTTTGCACCTATGGTGGTATTTTGCGCGGTGATGGTATGGCTGTCTGAGCACAGGCGGTTTTCATGGCTGAAAAAACTGGTTTAATAATGCGGGGCTGTGGCAAAATGGCGGATCGCCAGATTTTGTCACAACCCCGTTTTGATTCCGCGCTTTTATTGGATCCGCCCGATACTTGGGAAGTAGCGGAAGAGAACTTTGGCAATGATCTTTTCTTTCTTTACAAATGTGTTTTTCCAAAAACGGGAGTCCGCGGAAAAGTTTCGGTTATCCCCCAGCATAAAATAGCAGCCCTCCGGGACTTCATAATGCAGCTCTTCCGGCGTCTCCATAGGTTCCTTGATGTAGGGCTCCTCCAGGGGGGTATCGGAGCCGTTTAAGTACACATGGCCGTCCCGGATGTCAACGGTATCCCCAGGCATGCCGATGACCCGCTTGACAAAGTAAGTTTTTTCTGTCACATCATCAGGAAAATAAAAGATGGCCACATCGCCCCGCTGCGGGTCGCTGAAATAGTAAGTAAGCCTGGAGCCGATGACCCGGTCGTGAGTCATGATGGTATTTTCCATGGAGGCGCTGGGCACACGGCTGTTGGCAATGATAAACCGGTTAAGTACAAAGGCGATCAGGGCAGCGATCACCAGAACCTGGATCCAGCTGATCAGCTCAGCCTTCCAGTTAAACGGTTCTTTTTCCGTAGGGTTAGGATTCTCTTTCATAATGTACCTTCTTTCTGTCTTATCTTTTTAGTGTAAATGACTTCCCGGTTTTGCGCAAGGACTTTTACAAAATGGTAAGAAAAAATTTGAGGAATTTTAAGACCAGATATGGTAAAATTAAGGGAAGACCATTGGGGAAAACCGGGACAGGCTGCAAGGAGAAGGATATGGAGAACACAGCGCGAAACAGACAGAACAAGATCATTGGGGCAGGGGGAGCGACGCTTTTGGCCCTGGCTGCGGCAGGGCAGCTGGGGGCCAGGAACATAGAGGGGTTTGCCAGATGGTACTCCGTACATATCTATTCCGTTATCGTCGCAGTGGTGGGGCGGATCTGCGGACTGGTCCCTGTGTCAGTGGTGGAATTCGGCCTGTACGCTCTGGGGGCAGCGTCCCTCTGGTATGTATTTGGCAGGAGAAGAGGGTGGTTTTGTATCGCCTCCCGGGCAGTATTTCTCGTGGGGGCGGCGGCATTTCTGTACACCTTTAACTGCGGGATAAATTACTACCGCCCGCCCTTT
>CAJUPQ010000105.1 GCA_910588505.1 uncultured Hungatella sp. | reverse complement strand
ATAAAAAAAGAAACGAGTACCCCGCTTGAGCAATAAAGCTGTACGGTTAAAAACTCATTTCTTCAAATTAGTATATTACAGAAGAGCAAAAAAGTCAAGAAGAAACGCTTATAAGGAAAACAAATAACAAGGGGACAGACAGTTATATGGATATTATCAAGGCATTACAGGAAGAACTGAATATTGGCCGCAGCCAGGTGGAGGCGGCGGTGAAGCTGATTGATGAGGGAAACACCATCCCGTTTATTGCCCGTTACCGGAAGGAGGCCACAGGGGCCCTCAATGATGAGGTGCTTCGGAGCCTGGATGAGAGGCTTCGGTATCTGCGGAATCTGGAGGAGCGCAAAGAGCAGGTGCTCTCCTCCATCCGGGAGCAGGAGAAGCTGACGCCGGAGCTGGAGCGGCAGATTCAGAGCGCAGCCACCCTGGTGGCAGTGGAAGATCTGTACCGCCCCTACCGTCCCAAGAGAAGGACCAGGGCCACCATCGCCCAGGAGAAAGGGCTGGGGCCTTTGGCGGATGCCATAGCCCTGCAGATGATGAAGGAGCCCCTGGAAGAAGCGGCCCGGGCCTATGTGTCGGAGGAAAAGGGCGTGGCCTCTCCGGAGGACGCCATAGCCGGAGCAGGGGACATTCTGGCAGAGCGGATTTCCGATGAAGCCAAATACCGGACCTATATCCGCAATCTTACCCTGAAACAGGGAAGCATCCAGTCCGCGGCAAAGGATGAGAAGGCGGAGTCGGTTTATGAGATGTACTATAATTATGAGGAGACCATCCGGAAGGCGGCGGGCCACAGGGTGCTGGCCCTGAACCGGGGGGAGAAAGAGAAAATCCTGACCGTGAAGATCGCGGCTCCTGAGGAGGACATTATCCGCTATCTGGAAAAGCAGGTGATTACCAGGGACAATCCCCGCACGGTTCCGGTTCTGAAAAATGTGGTTCAGGACAGCTACAAGCGGCTGATTGCCCCGGCCATTGAGCGGGAGATACGCAGCCAGCTGACGGAGACGGCGGAGGACGGGGCCATCAAGGTCTTCGGGAAGAACTTAGAGCAGCTTCTCATGCAGCCGCCTATCACGGGAAAGGTGGTGCTGGGGTGGGACCCGGCCTTCCGTACCGGGTGCAAGCTGGCTGTGGTGGATGAGACGGGAAAAGTGCTGGATACGGTGGTGATCTACCCCACGGCTCCCCAGAACAAGGTGGCGGAGGCCAAGGCAGTGCTGAAAAAGCTGATCAAGACCTACCATATTTCCCTGATCTCCGTTGGAAACGGCACGGCTTCCAGGGAGTCGGAGCAGGTGATCGTGGAGCTTTTGAAGGAGATACCGGAGCGGGTGCAGTATGTGATCGTCAATGAGGCGGGGGCTTCCGTGTATTCCGCCAGCAAACTGGCTACGGAGGAATTTCCAAACTTTGACGTGGGGCAGAGGAGCGCGGCCTCTATCGCCAGGCGCCTCCAGGACCCGCTGGCAGAGCTGGTAAAGATCGACCCCAAGTCCATCGGCGTAGGGCAGTACCAGCATGACATGAACCAGAAGCATCTGGGGGAGGCCCTTTCCGGGGTAGTGGAGGACTGTGTAAATAAGGTGGGTGTGGATGTGAATACGGCTTCCGCGCCGCTTCTTGAGTACGTTTCCGGCATCAGCAAGGCGTTGGCTAAGAATATTGTGGCCTACCGGGAGGAGCACGGGGCCTTTGAGAGCAGGAACCAGCTTCTTAAAGTGGCCAAACTGGGGCCGAAGGCCTATGAGCAGTGTGCGGGATTTATGAGGATTCAGGGGGGCAAAAACCCATTGGATGGCACCAGCGTTCACCCGGAGAGTTATGAGGCGGCCAGGACCCTTTTGAAACGGTTGGGGTATGAGCCGGAGGAGATCGGGGCCGGAGGCCTTAAGGGAATCGGAAAAAAGATCGGGGATTACGGCAAGCTGGCCGGAGAGTTAAATATCGGGGAGATGACCCTGAGAGATATTGTGAAGGAGCTGGAGAAGCCGGCCAGGGACCCAAGGGATGAGATGCCAAGGCCTATTCTGCGGACGGATGTGCTGGAGATGAAAGATCTGACCCCGGGCATGGTGCTGAAAGGTACGGTGCGCAATGTGATCGATTTCGGGGCATTTGTGGATATCGGGGTGCATCAGGACGGGCTGGTACATATTTCCCAGATGACGGACCGGTATATTAAGCACCCCATGGAAGTGGTCAGCGTGGGGGATATTGTGGAAGTGAAGGTGCTAAGCGTGGACCTGGCAAAGAAGCGGATTGCCCTGACAATGAAAGGATAGGTGGACCATGGTGCAGGAACAGACTTTTCGGTTTCATATTCAGATGCAGGCAAAGGATTTGTGGAAATTTTCCATGTACCACGCCAACAAGGGGTATCTTCTGGTGTTTAACGTGCTGTTTACCCTGGCCTCCCTGTATCTTTTGGTGACGAAATGGGGGGAGACGGGGACGGCGTACCGGCTGCTTTTGCTGGCGTGCGTCATGATGTTTACGGTGTGGCAGCCAGGGCTCCTGTTTTTGAAGGCCTTAAAACAGGCGGGAAATGACCGGCTGAAGACGGCCATGGATATGGCGTTTGACAAGAAAGGTTTTACCGTGTCCCAGGGAGAACAGTCCATGGAGGTGGCCTGGGATGAGGTGACAAAAGTGGTGCGGATTCCCGGAATCTACATTCTGTATATGAGCAGCATTCGGGCGTACCTGATCTCCGACCAGGTTCTGGGAGGGGAGAAGGAGGCGTTTACGGGATTTCTGCGGGATGTGCTGCCAAAGGAACGGCTGAAACGGGTGTGAGCCAATGTCGTCAATTTAAGGTTGTCGCTGGCCCGATAGGAGTCATGTCCTGTCAGGGTAAGGAAGCACACGGATGTGTGCGCAGGTCACCACCCCGTCGGGTGTTGACAATTTTCACCCTGACAGGATATGACTCCTATCGGGCAAAAGCAGGATTCGCTTAAGTTACCGACATTTGGTGTGGACCTATAGATACGAATCATGAGACAGGACGGCGAAAAGAGGCGTCTTGCAGGACGAACGGTACACAGGACTATAGAACCGGAAGACTGGAAGAAAAGTCTGGAAGAGAGGGTGCGGATGTGGATAACAGGACAGTGATCTATGAGACGGAAAAACCGGAGGAGACCTTTGAACTGGGGAGGCGCATGGGCCTTAAGGCCGTACCCGGGGCGGTGTACTGCCTGGAAGGGGATCTGGGGGTGGGAAAGACCGTGTTTACCCAGGGGTTTGCCCAGGGGCTTGGAGTCGGCGGGCCGGTGAACAGCCCCACTTTTACCATTCTGCAGCAGTATGAGGACGGGCGGATGCCTCTGTACCACTTTGACGTGTACCGCATCGGGGATGTGGAGGAGATGGAGGAGATCGGGTATGAGGACTGCTTTTTCGGGGAGGGGGTCTGCCTGATTGAGTGGCCGTCCCTGATCAGGGAGATACTGCCGGAGGATGCGGTGTGGATACGGATTGGGAAGGATCCGAACCGAGGGTTCGACTATCGGAAGATTACAGTGGAGGAAAGAAAAAGATCATGAAGATATTAGGAATCGAAAGTTCGTCCCTGGTGGCGTCGGCGGCGATCGTCACGGATGATGAACTGACGGCGGAGTACACGGTTAATTTTAAAAAGACTCACTCCCAGACCTTGCTTCCCATGATCGATGAGATCGTGAGGATGGTGGGGCTGGATCTGGGGACTCTGGACGCCATCGCTGTGGCGGCGGGGCCGGGGTCATTTACCGGGCTTCGGATCGGGACGGCCACGGCCAAGGGGCTGGGGCTGGCCGTGAAAAAGCCTCTGATCCACGTGCCTACCCTGGACGCCATGGCCTTTAATCTGTGGGGAAGCGACGGTCTGGTGTGTCCCATTATGGACGCCAGGAGAAGCCAGGTCTACACAGGGCTGTACCACATGCACCGGGGTATTGAGGTGGTGAAGGGGCAGTGCGCCATGGCCATAGAAGAATTGATAGAATATCTGGAGGAGCTGGGGGAGCCGGTGATCTTTCTGGGAGACGGGGTGCCGGTAAACCGCCGGGTGATTGAGGAGACCCTTAAGGTTCCCTTTGACTTTGCCCCCAGCTCCCACAATCGTCAGAGGGCGGCCGCGGTGGCGGCCCTTGGCATGGAGTACTTAAAAAAGGGCATTACAACAGCAGCGGCGGACCTGGTTCCGGATTATTTGAGGAAATCTCAGGCAGAGCGGGAGATGGAGGAAAAACATGGTCAGATGGGTCAGTAGAGAGGATTTGGAGGCAGTGGCCAGGCTGGAGGAGCTTTGTTTTTCCATTCCCTGGTCGAAAAATGCCATTGAGGAGGCATTTTCCAATGAACTGTACCGCTTTGTGGCGGTGGAGGAGAAGGGGAGCGTGGTGGGCTACGCCAATTTCCGCATGGTGGCAGATGAGGGAGAAATTGAGAGGGTGGCGGTTCATCCTGACTTTCGCAGGAGAGGATACGGCAGAAAATTAATGGAAGCCATGGTAGATTATTCCAGGAAGAAAGGGGTCCGGGATATGACCCTGGACGTGCGGGTCAACAATGAAAAGGCCATAAACCTGTATGAATCCTGCGGTTTTTCGGAGGAAGGGCGGCGCAAGGACTATTACAGGGAGCCTACGGAGGACGCCATCATCATGTGGCGGCGGGATATATGAAACATTTACCACTTAAAAAACGGGCCAGAAACCTTTATAATGTAGGGGTATCCACTAAGACGGTGGCTGCCCCTTTTTGTGTGGCGCAGATGGGGCGGAGTCTCTTTTGGCTCATGTCTTTGGGATGGGACATGGTTTGAGCGAAGGGGTATGGTCAGGCGCTTAGGGAAATGTGGACTCAAGAAAGGTGAGAATGAGATGAGGAAATACAAAAGTAACGGAGAACTGGAAACTGTAATCTGTAATTGCTGCGGAAAAAAGCTGGCGGTCAAGGACGGGATTCTGCGGGAAGGGGGCCTTGGGGTGGAGCATACCTGGGATTACTTTTCGGAGAAGGATGGTGAGACCCACCGGTTTGATCTGTGTGAAGAATGTTATGATGAGATTTTGCGGAATTTCCGCATTTCGGCTGAGGTGAAAGAAATCAGGGAATTTTTGTAGTTAGGGTTTGATATTTCGGGTGATATCTGATAGGATATAGGGGTACTTAACGCGTATTTTCGGAAAGATTGGAGACTTCTATTATGTTGGATATTTGCCTGCTGGGAACAGGAGGTATGATGCCGCTGCCTTACCGGTGGTTGACGTCTATGATGGCGCGGTGCGAAGGCAGCAGTTTGTTGATTGATTGCGGGGAGGGGACTCAGATTGCCCTGAAAGAGAAGGGGTGGAGTCCCAAACCTATTGATGTGATTTGTTTTACCCATTACCACGCGGACCATATCAGCGGCCTTCCGGGCCTGCTTCTGACTATGGGCAACGCAGAGCGGACAAAACCATTGACGCTGGTGGGACCTAAGGGTCTGGAGCGGGTGGTTTCGGCTCTGCGGATGATCGCGCCGGAGCTGCCTTTCGGGCTTCGGTTTGTGGAGCTGACGGAGGCCAGGGAGCATCTGCGGCTGGGGCCTTATGAGATTGACGCCTTTCGGGTGAACCACAATGTGGTCTGCTACGGGTACGCCTTGTCCATTCCCAGGAAGGGAAAGTTTGACGTGGACCGGGCAAAAGCCAGTAATATCCCGGTGAAGCTTTGGAACCGCCTTCAGAAGGGGGAGTCCATAGAGTGGGAGGGCAGCGCCTACACCCCGGATATGGTCATGGGGCCTGCCAGGAGAGGGCTTAAGGTGGTGTACTGCACGGACACCAGGCCGGTTCCGGTGATCGCGGAGTATGCCAGGGAGGCGGATCTGTTTATCTGTGAGGGCATGTACGGGGAGGACGGCAAGGAGGCCAAGGCCAGGGAGTACAAGCACATGACCTTCTATGAGGCTGCTAAGCTGGCAAAGGAGGCCGGGCCAAAGGTCATGTGGCTAACCCACTACAGTCCGTCCCTCACCAGGCCGGAGGAATTTATGGACAAGGTGAAGTCTATTTTTCCTGCCGCGGTGGCCGCGAAAGACGGACGGACCGTTGAGCTGGAGTTTGATGAGGAGTAGGCTATGAGGAAAAATGGGTTAGATGAGGATGTTTATATTCTTGCCATCGAAAGCTCCTGCGATGAGACGGCGGCTGCGGTGGTGAAAAACGGGCGGCAGGTTCTGTCCAATGTGATCTCCTCCCAGATCGCGCTCCACACGCTGTACGGCGGCGTGGTGCCGGAGATTGCTTCCAGAAAGCATATTGAGAAGATCAACCAGGTGGTTGAGGCTGCCCTAGAGGAGGCCCATATGGCTTTGGAGGAGATGACGGCTGTGGCGGTCACCTACGGTCCGGGGCTGGTGGGCGCTCTTTTGGTGGGCGTGGCGGAGGCAAAGGCCATTGCCTACGGGGCGGGCAAACCTCTGGTGGGAGTCCACCATATTGAGGGCCATGTGTCGGCGAATTTTATAGAGCATCCGGATCTGGAGCCGCCCTTTGTGTGTCTGATCGTGTCGGGAGGCCACACTCATCTGGTGGTGGTGAAGGATTACGGGGAGTTTGAGATTCTGGGGCGGACCAGGGATGACGCGGCCGGTGAAGCTTTTGACAAAGTGGCCAGGGCCGTGGGGCTGGGTTATCCCGGCGGGCCGAAGGTGGACAAGACAGCCAGGGAGGGAAACCCGGAGGCGATCCGTTTTCCCAGGGCAAAGGTGGAGGGAGCGCCCTATGATTTCAGCTTCAGCGGTTTGAAATCAGCGGTGCTCAACTACATGAACCATGCCAAGATGACGGGAGAGGAGATCTGTGTTCCGGACCTTGCGGCTTCTTTTCAGGCCGCTGTGGTGGACGTGCTGGTGAGCCACACCGTGGACGCGGCTAAAAAACTTGGATACCGTAAGGTGGCCATGGCCGGCGGCGTGGCGTCCAATTCGGCTCTGCGGGCCGGCATGAGAAGGGCCTGTAAGCGGGCGGGAATAGAGCTTTACTACCCGTCGCCTGTGCTGTGTACGGACAATGGGGCCATGATCGGCGCTGCCGGATACTATGAGTATATGAAGGGAGCCAGAAGCGGGTGGGATCTGAACGCGGTGCCGAATCTGCGGTTGGGGGAGAGGTAGGATTTTCCCTTTTTGCCTGGAAGTTAAAGGATGGGACGATGGCCGGAACGGAGAACGGCAGGGTTTGGAGCGATGGTCGGAAGCGGGGTGAATACAGTGGATGAAAGGCGGGACGTGACCGCCATTGTGCTGGCGGCGGGAAAGGGCAGCAGGATGGAGAGCCGGATTCACAAGCAGTATCTGGAGCTGGAGGGTTGTCCTTTGATCTGTCATGCCCTGGCAGCTTTTGAGAGAAGCCCTGTAAACAGGATAATTTTGGTTACAGGGGCCGGGGAGACGGAGTTTTGCAGGAAGGAGATTGTGGAGGCTTACGGATTTGGAAAAGTCGTCGCAGTGGTGGAAGGCGGCAGGGAGAGATATCATTCGGTGTATGAGGGGCTGAAGGCTGCCAAAGGCTGCCAGGATGTCCTGATCCATGACGGTGCAAGACCATGCGTCACGGAAGATATTATCTGTAGGGCTATGGAGGGAGCGGCCAGGTACAAGGCCTGCGTCATCGGAATGCCGGTGAAGGACACCATAAAGATTGCCGATGAGGAAGGGAATGCGTCCCACACTCCGGACCGCAGCACTCTGTGGCAGATTCAGACCCCGCAGGCATTTTCTTACGGTCTGGTGAGGACAGCCTATGACAGGCTGTTTGAGAACCCTTCCATGGAGCGGGGGATTACGGATGATGCTATGGTGGTGGAGACCATGACCAAGCAGAAGGTTCATCTGATCAAGGGGAGCTATGAGAATATTAAGGTGACCACTCCGGAGGACCTTGAGGTGGCCGGGGTGTTTTTAAGGCATCATAGTGTATCCGCTGCAGGTTTGGAGGAGAGATAAAATGGGAGAACTGGCGAAGCTTCCTAATATAGGAAAGACGGTGGAGGAGCAGCTGAACCGTGTAGGGATTACTACGGTAGAGGAACTGAAGGCAGCAGGGGCGAAGCAGGCATGGTTAAAGATTCAGGAGATTGATGAGTCCGCCTGTATTCACAGGCTGCTGGCTTTGGAAGGTGCGATCCGCAATGTGAAGAAGGTGGAACTGCCGGATGATGTGAAGGCTGATCTGAAGGCATTTTATCAGTGGCATAAAAAATAGAGTTGGTGTATATTTGACTGAGCAAAAGGCGAGGGTAGTCGTGATGCCAGTCAGAGAAGGGAAGGATGGTCCTGCGACAACCCTCGCTCCCCTTTGCTCACTAAACTAAACATCAATTCAGCTACCCCGAGAACGGCAGCGAAACAGTGGAAAAATTTGTGAAAATATGAAAAAAACGGTTGACAGGCGCTGATTTTGATGATAAAATACGAAAGCTGTTTGATGAGAGCGTCGATAGCATACAAGACCAGCGAAAATGACGGTCAGAGAAAAAACTCCAAATCTTGAAAAAATATGAAAAAGTGCTTGACAAACAAAAAGAGATGATGTAGAATAGAAAAGCACGTTTGGAGAGGTATCGAAGCGGTCATAACGAGGCGGTCTTGAAAACCGTTTGTCCGAAAGGGCGCGTGGGTTCGAATCCCACCCTCTCCGTTTAAGGACAACCTTATAGTGAACAATATGTTTAGGCATTGGTATAAGCAGAAGTACCCAAGTGGCTGAAGGGGCTCCCCTGGAAAGGGAGTAGACCGTTGATAGCGGTGCGAGGGTTCAAATCCCTCCTTCTGCGCTGGCTTTCAAAAAGAAAGCTATGGACCTTGAAAATCAAAGATTGAACAGTATGTAAGACCCTGAAAATTCCAAATAAAAAGGCTTAAGGTTA
>CAJUPQ010000104.1 GCA_910588505.1 uncultured Hungatella sp. | reverse complement strand
CCTGGCGTAGAGAGCGAGTACTATTGCTTAGGAATTAATGCAATGATGTACTAGTACTGCCTTGCGCAATGTATGCTGAAGGTATCTGCAAAGGCCGATATACTGTGAGCGTATTCGGCCGGTCCAGCCGCCTTTAAACATAGTCAGGGACGTATCGTTCCTTTCAGTAAAACAGGAAATTCAGGAGGAAGAAGCTATTATGGCAAGAATTTATTATCAGGAAGATTGTAATTTGTCTATGTTGGATGGCAAGACCATCGCGGTTATCGGCTACGGCAGCCAGGGACATGCCCACGCCCTCAACGCCAAGGAGTCCGGGTGCAATGTGATCATCGGGCTTTATGAGGGGAGCAAGTCCTGGGCTAAGGCCGAGGCCCAGGGTTTTCAGGTGTACACCGCGGCTGAGGCTGCCAAGAGGGCTGACGTGATCATGATCCTGATCAACGACGAGCTGCAGGCCGACATGTACAAGAAGGATATTGAGCCTAATCTGGAGGCAGGCAATATGCTGATGTTTGCCCATGGATTTAATATTCATTTCGGCTGCATTAAGCCGCCTAAGGATGTGGATGTGACCATGATTGCGCCTAAGGGACCGGGCCACACCGTCCGCTCCGAGTACCAGGAGGGCAAGGGTGTTCCTTGTCTGGTGGCAGTGGAGCAGGATGCCACAGGTAAGGCTCTGGATATGGCTTTGGCCTACGCTCTGGCCATCGGCGGCGCCAGGGCCGGGGTGCTGGAGACCACCTTCCGCACGGAGACGGAGACAGATCTGTTCGGCGAGCAGGCGGTTCTGTGCGGCGGCGTGTGCGCGCTGATGCAAGCTGGTTTTGAGACACTGGTTGAGGCTGGTTATGATCCCAGAAACGCCTATTTTGAGTGTATCCATGAGATGAAGCTGATTGTGGATCTGATCTATCAGTCCGGCTTCGCGGGCATGAGGTATTCCATTTCCAACACGGCTGAGTACGGCGATTATGTGACCGGGCCGAAGATCATCACCGAGGAGACGAAGAAGGCGATGAAGAAGATACTGTCTGACATTCAGGATGGGACCTTTGCCAAGGAGTTCCTTCTGGATATGTCTCCGGCAGGCCGCCAGGTTCATTTCCAGGCCATGAGAAAGCTGGCGTCGGAGCATCCGGCTGAGAAGATCGGCCAGGAGATCCGGAAGCTGTACAGCTGGAACAATGAGAGCGACAAACTGATCAATAACTAAATGTGAAAGACGGCGCCTAAGCCGGGGCAGAGTTTGCCCCGGGCGGGCGCTGTTTTTTGTTGCGCGAAGGTGGGTTGGCGATACCCTTAAGTTAATGATATTGGTGTATTGGGGGTCCGATCATTTTCCGAAAATCGGGAGGACATATTATCCACTTATGGTCAGTAAAATCAGGACAGGGTAAGATAGGGGGGAGACGTTAAGTTCCCCCCTGTTTTTGCTATGGCCGGGGGGACGGCAAAAGATGAGGAGGATATGATGGGAACGATGTATGGATATGCCCGGGTCAGCACCAAGGAACAGAGGGAGGACCGGCAGCTGCGGGCCTTCAGCGGAATGAAGCTTCAGCAGGAGAATATTTATGTGGACAAGCAGTCGGGAAAGGATTTTGAGCGGCCTATGTACAAGCGGATGGTGCGGAAGATGAAGGATGACGACCTTCTGTATATAAAGAGCATTGACAGGCTGGGGCGCAATTATGGTGAGATCCTGGAGCAGTGGAGGTATTTGACAAAGGATAAGAAGGTGGATATCGTGGTGCTGGATATGCCTCTTCTGGATACCCGGCGGGGGAAGGATCTGATGGGGACTTTTTTGAGCGACGTAGTCTTGCAGGTGCTGTCCTTTGTGGCGGAAAATGAGCGGAAGAATATCAGGGAGAGGCAGAAGGAGGGCATCGAGGCGGCAAAGCTGCGGGGCGTCCAGTTTGGCAGGCCCAAAAGTCCGCTGCCGGAGAATTTTGAGCAGCTGAGCAGCCGGTGGCTGTCAGGAGAGATCTCGGGCAAGCGGGCGGCGGAGCTGTGCGGCATGCCCCTGACCACGTTCCGCAGAAGGAGCATCAGTCTGGGGCAGGGGGATGAGGAGGAGTTTGGGGCGATGTGAGGGGAGGTGTGGGAGAAGGTGTACTTTTTTGGGCGGGTTACATATGATAGGGTATGTGGAGTACCACGGGAAGTCCTTCGGAGCCTGGAATAGGCGGGGCCGGGGATTGCCAAAAAGAGCAGGTATGAGAAGGAGGCAATGTATGGGGACAAAGCTGGAGGTGAGAAATCTGTGTTATTCTTATCACGCCCTGGAGGGGGAGACGAAGGCTCTTGACGAGATTTCTTTTGATGTGAGAGACGGGGAGTTTTTTGCTATCGTGGGGCCGTCAGGGTGCGGGAAATCAACGCTTTTGTCTCTTCTTTGCGGGCTGATTGAGCCGGAGGAAGGCAAGATCTTGATAGACGGGAAGGCCAGGGGGGAGAGCGGAGTAGCTATCGGGTATATGCTGCAGCGGGATCATTTGTTTGAGTGGCGGAGTATTTTGTCTAATGTATCTTTGGGGCTGGAGATCCAGAACCGGCTGGACCATAGGGCCAGGGAGGAGCTTCTGGAGATGCTCTCTGCCTATGGGCTGGAACAGTTTCAGGACGCGAAGCCGGGGCAGCTTTCCGGGGGCATGCGCCAGAGGGCGGCTCTGATCCGCACATTGGCTTTAAAGCCGGATATTCTTTTGCTGGACGAACCGTTTTCGGCTCTGGATTATCAGACCAGGCTGGAGGTGTGCGATGATATCAGTACCATTATCAGGACCAGGAAAAAGACGGCGATCCTTATTACCCATGATCTGTCTGAGGCTATTTCCGTGGCGGACAGGATCCTGGTGTTAAGCAGCAGGCCGGCCAGGGTGAAGGCTGTTATGGAGGTTTCTTTTGGGAAGGAATTTGACCGGCCTCTGGCCAGAAGGAACGCGCCGGAGTTTTCGGCATATTTTAATGAGCTGTGGAGGGAATTGAAGACAAACGGATGAGAGGGGCAGCTGTTTGAGGGGTGTATAGCGGCAGACTTTCCCCGGAGGAGAGAAAGCGGTACGGTCAGCTGGTTAAAGTGGACGAGGAGGGGAAGATCTTTGAGGAGCAGGTCATGGCGTGGTTTCGGGAGGAGGACGCAAAGGACGGGAGTATGCCGGATGGGTTCTGCGAGGCTTTTGCCAGAGGGGACGCAGAGACGGGGGATAGAAACATTTCAGGGCCATGACATAATATAAACTATAATCAGGAAAGGGGGGAAATGGATGAGCGACCTTTCCATGTCTCAACAGGAATTTCTTGCCAAGGAGAAACTGCACAAACGGCAGGTGAGAATTTGCCGGGCTATGGTTCTGGTGCTTTTGCTGGCGCTGTGGGAGCTTTGTACACAGCTTGGTCTGATTGATTCTTTTATTTTCAGTTCCCCTGTAAGGATCTGGAAATGTTTTCTTGTTATGGCTGGAGACGGGAGTATTTTTCACCATATTGGGGTGACGCTTTTTGAGACCCTTGTGAGTTTTTTTCTGGTGGTGGCTGTGGGGGTGGCCGCGGCTGTGGCCCTGTGGGGGAGCCGGAGTCTTTCGGAGGTTCTGGAGCCGTATCTGGTGATGTTAAACAGTCTGCCAAAGTCCGCACTGGCGCCGCTGCTGATCGTGTGGATGGGGAACAATATGAAGACTATCATCGTGACGGCGGTGTCCGTGGCGGTGTTTGGGTCTATTTTGACGCTGCACACAGGGTTTATGCAGACAGACCCGGATAAGATCCGGCTGATCCGGTCCCTTGGAGGGACAAAGAGAGATGTGCTGACTAAGGTGCTGATCCCGTCGTCCATTCCTCTGATCATCAGCAATATGAAGGTTAATGTGGGATTGTGCCTGGTGGGTGTGATCATCGGGGAGTTTCTGTCCGCGAAGGCGGGGCTGGGGTATCTGATTATCTACGCGTCACAGGTGTTTCGGTGTGAGTACGGGGTGATAGAATTGGATATGGGAGGAATAATCTGTGTACTGGCATTTCTTTGACTGTGTGTTTAATCAGAGAATAAAAAGAGAGGGCAATAAGCTGTGTTCGGCTTATTGCCCTCTTCATGTCATTAAAAATATAATAGTAAGGATGGTGATAGATAAGCAAATTTGGATCCATATCATAAAAAAATAGTTATGGAAGGAAGCAAAAGGACAGGATAGTGGCCATATTATTGTAAAAAAGGCAATCATATGGAAGACAATCCCGATTATCCGAAGGAGGAATCACATATGCAATTTCGTCAAAAGGAGCAAGCGATTCTCAGTCAAATCGTCAAATTGCTGGTTAATGAGAAGCTAGTAAGCCCGGAAGAACACCTCCGTTTCCTGGCGCTTTTAAAGGAGGAGGCATAAGTGGCTCTAAAAAGGGCGGTTATCTACTGCCGCTGCAGTACGGAGGAGGAAAGCCAGGCGGACGCTCTCAAAAACCAGGTTTTAGAGAGCGAAGCCTGTATCAGAGAGCAGGGGTGGGTGTTGGTGGACAGATATGTGGAGCTGAAAAGCGGCACTACCACCAAAGGAAGGGCCCAGTATAACAGACTTTTTGATGATCTGACGGCTGACAGGTTTGATATTATTGTCATCAAGAGCCAGGACCGGCTTATGCGGAATGTGAAGGACTGGTATCTGTTTTTGGACAGAATGTTAAGCCATGGAAAACGCCTTTTCATGTACATAGAGCGGAAATTCTATACTGCGGATGACGCCCTGATCACTGGAATTAAGGCAATACTGGCGGAGGAATACAGCAGAGAGCTGAGCAAGAAGATCAACAACGCGCACCGGCACCGCCAGATCGAGGGAGGGAAGGCCATGCTGACCTCACGGGTGTTCGGGTTTTTAAAAGAGCGTGACGGCTCTCTTAAGGTGGAGGAGGAGGAAAGGCAGATCATCAGAAAGATCTATGAATACAGCGCGGCCGGATACGGAAGCCGGGCTATTGCCAATATTTTTCTGAATCAGGGGTATGTAAAGAGGACGGGAAGTACTTTGACGGCAACTTCTGTGGGGCGTATCATCCGAAACCCTTTGTATAAGGGGGTCATGATCATGAATCGGTTTCACTATGATTTTGAAACGAAACAGACAATAAAGGTTCCAAAAGAGCAGTGGATTTATAAGGAAGGAGCAGTTCCCGCCATTGTAGACGCAGAACTATGGGAACGGGCCAACCAGGCGATGACCGACCGGGGAGATCATGTTCGACGTAAAGGAGCGGGTTTAAAAGGGGACAGTACCGGAAAGTACCACCTGTCAGGGAAGCTTGTCTGCGGACAGTGCGGGAAGCCTTATTATCGAACGTGGAGGCGGGGATGTGCAGATAAGGAGCGTTTTGTGATTGAATGGAAATGCAGCGGTTATCTGGAAAAGGGGAGAAAAGACAAAAGGAGAGGGGATTCGGTCAGGAAAGCTGCAAAGGAATTTGACGGAGGATGCAACAGTGTTCATCTGGAGGAGAATACTGTTTTTGAGCTTCTGGAGCAGGTAAGCGGCAGATACTGGGATTTTAAAGCTCAGGATAAAGACAGCATAATCAATCACGCCCTTCGGATCCTGAAGAAAGCCCTGGGTGATACGCCTGTTAGGCAGCAGTGGGAATGGGTGGAAAAAGAGGAGAGACGTCTGGAAAGCCAAAAAGACTTTTTGCTTACCAAATTTTTGGAAGGGGTTATCTCTGACAAGGATTACCGGAAAAGGAATGATGTATTAGAACAGGAGCTTGCCGGGATCAGGAAGCAAAAGGATGAATTGATCCGGAGAGAATGGGAAATGCGGAATCTGGAGCAGAGGATAGAAATCATAAAAAAACGGCTGGAAAACGGGGGAATGGAAAAGGCGGCTGTAAATCACATGCTTAAGGATATTCGGGAAATCAGGGTTCATGAGTGGCAGATGGAAATACGTTTTGATTCCATGAAGATGATGGAGCTGTCTTCTGACAACACGGACGAAGATTATGGGATCAGTGAATTTTTGGATTATCCTTTTGGGCCGGAGACGGAAAGAGGAAGGTATCTGGACCGGCGGAGGATCGTGGAGAAGCTTAAAGGGGAGCCGGGTACAACGGCCAGAAAACTGGCAGGGGAAATGGGGCGTTCGGTGTACATGGTGAGAAATCGCATGGAAGAACTGATAAAAGGAGGATATATCCGGTTTCAGGGGAGAGGAGGCCACGGAGTATGGGAAGTGTTAAAGGAGCTTCCCTGTAAAGAGGAAAGCATCAGGGCCGGCGGATTATAAAAATCTGTCGGCCTTGATTATTTTGTCCTTACTGTTCACGGTGGGCATCTTCTTGTCCGGCTCTGCCAAACAAGAAGCATCGGGAGTTCGCCCGATGTGGAAAATCGGATGAAAACAGCCTTACAAGCAAGCTTGACGCCTGTTTTCATCCGATTTTTCCCCGCCCCGTGAACTTTAACATTTTGTTAAAACAGGATGGCAGGATTCCGGGAGGAAAGGTTGTGTTTTCAGGGAAAATTCGTTATACTAAAGACAGTGAAACAGGAGTTTGTTTTGGTGTGGCCGAAGTGAAGGAATAGAAAAAGAAGCAGAGGAGTAAGAGGAAGGAGTCGGGACGTGAGATTTTTACATTTGGCGGATCTGCATTTTGGCAAATCCCTGTACGGAGTTTCCCTGATCGACAATAAGGACCAGGAGATTTGGAGGGACCGGTTTCTGGAAAAGGTGGAAGAGATAAAGCCGGACGCCGTGGTCATAGCCGGGGATATCTACGACAGAAGCGCTCCGTCCGGGGAGGCGGTGACCGTGTTTGACGGCATGCTGACCAGGCTGGAGGATAGGAAGATCCCTGTGCTGATGGTGGCGGGGAACCACGATTCGGGGCAGAGGCTGGCCTTTGCCGGGGATATTCTGGCTAAGCGGAACATCTATGTGGCGGGGATGATGGAGAAAACGGTGAGCCGTGTGACCATCCCTGAGAGGGACAAAGCGGGGGAGGTGACCTTTTGGCTCATTCCCTATCTGTTTCCGGCCATGGCCGCGGACAGGCTGGGGGATGAATCCATAAGGGACTATGAGACAGCCATGAGGCGGCTTCTTGAAAGGCAGGATATAGATTTTTCCAGGCGAAATGTGGCTGTTGCCCACCAGAATGTGACTGCCCGGGGCAGGGAGGTGGAGCGGGGCGGTTCGGAATCCATGGTGGGCGGAGTGGGGCAGATGGATTATCAGGTGTTTGACGGGTTTGATTACGTGGCCCTTGGCCATATCCACTCCTCCTACCCTGTAGGGCGCAGCCAGGTCCGCTATGCCGGGTCCCCTCTGTGCTACCATTTTGACGAGACGAGACAGCCGGCCAAAGGGCCGCTGCTTGTGGAGCTGGGGCCAAAGGGAAGCGAGGTCAAGGTGGAGACCATAAAGATCGCGCCTCTTCACCCTATGCGGGAGATCAGAGGAACTTATGAGGACATAAAGCGGGAGGAGGAAGAGCGCAGGGCGGAGGGAGAATACGTGCGGATCGTCATAACGGACCGAAGAGTGACGCCGGAGATATCGGCATTTTTCAGGGAACTGTTTGGAAAGAGGGGCAGCGTGGTCATGGAGTTCACCTCCGAGTTTCGGGAGTTTGGCGCCCTGTCGGGGAACGGAGGCACAGGCAGGAGAGAGGAAAAATCTGTAGAGGAATATTTTACCGAGCTGTACCGGGAGCGGAAGGCAGGCGAGGAGCCGGACGAGAAGGAGACAGAGCTGTTTCACTTTGCGGCGGAGCGGGCCAGAAGCGGGGCGGGGGCAGAGGAGATGCGGGAGGCTGTGGAGAGAGACGCGGACGATTTGGTGGAATTTATTTTGGGACAGGAGGAGTAGGGGATGAGACCGGTTATTTTGGAGATGACGGCATTTGGCTCCTATGCCCAGTGGACGTCCATTGATTTTCGGGTGTTTGACCACAACCTGTATCTGATTACCGGGGATACGGGGGCGGGAAAGACCACCATCTTTGACGGGATCATGATGGCCCTGTACGGGGAGGCCAGCGGGGAGGGGGACAACCGATCCAGGACCTTTGAGATGATGCACTGCGATCACGTGGACCGGTCTGTGGACACGGTGGTGAAGCTGACTTTTGAGCATATGGGGAAAACCCATGTGGTGGAGAGAACCCTCCATTATCTGAAGACCAGGGGGACAGGGGAGTACGCCAAAGCCCAGCAGAAGGCCCAGCTCTGGGAGGAGGATAAGGCTCCCATCAAAAACCCGAAAGCGGTGACGGGCCGCATGGAGGAGCTTCTGGGCATGGACGCGAAACAGTTTCGCAAGATCGTTATGCTTGCCCAGGGGGAGTTTAAGAAATTTTTGGATGCTGACAGCGATGAGAAAAATAAGATCCTGGGGGAGCTTTTTGACAATTCGGTTTACGTGTACTACCAGGAGCTGTTTGACAGGGCCAGAAATAAACTGGAAAGACGGCGCCGGGAGGAGGGGAGCGACAAGATCGTCAGGGCTATGGAGGGGTTTTTATGGCCCCAGGAGATCTCGGAGGAGGACAGGGAAATTTACACCCCAGGTCACTCCGGGCTGGAGGAGGCGCTCCGACAGCTTACAAGGCAGGACGAAGAGGCAGTAAAAGGCCTGGAGGAGAAGATTAAGGAACGGCAGGGGCGGGAGAACGGCCTGCGGGAACAGCTGGGAAGCGCCAGGGCGCAAAACGCCAAGCTGGAGGAGCTGGCCGGGAAGGAAAAGTTTCTGGAGGAGCTGTGGGAGAGAAAGCCGGAGATGGAGCGGCTGGAGGAGGAGACCCGGCGGGCCGACCGGGCATTTTACAGGGTGCGGCCTAAGGAGGCTCTGTTTTCCCAGGCAAAGAAGGTGTATGAGGATACCAGGGCAAATGTGGAGCAGTGCCTGGAAAGCCTTGAGGGGCAGAAGGAGGAGAAAAGCCGGAGGGAGGAGTCTTTGGAGCAATGCAGGAGCGATTATCAGCCGGTTATCAAAGATCTGGAGATCCGCATTGCCAACATAGAGAGAGCCATACCTAACTATGAGGCTTTGGGGCAGAAAGCCCAAACGAGGTTTTATCTTCAAATCGTAAAATATTTGAAGTTGTCGTCGCGGATGCG
>CAJUPQ010000103.1 GCA_910588505.1 uncultured Hungatella sp. | reverse complement strand
GTGCGTAGTTCCCTGGGGATACGCACTTTGTCTCCTCTGTTCATAGAAAAGAATCATTGCATGTCTATAGTATAACACATTTTAGCCCTGATGACTACAATTATATTTTGCCGGATCTGATCTGCTGTTTTATTTTTCTGTATAAACATATTAGACAGCACTCCACAGCACGATTCCTCTGTCTGCGTCCCCCTTGTTAAAGAGCCATATGTATCTGGATCAAAGCTCTTCTCTATCACAGGTTCTCCCCATCCCTCAACCTCCAGGTTTCCGTTGCGGATCTTCCTCGTTTCCCTGTTTAACTGTTCCAGGGGAATCAGGACGCTTCGGAACACCCAGTGGGACAAGGCGCTTGATTGGATCCGGCCGGATGAAAAAAGGGGCTGTTGCGCTAAAAATCGCGCAACAGCCCCTTTTATCAAAGGATCAGACCGGCGTATCCGGTTTCGACGCGTCGGATAAAGACAGAGTCAGATCCGTCTTCTTCATAAACAGAAGACCAAAAGAACCAGGGCCGCAGTTGCTGGCAATGGCAGAAGAAGCTTTCTGTAAATACACCCGCTCAAAAGGACAATACTGTTGTACCAGATTCTGGATATACTTAAGCTTTTTGGAGTCCATACCCGCATAGGTAATGAACAGTATGCGGCGGTCAATGTTCCTGGTGTTAAGAAGTACCTTTCGGACATAGCGTCTGGCAATGCGGGCAAAATTCCCCATCTCCACGCCGTTAACCACCATTTTGCTGTTGCGGAGGGCAATGATGGGATGCAGAAGCAGGGCGTCGCAAATCACCTCAATATGTTTTGGGATATGGCCTGCCTGACACATCATATGGGTGCTGTCAATGATAAACGCGGAAGAAATGTAACGCCTCAATTTCTTTACGGCATTGACAATATCCGTCTTTGTAGCATGGTTTTCCGCCATAGAAGCCGCGTAAAGGACTACCAGGCCCATGCTGCTGGACAGATGGCCGGAATCCAGCACCGTTACGTTTTCAAAGGACTTGGCAGCTTCCATAGCGTTGGCGTATCCCCCGCTGGTATGCTTTGCCATGGTGATATGGATGACGTTCTGGGCCTCTGTCAGTCTCTGAGCAAAAAAATGTTCATAGTCTTCCACACTGGGAGGCTGGGAGGTGCCGTTTTTCCCTAGAGCTATGTGTGAAAGCAGTTCATCCGCCTTCAGTTCCACCTCATCCATAAACCGTCCATGGTCTGTGAAGACATAGTAAGGACATACCCGGATGCCGAACTCATTTACTAGGGATTCCGGAAGGTCGCAGACACTGTCCGTTGTAATGACGAGAAATGTCCGCAAGGCTTTTTCAAAGATCAGGATATCTTTTCCGATCTCTGACTGGGTGGGATCCTCGTAGATCTTTACCAGTTCCTTTGGCAGGATACTTAACACGGCGGCTTCCAGCAATGAGCCGCTGACCGGTTTGGCCAGATAGCCGCTGAAACCTTCTCTTCGGTAAAGAAGCTGATTATCGCTTCCCGCGTTGGCTGTCAGCGCCACCACAGGAACATCCTGGCACAATCCGCCGGGCTGTGTCCGAAGGGCGTGGAGACATTGGATCCCGTCCATCTCAGGCATCAGGTGATCCATCAGGATGGCGTCATAATGCTGGTTTTGGGTCATCTTTAGACATTCGGCGGCGCTTAATGCCGTATCCAGCTGGATCTTTGTCTCTGAAAGCAGCTTCTTCACCACCATCAGATTCATCTCATTGTCATCCACCACCAGAATATGGGCATCCGGCGCTTCAAAGCTCTGCTTGTAGGCTTTCCCGTCCCGGGACCTTACCCGGGAGGTCAGCGTAAAGGTCCCCAACTCCTTATCGTCCACAATATCCTGTTCCAGCATCACAAGGAACGTAGAACCTTTTGTGTAAACGCTGTCAACGCTGATCTCTCCGCCCATCAGCTCCACTAACTGGTGTACGATACTAAGACCCAGCCCCGTTCCCTCGATATGGCGGTTTTTCTCTTCATTTACCCGCTTAAACGCGTTGAAAATATAGGGGATATTTTCTTTTTTTACACCTTGGCCCGTATCATGGACAGTATACCAGACCCGGACTCTGTTCAGTGTCAGCCGCTCACACCGCACGGAAAGCGTGATGGAGCCTTCGCTTGTGTATTTTACCGCGTTATTCAAAAGGTTGATGAGGATCTGTTTGATGCGGACCTCATCCCCGCAGAGCATACTTGGTATGGAGGAGTCTACATGGAGACGGAACTCCAGCCCTTTTTCCTTTGCCTTGATCCAGATCATATTGACGATCTCGGAAAAAAGGGCGCCTGTTTCGTAGGAAACGTTAATGATCTCCATTTTTCCGGATTTGATCTTGGACAGATCCAGGATATCATTGATGAGCGTAAGCAGTATTTTGCTGGCGCTTTGGATATTTCTCGCGTTTTCGATCACATCATCGGGAATATCCGTTTTGCGCAGGATGATCTCATTTAATCCGATGATGGTATTGATAGGCGTTCGAATCTCATGGCTCATGCTGGAAAAGAAATGATTTTCCGCTTTGTTTAACTCCTCGATCTCCTTTTTCTGCTGTCTGGAAAGCTCGTTCTCCTGGTCGTAAAGCTTAGTGAGGAACAGCAGCAGCACACTGGTCAGAATTCCCACCAGCACAACGGAAAAGGCGGAATCAAAGAAGGAGTTGGCCTGGGTGTTCTGCGCCATATACTGCGGATAATAAAAGGACATATAGTAACATAGCAGAGTCTCCGCCGTACACAGCAGGAAAAAAAAGCCTTTCCGCCGTCCTTCCAGAGTCAGGCTGATGTAAATAAAGCAGAGCACAAACCATTCCGGCATACCGCTGTAAAAACCGCCTGCCGTAAAAAAGCTTATGGGGAAAAGCACCAGAAGCAGGACGGTAATGGCGGTGGCTCCTGCATGGACACATTCCTTTCGAATACTGATCTTTACAATAACAGATATAAGCCCAAGGCTTACGGCCAGGATCAGCAGATTCAAAGGAGTCCTTCCCATAGGCAGTATGATCGTCAATGCGATCATACAGATGCCTGTGACTACGCGGAACAATCGTTCCCGCAGATTGATCTTATGGTCATAGATAAGTTCAAACCACTTTTTCAACACACCGATCTTTCCTCCTGTTTCTCCTTTATAATTCCGCAATGGTTTTGCAGATCTCATCGTATAGGCGCAGCAGCGCGTCATGGTTGCGCCGGATGAAGTCGATATCTTTGGTCTTTCCGGCCTGCTCCAACAGCCTGGCCTGTTCTGCCAGACCTTCCGCGCCGATGGTCATGGATGTACTTTTTAACGCATGGACTTTGACCGTGTATTCGTCCCAATCAGCCGCGTCGTACAGAGCAACGATCTCGCTTTTCTTTTTCTCGGCCTGGGTATAGAACATGTCGAGCATTTCCATGTAAAATCCGTCTTCCCCGCAGCAGTAATCCAGCCCAAGCTGCACGTTTATGCCTACGCGGGAGAGAGGGGCGAAAGGCTGGGAGGCATCGGCAGACAGGGAAAGTCCGGAGCTGTCGTCCGGGGTATCATCATCCCATAGTCCGTCTTCTTCCGGAGCAGCGTCCGGGGCATCGTAATCCGTAAGATCGTCTTCATCCGGTTCCTGCGACTCATCAAAGTCTGTGTAAGCGCCTTCCTTCAGGTCTGCGTCCCATATGTTTTGATCCGCTGGATCATTATTTGCCGGGCCTTCGCTTAAGCCGTCGGGATCCGTATAGCCGCCTTTTTGTGGATCGTTATGATCTGCGGATCCGTATTCTGTCAGAGTATCCTCCGGCAGATCTCGTTCCGTTTTGCGGTATCTTCCCACCGAGTCCTTAAAGTCTCTGCCTCTTGGAATACTGTATACCGGGATGCGGTATTTCAAAATACTGCCCTTTGAGATCCTGTCTTTTGGGATGGGATCATTGGGTATGGGAGTTTCCGGCAGCTCGTACTCCGGAGCAGTGGCTCTTGGTATATCGATCTCCATGATGCGCTGCTGTGATCTGCCGCGTTTTGAAACATTATCATTGGTTTGGCCGGTTTCGGGCAGGTCGTATTCCGGAGCAGTGGCTTTTGGTATGTCAACTTCTGACACCCGCTGCTGTGATCTGCCGCGTTTCGAAAATATATTCATAGGCGAGCCCTTTTTACGGGCGGATTTTTTCGAGGAACCTTTTTTACGGATATAATTTTTTGCCTCAGGTTCCGTTTGAGCAGATGGTTTTGGAGATCCGGCATGGTCCGGCAAAGGAGCTTCCTCCGGGGTTACGGGCATCTCTTCATACTGCACCTGATCCTCCGGCAGCACCTTGCGCAGCACCCGTTCCAGAACAGGGCGTTCAATTGGTTTTGGTATAAATTCCGTAAAGCCCTCGTTGCGGAACATCTCCCTTGCGCCGCTGATGGTGTTGGCGGTAAGCGCGATTATGGGAAGATCTTTATATTTTCCGTCCTGAATGGTCCGGATCTGTCTCATGGTTTCCACGCCGTCAAAGCCAGGCATCATATGGTCCAGGAAAATAATATCGTAGTCCGTAGTAGAACACCGCTCCACAGCTTCCCTTCCGCTTAGGCAGGTATCCACCTGTATGTTGTAGCTGCCCAGAACACCCTTGGCTACCACAAGGTTCATCTCTTCATCATCGACAGCGAGAACCCGGACTTTGTCACAGGAGAAGGGCTTGCGGCCCGCAGCCTGCGCTTCCCCAAATCCGTTTTCTTCTACCTCGCCGTTAAGCAGATTTACCACGGAGAGGGCGAAAAACGGCTTGCGGATCACTAAAAGTTTACTGTGCCTGCTTAAAGTAAAATCACGGTCCGCGATAATGACCACCTGAAGTTTGTTTGCCAGATCTTCATAATAGGAATGATTCTCCTCATACTCTGTCTGAGCGATAAATACATGGGTCAGAGGGCGGGTATTCAGCAGTTTCACCAGACCTTCAAAATTGTGGGCCTGATACCCGTCAAGATTAAGTCCCTCCATCATGTGATAGATCATTTTGTCATAGTATCGTTTCACTTCATCGCTGTTGTATTTCTCAGGACGGAAGTAACATGCGATGCAAAGCTGTTTTGGGTCGGTTACGATCATGGCCGGCGTATCTTTTTCCACTCCCTGAGGAATGGTGATGTGGACCTGCAGACCTTGCTGTTCGGAGCTGCTAAAGTGGATAAATCCGCCCATGGCATGGAGCAGCCCCCGCGCAATGGGAAGGCCAAGCCCAAGCCCTCCCGCAAATCGGCTGCTTCCGGAATCTGCCTGATAAAAATCATCGCACATCTGGGTCAGCTGGGAATCGGTCATGCCGATTCCGGTATCATAGATGTCGATCATCAGATTAACCCCATAGCTTTCCTGCCGGAAGTGGATATATACGTTAATGCCGCCTTCTTCCGTAAATTTAATGGAGTTTTCTACAATGATCTTCAGAACATGAGAGATTTTTTCTACATCTCCGATAAGAACCGCCGGGATCTTTGGGTCCAGATCAAATACCATTTCCAGATGCTGCTTGCCGCTCTGCATGGCGGTCATGGTGATCAGGTCGTTAAGTACGGAAATGATCCGGTATGGTTCTTTAGTTGGGATCAGAGTTCCTTCCATGATCTCCGTATAATCAAGCATATTGACGATCTGATTGGAAAGACGCTTGCCCGCCAGTTTTATAGACTGCATGTCTGCCCGGATATCGGGGGAAATATTTTTTTCCAATATGACTTCGCTGATCCCCAGCACCATGTTAATGGGAGTCCGGATCTCATGGGACACATTGGACAGAAATTCCGCGTTCTGCCGCTCGGATTTTTTCAACTCCGCAAGAGTGTTGTCATAGATCGCCCGTGATTCCAATCTGCGGTTGATCCGAAATCTTGAATGGTTACTATCTCATGAGCTTTATGACAACACAAGTATTGAAAGAATGCTGACAGGAGAGATCAAAGATAAAATCAGGAACAACTACTTCGACTCAACTAAACAGCAATTTTATTATTCTGCCACTTTGCGCAGGAACAGCCGCCCAAGCCCTTCTACTCCCCATAAAACTCCCTCTCTCCTCCATAAGGGGAAACAGCTCAAACCCGTCGGGCCCCGGGATCATCACATCCGTCAGGGCCAGGTTAATCTCCGTTCCCTGGCAGCGGATCTTCTCCGCCGCCTCATCTCCGTCCGCAGCCGTATCCACCTCATAGCCCACCGCCTCCAGATTCATCCGCAGCAGGTCTCTTATATCCGTCTCATCCTCAATCACAAGGATCTTTACATTTTCCATGATTTTCCGCCTTTATGCCGCTGTTGCTGTAATTTGTCTCCAGCTTCCAGGCTGCAGGCAAAACACGCGTCAGCGTAAATAGTGCTCGAAATTCCATCATTCATCAAACAACCCCGCCGACAAATACCGATCTCCCGTATCCGGCAGAAGCGCCGCGATCATCTTCCCCTCTTAGCCAGCTCCAATGCCGCCCAGGCCGCGGCCCCCACGAGATGCCCACCAGCACGCCTTCGCTTCTGGCCACCCGCTCCTTCACAGAGCCCGCCGGATTTAAGTATTCCAGCTTTGCCAGCGCCCTGGCTTTCAGGCCCAGCTTCTCCTCCAGGCGCGTCAGCTCCAGCAAAGGAGTTCTCCCGATCAATTGTTCCACAGATGTATACCTTTCTCTTTTCATTTCACATAAACCGCCAGCTGTATATACAGTGTGTCCGGCCATCCCCATAAAAAGGATGGCCGGACACCGGAATCATCAGCTCTTTAGTTTCAATTATTTGTTATAATTCACGATCTTACCAAAATCAGGCTTCAAAGAAGCGCCGCCTACCAGTCCGCCGTCGATATCTGCCTGGGCAAACAGCTCCGGAGCGCTTGCCCCTGACACGGAGCCGCCATACTGGATGCGGATCGCCGCTGCCGTAGCCTCGTCATAGATCTCGCCTATGCACACACGAATCGCCGCGCAAACTTCCTGGGCCTGTTCTGTAGTGGCAACCTTGCCGGTTCCGATGGCCCAGATGGGCTCATAAGCGATAACAACCGTCTTGGCCTGGTCCGCTGTCACGTTCTGGAATGCGATCTTGATCTGCTGGCGAACCCAGTCAATGGTGATGTCCTGCTCTCTCTGAGTCAGAGTCTCGCCGCAGCAGAGAATGGGAGTAATGCCGTGCTCAAGAGCCTTTAAAACTTTCTTGTTGACGATCTCATCTGTCTCCTTAAAGTACTCTCTTCTCTCGGAATGGCCGATGATCACATACTCCACGCCTGCGTCCTTCAGCATGTTGGGAGAGATCTCCCCTGTGTAAGCGCCCTTCTCCTCATAGTACATATTCTCGGCGCCTACATGGATATTAGTCCCCTTTGCCGCCTCGGCAACAGGGACAATGTCAATAGCAGGCACGCAGAACACCACGTCCACATCTTCATTGCCCACCAATGGCTTTAACTCATTCACCAGCGCAACCGCCTCGGTTGGAGTCATGTTCATCTTCCAGTTGCCGGCGATAATTTTTTTTCTTGCCATGTTATCCTCCATCTGCAGGGCCAGGCTTGCGCCTGGGCCCCTCTGTTTCTTGTCTTGTTCTGATACCTGTATTTATTTGTTGTCAGCTGCAGCTACGCCTGGCAGTTCCTTGCCCTCCAAAAATTCCAGAGAAGCGCCGCCGCCGGTGGAGATATGGGTCATCTTGTCAGCAAAGCCCAGTCTCTTGACCGCATTTACAGAATCGCCGCCGCCGATCACTGTGGTAGCGTCAGACAGCTCCGCAACCGCGCGGCAGACTTCCAGAGTACCTTCCGCGAAGTTGGAGAACTCGAACACACCCATGGGGCCGTTCCAAACAACAGTCTTTGCGCCCTTCAGCGCCTCCTTGTATGCCTCGATGGTCTTCGGTCCGATATCGAATCCTGACCATCCCGCGTCGATCACGTCAACAACCTTGCGCTCCGTATCGTTGTTAAACTCCTTGCCCTCAACATGGTCAACAGGAAGAAGCAGTTTCACGCCTTTGTCAGCAGCCTTCTTCACCATCTCTAAAGCGTAATCAAGCTTATCCTCCTCGCACAGGGAATTGCCGATCTCCTGGCCCTGAGCCTTTGCAAATGTATAAGCCATGCCGCCGCCAATGATCAGGGTGTCAACCTTGTCAAGAAGGTTATTGATCACGTTGATCTTGTCAGAAACCTTGGCGCCGCCTAAGATGGCAACGAAAGGACGAACCGGGTTCTCCACAGCCTGACCTAAGAACTTGATCTCCTTCTCCATCAGATAGCCGACCACATTCTCCTTGGTGTACTTTGTCACGCCTACATTGGAGCAGTGAGCCCTGTGGGCAGTACCAAAAGCATCGTTTACAAACACGCCGCAGTCGCAGAGCTCAGCCAGCTCTTTTGCGTAGGCGTCCGCCTTCTCATCCTTGCCGTACTTGGTCTCTTCCCCTCTGTAGCGGGTATTCTGAAGCAGAAGAACCTCGCCGTCCTTAAGCTCGGCGGCCACCTTCTTTGTCTCCTCGCCTGTGACCTTCGGATCATCGACAAATTTCACTTCCACGCCAAGTCTCTCTTTCAGCGCGGGGGCAACCGGGGCTAAGGACATCTCCGGAACCGGCTCTCCCTTTGGCTTGCCAAGATGGGAGCAAAGGATCACTCTGGCGCCCTGGTCCAGAAGCTTCTTGATGGTGGGGATGGCTCCGTCAATACGGTTATAATTCTGGATAACGCCGTCCTTTAACGGTACGTTAAAATCGCAACGGACTAATACTTTCTTGCCCTGGAGATTGGTCAGATCATCTACGGTCTTTTTATTTAACATGGTAATCATGCCCCTTTCAACTTGTCTTTTCTTTTCTATTATGGAAAACGGATAGAGCCCCGAAACATAAACAAGGATCCGGTCCACGGACCGGACCCTTGGCTGGATCACTGATATAACTTGTCTGTAACGGTCCAGCGCCTGAACCGTTACGCTTGTCCTGCAAAAGATTACAGTTCAGCGAAGTATTTGATTGTTCTAACCATCTGGCTGGTGTAGGAGTTCTCGTTGTCATACCATGAAACTACCTGTACCTCGTAGAGATCGTCAGCGATCTTAGCTACCATGGTCTGAGTCGCGTCAAACAGAGAACCATACTTCATGCCGATAACATCAGAGGAAACAATGGGATCCTCGTTGTAGCCGTAGGAAGCGGAAGAAGCTGCCTTCATAGCTGCGTTGA
>CAJUPQ010000102.1 GCA_910588505.1 uncultured Hungatella sp. | reverse complement strand
TTCTGGGCTTTTACCTGTATGGTGATATCCGTATTGCCCTCCGGCAGTGTGACGGTTCCTGTTCCCGTCACGGACGCGGTGGAGTCCAAAGCCGTAGCCCTCACATTGAGGCTTGAAACCCCGGAACCTACGATCACATTGTAAGATGTGATGTCCCGGCTGAAGGTGGGCGTCAGACTGTAGCCGTCTATACTCAGACCGGAAAGCTTGTTGTTGGCGCTGCCGTTTGAGGTAGGCTGAGGACATGGGGAATCCGGCATGTTCTTGTAGACCGGAATCTTAAATTCCAGGGCCAGCTGCTTTAACTGAGCGCTGTAAGCCTCCTCCAGCTTTGCCCCCTCGGAAGCCGCCGCCTGCACATTGGTCATATACTGGTGTTTGTATAGGTTAGTTCCCTGAACGTTAAACTTTTTTAAATAGAAGGTATCCTGTCCTGCGTCCACATAGTTGGCTCCATAATACATGGCGCCGCCTAAGATGGCCTTGTCCACGCTGTTCCATGGACGCTCATAACTTCCTGACTGGGACGCGAACCACAGTCCCCTCTCAATGGCCTCCAGGGAGCCGGACTTGTAAGCTTCTATATTAAAAAAGTTGTAGTAACCTTCATATCCCGCAACAGTCCCGGAGACTCCCCTGCTTCCCTGGCTTCCCTGCTCCTGCAGGATCATGGCTGTCAAAACATAGGGGTTTACCCCTGAGCGGGCCGCCGCGTTCATAATGATCTCCGCGTAGGACGCAGAGGAGCCTGTGCTGCCATAAGGCGAGCTTCCGTTCGGTCCCGCCGTCATACCCGGACCTATGGCCGTAGTCACACGGAGCGTCTCCCTTCTGCTGACAGAAGCCCCCGGCGCCTGAAGGCTCACATTAGAGTTTCCGCCGGACTGGGGGGCGCTTCCGCCGGGGCTGACCCCGGCCTGTACCTTGCCGGAACCGCCGCTTGCGCTTCCTCCGCTCCCTGGTCCCTGGCTGTTCTGTGTCTGACTGCCCGAACCTGAACCTCCGGAACTTCCCGGCGCCTGGGAGGAACCGCTCCCGCCGCCGCTGCTTCCCGGACTGACTCCGGGCTGTACTTTCCCCTGGCTTCCTCCGTTTGTTCCGGGGCCTGAACTTCCAAAGGTCTGGCTGTTTGAATTAGATGCCCCTGTAAATCCCGGTCCTACGTTTTCGCCTGACGGTGAACTGCCGCCGGATGTCACACCGGGGCCGCTGCCGCCGGAGGACAAGGTGCCGCTGACACTGGCATTATTGTCCAGAAACGTGCCCTGGACCATGCTGTTGATACCGTCTATGGTGTGGATGTTGCTGTTATATTTATGGCGGAGAAACTGAAAGATATACTTCCCGTCAAAAAAATTCCTGGGATCCATATAATAGCTGACGATCTCCCTGGAAGCTGCCACCCAGTTGCCGCTGTCAAAGGAAGGCCAGGTGTTGGTCTCCCAGTTATACGCTCCCGTCTCCATGGATTTCCAGGAGGTGGGGCTTGTCCCGGGCACCAGATTCCTTCCCACCACGCTCTCGTTGTTGATCACGTCGTTCCAGTCCAGATTCGTGTGCTGGGCCGTAAATACCCAGTTGGGATATTCCGCGTGAAGCTGGCGAAGGCCCTGCTTGTAACTCTCCGGAAATCCCTGGTTGGACAGATACTGCTCAAAATTACCGTCAGACTGATATGTGGTAGGAAACTTGATATAGTCGGAGCGCACGTAGCCGGTGGCCTGGGCTCCGTTTTTCGTAAACTGGATCTGATACCACACTTTGCCGTCGCTGCCTGTGGTCCGTCCCACTACATTGACGGAGGAGCCGTAGGTTAACTTTCCCACAGCCTGGTTGGTTGTTCCCGGCCCGCTGCGCACATTCAGGCTGGTGGCAGTCACGGTGGCCGTGTCGGCATAGCTGACAGACGGGGACCGGCCCAGATAACCTCCCGCGTAATTTATAGTCATAAACAGGACCAGCACTGCCGCCAGTGCCTGTTTGAGTTTTCGTTTTCTCATTGGTTTTTCTCCTTATAACCTTTTCCTTGGAAAAACATTACTGCCATTATAAGGATATTTCAGGTCATATGTCAACCATAACCCCAAAAAGTTCACAGATTCGAAGTGGAATTGTAAGCAAATGTTAAATAATTGGAAGGCTTGAAGCCTTAGGACGGAGAGCCCCGGAGCCGGTGAGAGTCCCGCTGCCGTCCAGGTTTAAGATTTGCCAGACATAGCAGGGAACGAAAAATGGTCTCCTCTTCATGGCAAAAATTCATCCGGACGGCAGCGGGACTCTCACCGGCAAAAGCAGGGCAATGCAAGATCAGATAGATCCTCAGGTGTCTTGAAACACAAAACGGTTACACCGGGTATGCTTTGTTTGCCGTGTCGGCTACCGCAGGATCGATCTTGGTCTGCTGGGCTTCTCTGTATTTGAAGAATTCTTCGGCCACCTTGGGGAACAGGGCGTAGGACAGGACATCCTCGTCCTGCTGCTTCCACTGGGCGCACTCCTTCTCGAACTGGGGAAGCTGAGGCGGGATCAGGTCCGCGGGACGGCAGGTGATGGGGGTCTCGTCGCCGATGATCTTCTTCTGCACCTCCCGGTTAAATGGCTTTACCGTCTGACCGAACTCGCCCAGCATGATCTTCTTTGACTCCTTTGGCACCATCTTATAGCGCTCGCCGCCGATGACGTTCATAACCGCCTGGGTTCCGACGATCTGGGAGGACGGGGTTACAAGAGGCGGCTCGCCGAAGTCTTTCCGCACTCTGGGGATCTCCTCCAAAACTTCCCGGTATTTGTCCTCCTGGCCTGCCTCCTTTAACTGGGAGACTAAGTTGGACAGCATGCCGCCGGGCACCTGGTACTGGAGGGTCTTGATGTTGACGCCCAGCACCTTTGGATTCAGAAGGCCGCTTTTTAGAGCCTGCTCCCTGATGGGCGCGAAGTAATCGGCGATCTCGGCCAGCTTGATCTGGTCATAACCTGTGTCGTATTCCGTACCCTTAAAAGTCTCCACCATCACCTCGGTGGCCGGCTGGCTGGTTCCCAAAGCCAGGGGGGACATGGCGGTGTCGATGATATCGCAGCCAGCCTCCACTGCCTTTAGGTACGTCATAGAAGCCACGCCGGAGGTGTAGTGGGTGTGCAGATCAATAGGCAGACTGGTGGAACTCTTCAAAGCCGTCACCAGCTCCTGGGCCGCGTAGGGAGTCAGAAGGCCCGCCATATCCTTGATGCAGATGGAATCCGCGCCCATGTCCTCGATTCTCTTGGCGATATCTTTCCAGTAGCTCATGGTGTAAGCGTCGCCCAGAGTGTAGCACAGGGCGATCTGGGCGTGAGCCTTCTCCTTGTTGGCCGCCTTCACCGCGGTCTGAAGGTTACGAAGGTCGTTTAAACAGTCAAAAATACGGATAATGTCAATGCCGTTGGACACAGACTTCTGCACAAAGTACTCCACCACATCATCCGCGTAGTGGTTGTATCCCAGAATGTTCTGGCCCCTAAACAGCATCTGGAGCTTGGTATTCTTAAACCCGTCCCTTAATTTACGAAGTCTCACCCAGGGGTCTTCCTTCAAAAAGCGGAGGGAAGCGTCAAAGGTAGCTCCGCCCCAGCACTCTACGGCGTAGTAACCTATCTTGTCCATCTTCTCAATGATGGGCAGCATCTGATCCGTGCTCATCCTGGTGGCGATCAAAGACTGATGGGCGTCTCGGAGGACTGTCTCTACGATCTTGACCGGTTTCTTTTCTGTCACTGCCATTATATTACCTCCAAATTATTTTCAATTAAATTTGTTTCTACTTTACGCCGAAGATAGCCATAAACGTACCTGCCGCCACGGCGGTGCCGATTACGCCCGCCACGTTTGGTCCCATGGCATGCATCAGAAGGAAGTTGGTAGGATCAGCCTCCGCTCCCACTTTCTGGGATACCCGGGCCGCCATAGGTACTGCCGACACTCCTGCGGAACCGATCAGCGGGTTCACCTTGCCGCCTGTAACCTTGCACATGATCTTTCCGAACAGCACGCCTGTGGCAGTGCCTACGGCAAAGGCGATAAGGCCAAGGAGTACGATCTTAATGGTATCCCAGTTGAGGAACGCCTCTGCGCTGGTGGTGGCGCCTACGGAAGTCCCCAGAAGAATGACCACGATGTACATCATGGCATTGGAAGCAGTCTCCGCCAGCTGTCCCACAACGCCGGACTCCTTAAACAGGTTGCCCAGCATCAGCATACCTACAAGGGGAGCCGTGGAGGGCAGGATAAGACACACCACGATAGTAACGATGATGGGGAACAGGATCTTCTCCAGCTTAGAAACAGGACGAAGCTGCTCCATCTTGATCCTCCGCTCCTTATCTGTGGTAAGCAATTTCATGATAGGCGGCTGGATAATGGGCACCAGAGCCATGTAGGAGTATGCCGCCACGGCGATGGGGCCCATAAGGCCTGTCTGTCCCAGCTTTCCTGCCAGGAAGATGGATGTGGGGCCGTCAGCGCCTCCGATAATGGAGATGGCCGCTGCCGCCTTGTCGTTAAAGCCCATAAAGATCGCCATAAAGTAGGCGGAGTAGATGCCAAACTGGGCCGCCGCTCCCAAAAGAAAGCTTTTCGGGTTGGCGATCAGGGGACCGAAATCCGTCATGGCCCCGACTCCCATAAAGATCAGGGAAGGAAGAATACTCCACTCGTCCAGCAAAAAGAAGTAGTGGAGAAGTCCTCCGTCTTCCATAATATCCGGGTAGATATTAACAAGCAGCATACCAAAAGCAATGGGAACCAGCAAAAGAGGCTCAAATCCTTTCTTGATCGCCAGGTACAAAAACACGCAGGCCACGGCGATCATGATCAGGTTGCCCCCTGTCAGGTTCAAAAATGCTGTCTGCTGAAGAAGATTCCCCAATGTACTTGTTATATATTCCATGTCAATCCCTCCATCCGGAATCTGCGTTCATACAAGCTGCAGAGTCCTAGTTTAAAGTAGCCAGAGTAGCGCCTGCTTCTACAGAATCGCCCACAGCCACTTCGATGGTGGCAATGGTCCCGTCGGAAGGAGCCACAATTTCGTTTTCCATCTTCATGGCCTCTAGGACGATGATCGCCTCGCCCTTTGCCACTGCCTGGCCGGCCTGAGCTTTAATGCCAAGGATCTTGCCCGGCATGGGGGCGGTAACTGCCACGGAACCCTGCGCGCCTGCCGGCGCTGCCGCCTTGGGAGCCGGAGCCGGGGCTGCTTTTGGAGCCGCGGGAGCTGCCGCTCTCGGGGCCGGGGCCGCGCCGGTGGATGTTCCCTCTTCTACGGTTACTTCGTATACATTGCCATTTACTGTGATGGTATAATTTTTCATGATAATAATCCTCCTGATTGATTATGCTCTTTTCCATTTGTTGCCCGGCGCGCGCCTGATGGAGCGGACCACCAGCCCGTCCGCTGGCGTGCCTTCCGAGGCCGCGATAGCCGCCGTGATAACTGCCACAAGCTCCAAATCGTCTGCAAGGTTCTCCTCGGGAGCCGGAGTCTGGGGCTTTGCGGACGCTGACGGCTTTGTCTTTAGGGGTGCCGGGGGATGGGGATGCTTCATCTTGCCCTCAAACTTCCCGATATACTTAAAGCAGCTGATGAGCCAGCTGATAAAGATCAGCACCAGAAATACGGTCCCCATACCCATAAGGGTGTTAAGGCCTGCCTTGGTCATGTTCTCCCCCATGGTGTAATGAGGGGTAAAGGACAAAGACGTGATGTTTTCCATCCGCTTGTCCAGAGTAAGGACAAACTGGCAGGGTCTCTTCTCAAATACCGTGTTCAGGGTAATGGTGTAGCCGTCCTCTCCTTTTATGGTCGTTCCGTCCTCTGTGGATACATAAGCTCCCAGATCCTTCCTGACGCTTAAGTAGCCTTCCAGTCCTGCCGCGATCTGCTCCATGTCGTTTTCCCGGTACTGCCTGATGGCATCCTCCACATTGGCCTCCGGCGCGGACGTAAACTCCTCTACCATCGCCTGGGCAACGGACTGAAGCCCCTGGGCCTCGGCCGCGTCTACGTTAGTCTCCACGACTTCGGCCGTGCAGGCTGTCAGCGCAAAAAGGCAGGCTGCCATCAAAAGCACGGATAATACCTGTTTCTTAAACTGTTTCATATGCCTGTCACCTCATCCTTAGACCGTGCCATGCTTCTTGGATGGACGATCCTCTCTCTTTGTGAACAACATCTCCAGCGCGGCAATGACCCTCTTCCTGGTATCTTTCGCCTCAATGATGTCATCAACATAGCCTCTCTTTGCCGCCGCCATGGCGCTGGACTGGATCTGGCGGTACCGGGCCGCTTTCTCCCTGATCAGTCCCGGGGCGTCGTCGGATAGCCTGATCTCGTCCGCGTACATGATCTTGGCAGCCGCTGTGGCGTCCATCATGCCGATGACCGCGTCCGGCCACGCGTAGACAATATCCGCGCCGATGGACTTGCTGGCCATGGTCAGGTACGCGGTGCCGTAGGCCTGTCCTATAATGACCGTCACCTTGGGCACGCTGGCATTGGCAAAAGCATAGGTCAGTTTTGCCGCCGACTGAGCCAAAGTCTTTTCATTGCACTTGTCCGCTTTATATCCGGTTACATTAACCAGAGTCAGCAGGGGAATGTTAAACGCGTCGCAGAAGTTTACAAACTCGGCGGCCTTCCGACAGCCCTTGGCGCCTAGCACAGGGGCATACTCTGCCGCCTTCTCTCCGTCCTCCCCGTACACGGCGCTGCGGTTGGCCACGCAGCCTACGGTGCTGCCGTTTAGACGAATAAATCCGGTCACCATGGACGGGGCGTAATCCTTCTTCATCTCCATGAAGAAGCCGCCATCGGAAATGGAAGCCAGGGCCATACCCGTATCCTCCACACAGTTCTCCAAGCCCTCGCAGACCCGATTTAAGTCATCTTCGCAGGGCGCGTAGGACATGTCCTCCTCGTTGTTAGACGGAAGAACGGATACCAGAGAGCGGATCGCTCCTATAACTTCCGCCTCGTCCCCCGTAAAATCCACAGTTCCTGCCATCTCACTCTGATAGGCAGCTGATGCGGTGTCACATTTGCCTGCATAGTTGTCATCAATGGCATTGGGCGAGTTCACGAATAGCTTTGCTTTCTTTTCTTCCATAAACGTGAAGTCCGCAATGGCAGAAGATACCGCCATGCCGCCGCCGCAAGTGCCGAAAATGGCCGAAATCTGCACAATTACGCCAGAGGCCATGGTTTGATGATAAAACAGCTCTCCAAATCCGTTGAGCGCGTCCGTAGCCTCCTGCAGCCGCAGACCGGCGCAGTCCACCAGCCCGATGACCGGCGCGCCCATCTTCATGGCCATATCGTAGATATTGGAGATCTTTTTTGCGTGCATCTCGCCCATGGAACCGCCTAAAACGGCCGCGTCCTGGCTGTACACATACACAAGGCAGCCGTCAATGGTCCCATATCCGGTCACCACACCATCAGCAGGTGTTTCCTTGTCTGTCATGTTAAAGTCTGTGCTCCTGGCTGTCACATAGGCGCCGACTTCAACAAAACTGTTCTCATCAAGCAGCATGTGGATGCGGCTGCTTGCTGATGTTTGTGCTGAATTACTCATTTTGCTGTCCTCCATTATAAAATAGTTTGGCCGGATCTGTTTGTTTGAAATTTAACAAATCCAGGCCGGTAAATCCAAATTTCTGCCGATTATATTGTATATTGAAAAACAGAATTTTTCAAGAGGAAATTGGCGATTACTGTAAAAATAATCCCGCTGTCTGTCCGACGCAACATCGGTTACTTTTTCCTTCAGCAGCTTTATCTCCCTTATTTTGCATTAACGTGTTAAATCATTTCTGAGAATGTTCCGAGTTTATGCGGCTTAGAATCTCACCGCAGCCCCTCCTATATCAGATTCATTCTCTTAAATTCAAAATAAACCCCATCTTCCTCAACGCTCTCGCAGACAATATCTGCACAGTCTTTTAATTCCTGGCTGGAATTCCCCATTGCAACGGCAACCCCCGCATATTCCAGCATCTGCTGATCATTCATATTGTCGCCAAAGGCAACCGTATCTGCCATATCCGCACCATAGTATTCACAGACACGTTCCATGGCCTCGCCCTTATCCATATCCTTCCGTATAATCTCACCATTATAGCAGTCCGCATCTTCTGCATAAGGATGCACTACATAATGAAACTCCTGCTCCAGATACGGTTTTGTTTTCTCAATGTCGGCCAGATCCGTACAGATAAAGCCCAGCTTATATGCTCCCTTGTGAGGATATTCCGTATACGGTTTTACCCCCACATCCGAATCCAGTTCCCTCTTCATTCGGATTAACTCCGAATTTGACAGTTCTGCCGTTGCGCTTGTGAGGATTTCCTGAAGGCTGTCATCAATATAAATCCCCTCCGGACTTTCTATGCGGCAATAAATCCCAAATCGATGAAAAATTTCCAGGCACTTCTTAATGGTTTCTTCCGGAAGTACACTGTCACGGATTACTTTCCCGTCAATTTCTATATGCCTTCCCGCACTGGCAACCACACCGTCAAATCCTACTTCCAGAACATCCTCGCTTACGATCGGCATATTACGCCCTGTGCTGATCAAAATCCTGTGCCCATTTTTTCTTGCCTCCCGTACTGCCCTTGACGCAAGCTCCGTCGGTTTTTCCAACGGGACAGTAAATGTCCCGTCGATATCTAAAAATACAATTTTTTTATCTGCCATCATGATTCCTCCAGTTTAATAAGCGGCTCCATGCAGTGAATCTCACCATTCTTCAGCCCCTCCACCTTTTTATAATCGTGTGTATTGGCAATAATTACCGGAGTGGACACCGGATAACCTGCTTCCTGGATTTTCTGGATATCAAACGTAAGAAGCACCTGGCCGGGCTTTATCTGATCGCCCTGTGCCACATGAGCCTCATAATACTTTCCGTTAAGCTCTACCGTATTGACGCCCACATGAATCAGTAATTCTACTCCGTCTTTCGTTGTAATGCCAATGGCATGTTTCGTATCAAACAGCGCAGAGATCACACCATAACAGGGTGCTGCCACTTTCCCCTCCGAAGGAATGACTGCCATTCCCTTCCCCAATACTTCCGCGGCAAATGTATCGTCCGGCACCTCGCTCATCGGAATCGCTTTTCCTGTCAGCGGACTGCAGATCACGCCTTTCTCTGTTATCGGAAAAATGTCCACAGACGTATCTGCCTTTTCTTCTGCAACAGCTTCTCTTTTCTCTAGCTCTTTATTGAATTTCTTCATATTTGACATGATATATGTAAAGATAAATCCTGCCGCAGCAGAAATAGCCGTACCAATCAAAAAGTTCAGCATACCGGACGCAGGAACACAGACAAACCCGACGGATTCTCCTTCGATTTTTTCGCTTCCACAAACCACGGATGCTCATCCGAAGTATGGTTCACGACAAGATCCATGATAATCCTAATACCACAATTT